>NZ_MQWB01000010.1 GCF_002257665.1 Rubricoccus marinus | reverse complement strand
GTGGACGCTGGAGAACGGGGAGTGTTCGTCATGCCAGCCTCTGGCGTGACGATGCCGGAAGAACCCGGACAGGCGGCTCCGTGTCAAGCGCACCACGGGACCTCCCCTATGTGCGAGGGGTGTCGGGCTGCGAGGTCGACGCCCTCGAACCGGCCAAGACAGGCCCTTTGGGCCGAAACGCGCGCCACACCTATCAGGCGACACATCGCCCCGGTCTGCGCATCTTTTTTTTGAGGTGCCCTCATAATGTCTGTTATGAGGGTTCGATTCCGGACTGTTTCGGCCGAAAGGCTCAAATCGGCCCCGCTGAACCGAGTGGGGCGATTCTGCACCTCGCCGCGCCCGCTGCCACCTTGTCACGGATCTCAGCGGCGGCGGCGGAAATGGGAGGTCTCAACCGCGCGCTGCCCGTGGTGGTGGTCGCCTGGGTTCGACCAGCGGCTCGTCGGGTTGGCCGCGGCCGCCGCGCTGAAGAGGCGGGTGGTGGCGCGCGCGCCCCACCCGGTCGGCGTCTCGTCCGTGCGCCTGGTCCCGGTCCGCGCGCCGCGCCCTGTCCCATCTCCGCTCCGCCTGGTGCTCGGCGGTCGGCCAGCGCTCGACGTCTGGGCTGCGACCGTGCCGACGCCGGCGCTGGTGCAGCGCGGTGTCTTTCCCGTTTGGCACGATGTCCGCCCGGGCACCCAGCGTCGTGGCGTACTCCGCTGGCGCCGCGGAGGCGGGGGCGGGCGCGAAGCGGCTGGCACCGTCGGGCTTCAGCCTGCCTCTGTCCGACGCGCGTGACGCGGTCGGTCCAGCCCGGCCGGTGAGACGTCGGCTGTGGGGTACGAAGGACTATTTCCGTTATTGGAACCCTTCCCTTGGATCCATCCACAGCAGACCTCCCGTCGAGAGACGGGAGACCTTTTTCCACACTTCAGCCTCGCCTCGTTACAGAGGTTTAAAGGAAGGGTTAGAGGATGGACGCACGAGTATTCGGACGCCAGAGGCTGCTCGGCGTCCCTGTCTATACAGGATGGTCGCACGTGTATTCAGTCGCCGCGCGGTCTCTATACATATAAGGTGGTCGCACGGGTATTCGCAGGCCGCACGTCTATTCCGAGAAGGTCGTACGTCTATTCGTGGACAACTCGGACGGGGATGTGCTTGTCCACAGCGTCCTATCGCCATTCGGAGCGCACAGCAGAGCGGGCCGCCAGCGGCGCCTCTCGGCTCGCCAGCGGCCCGTCCGTCTCTGCGGTCGCCTGGGTTCGGGTGGACGCCGCCCGTGCGTCCGGGTGGCCGTCAGGCCTTCGGCTTCTTTGGTGGTCTGTACTCCACGTCGGGACCTGTGGAGTGGAGGACGATCCGGCCGCGCGGCGTCTCATAGAACAGCTCCGGCCAGACGCCGCGGATCGCCCGGAGCGCCTTGCGGACCTGGTAGGCGAAGTCCTTCTTGCCCCGCGCGGTGAGCACGCCGTGTTCGTCGGATTGGTAGTGGCTGCCGAGCTGCGCGTGGAGGTCGTCGTAGCTCACGACGATCCTGGGCCGCCCGGTCCGTTGCATCCCCGCGAGCCGGTAGGTGAGCCAGAGGTAGAGGTCGTAGGCCGCCGGTCGGCCGCGGAAAAGCTGCGCCTTGCGGAAGTCGAGGGGGAAGCAACTCGACACGATCTCGCTCCAGAACCTGGCCGAGAGCGTGATCGAGCCTCCGTCGATGGGTTCGGAGGTACGGGTGCCCGCCCGGCTCCAGAAGTGGTAGTCGTCGACGACGAGGAGGTGCTCGCCCTTGAGGTCGCGGCGCCCGGGCGTGATCGTTTCCCACTCGAAGGTCACCACGCACGTGGCGAGCCGCTGCAGCTGGTCGAGGACGTAGCGGAGGCGTCCGTTGTCGCCGCCGCTCGGGGTGATGTCCATGCGCGCGCAGAAGGCGCTGATGGTGCCGCCGAGGTCGATGGTGGGCGAGTCCTTGGTGCGGGCCTCGGTCACGATGAACGCGAGGAGGAGCCGCGCCAGGCCGCCATACGGGATGCCGCGTGAGACGCGCGGGTGGAGGTGGCCGGGTCCCTTTTCCATGCCGGCACGGACGGAGAGCGTGAACTCGCCGTTGGTGGCCGAGTACTCCCGCGCCAGAAGCCTCATCGTGCCGCCGATCCCGTCGGGGATCTCGACGGGGCGGCCGTCAGCGTCGCGCTCGAACACCTCCTGGTGCGGGAGCATGGCCTGAACGAAGAGGGTGGGGGACAGGGCGACGGCCCCCGCCTCACGGGCGCCTTTTTCCAGGATGCGGGAGAGTTGGCGGTCGAGGTTGATCTTCCGGGTGCGGGCGGCGCGGTGGGCGGGAGAGCCGTGCGCGCCAGAGGCGCCCGTCCCGGCTGGGGGGTGAGGCATGGGTGGGTGGGATGCCGAGCCGGGCCAGGGCGTGCGAGGGCACCGTTCTCCGAGACACGCTCGTATCTTGGAGGGACCTGATCGGCACACGTCGCAGGACCGATGGTCCCGACTCGAAGGAGTGAGGCCGGATTCCTTGTGGCGAGGGATCCGGCCTCGCTGCGCTAAAAAGGGGGTTTGCCGGCCCTCTGCGTTCGGACAGGACTCTCGCCCAACCCAGCAGCAGACCGCTCTGGCGGTGGCGCGCCAGAGACGAAAAGGTACATCCCATTTCATCTTTTCCGTCACGCGAGCGCCTGGCATGACGTGGATTTGCTTCGGCACCTTTCGACTCGATCAAGGCAATCCCTCGTTTTTGTTAAGGATCGGTTAACCCGTTCTGCTCATCCGTGACCGACCCTGCCTCTCCCCGCATCGTCCCTCCTGATATGCCGTCCACTGATCCTTCCCTCTCCGGGGACCGCGTGCCCGATCCCGCGAGGCCGGACTACGGCACGGACGGGCAAGCGGTCTACTGGCTGCGGTATTACGTCCTGATCGTGACGCGCCGTCGGCGGCCGTTTTTCCAGGACGAGCGCGCGCGTCGTCGGTGCGAGGAGCTGATGACGGAGATCGCAGGCCAGATCGGGTGCGAGGTCGTGCGGTGCCAGGTGAGCCCGGCCCAGGTCATCGTCGAGGTCATGGCCCCGCCAAAGATGGCGCCCCACAGCATCGCGCACCGGTTGCGCTACGACGCGGCGGCGCCGCTCAAGGCCGAGTTCGAGGAGATCGCACGTGTGGGGGCGGCGTTCGCGCACCAGTACATGGTCACGACGGTGCCCGTGCCGGAGACGGATTGCAACGACTTCGAGGCGAGGATCTCTCGGTCCTAAGCGTCCCGCCAGAGGCGCGCGCGTCGGCGCCAGAGGTGGGTAGCCCGTGTTCACGCGGTAGAGAGGCCTGGAGGGGGACGGAGAGCGCGTGCGGTTCGCCTACTCGACGACGGAGCCCCGCTCGATGGCGCGCGCGAGCCAATCGTCTTGGTTTGCGATCGCGTCGATGACGGCTGCTAGCAGGGCGCCCTGGGGGAGTTGGAGGCCGACGGTGAGGAGAATCAAGACGGGGAGGGTCGGGTTGCGCTGGCCGCGCTCGATGCTGCTGACGTAGGTGCGGTCGATGGCGGCGCGCTCGGCGAGCGTGGCCTGGCTGATGCCGAGCTCCTTGCGGCGCGCGCGGACGACCGGGCCGATGACGTCCATCGGCTGGGGGCCTTGCGGGAGCCGGAACCTCGACATGTTGGGCATGTCGGGAAGCTTCCCGGATGTGGACTCTAGCGCGACGGACCCTAGTCGTCATCGTGCGCTAGGTTTGAGGGACTGCCGCTCGCTATTCGCCCCGATGTCCGGACCTTCCGCCGTTCTCGATGACTCGCCCCTCTGTCGCGATGGCGACGTGCTGCACCGGATCGTCTACCGGGTGGAGCTGGTGACGCGGCGCAGGCGCCCGTTGTTCGAGGACGGAGCCGTGCGGGATCGGGTAGAGGCCCTGGTCGAGGCGACGGCGGAGGCGATGAGGGTAGCGGGCAGAAACGTGTAATCGTGTACGGTAGCGGAGGGTGGTCACGAACCCCGCCGCGCCCGGACGAGCTCGGGCCGGACGTCGTAGGCCCCGTAGAGCGTGACGTTCTCCCACTGCACTGGGCTCACGTGACGGAGCATCTCGAAGTCCGGCGCGTCGGGGTCGTCTGCCGCCTCTGCGACCACGCGCTCGATCTCGCGGATCTGCCAGTAGATGATCGAGGCCAGGACGAGCGTGAGGCAGCTCGCCGTCGAGGAGAGCCGCCGGAAGTCCCGCTGGTCGGCCCGGCCCCGCTTCCCGTAGAACACGGCCCGCGCCAGCGCGTGGAGTTCCTCCGACTTGAGCAGCCCCCGCCGGACGCGCCGCCTCAGCTCCGGTCGCCCGACGTAGTCGAGGACGTACTCCGTCTTGAGCGCCCGCCCGAGCGCGCGGTAGAAGTGGTTGGCCCCGCCGAAGGCGACGACCCGCTTCATCGCCACCGACGCCGTCGTGTGCCCGGTCGCGAGCGAGCACACGAACCGGCCGATCCGGTCCCACTCCTCCTCGACCCAGCGGAGCCGGAGCCTGCGGTCGCGGGCCGAGAGCATGGGCCAGAGCGGCCCGTACCGCACGGGGCCGGCGGCGGCCCCCTCGTCGTCGGAGGCCCGGTAGACCCGCTGCTTGTGGAGGCCCCGGATGCGAGGCGCGAACCGCTTGCCGAGGAGCGCGAAGGCGGCGAACTGGACCTCGGTGTACCCGTGCGTGTCGGTGTAGTGCTCGTCGATCTCGAGGTCCGACTCGTGGTAGAGGTGGCCGTCCAAGACGTAGCCCGAGTCGCGCTCGACGGTCTCGAACGGGACGACGTGGAACGGGGCGTAGTTGTCGGCGATGAAGTTGTAGAACTCGAGGGCGTAGTCGCTCATCCGGTGGCTGTACGTCCGCTTGAGCGTTTTCCTCGGGAACAGGAACCGCTGCCCGTCCGACGACGACGTTTTCCCCTCGCCCCACACGCGGGCGGTGTCGAGCCCGGCGATCCCGTTGACGACGGAGGCGAGCGCTCCTCGGAGCGCGTCGCCGTGGAGCCGCCAGTCGGCGAGCCGCTTGATCCGGTCGTAGCTCACGCCGTCGGTGAGCTCGGCCATCGTCTGCGGGCCGAGGTTGCACCCGAAGGCGATGACCGCGGCGACCGCCTCGCACACGTCGGCCGGGCTCCGCTCGCCCGTCGGCGCGAGCGTGAGGGGGCGCGTGAACCCGAGCGCGTTGTCGACCTCGATGAGGAGGTCGGGGAGCCGGACGCGCCGGACCCGGCGGGCGAGCCACGCCTTGAGCTCGGCGAGCCGGGCCTCGCCGCCCTCGCCGAGCGCGTCGGCCGGGTCGGACCCGAACCGCCACCGGCCGTCCGCGACCGTGACGTAGGCGTTCGACGGGAGCCCGGCGACGAGCCGGTCGTAGGCCGCGCCGAGCCGGGTGGCGAGGAGCCCGACGGCCTCGGCGCCGTCGGCCGGGAGTCCGGCCCGCCCGAAGAACGACGCCCGCTCGGCCTCCCAGGCGTCCTCGGGCATGAAGAGGTCGGAGAGCTTCCCGAACCGTTTGCTCCCGGCCACGGCCACGTTCCCGCGCCGGACCTCGTCGCGGAGCGCCGTCAGCACGGCGGCCTCGTACGCCGCCCGGTCGATCCCCCCGCCCCGTTCGACGTGCCTCCGGCGGGCCTTCGGGATGAACGACGTGGGCGCGCCGTCGGGCACCCGGCGCTTCCCGCCCTCGTTCATCGCGCGGAGCACGGCGACCGACTCGACGAGGGCGTCGGCGTGGGGCGAGCCGCCAGCGGGGTCGGCTTCGAAGTCGAGCGCGGCCAGGAGCGTCGGCGAGAACCGCCGGAGGTACGGGAGCCGGTCGGCCACGCGCGCGAACGGGTCGCCGTCCGCGAGCCAGGCGTCGGCCTCCCCGATCCGCTCCAGGACGGCGTCCTCCGGGACGAGCTCGGTGACGTCGGCCCAGAGGTCCGCGACCGTCCCCGCCGTCGCGGCCCGACCCCTCGCCGCCCGGTCGGCGACGAGGGCGACGATGTCGCGGAGCGCTCGGACGGTCGACTTATGAGAGCGGCGGCTGCGCTTCGCCTCCTCGCCTATCGCCCGCTCGGCCCGGCCGTACGCGCCGGTCACGAGCTTGGCGTGGAGGTCGACGACGTGGTCGACGGTGTCGGCGTGGGCCTCGTGGAGGAAGCACACGAGGGCGGCGTAGCGGCGCTCGGCCCTGAGCTCGCGGAGCCGGTACGCCGTCGAGGCCCGGACGCGGTGGGCGAGCGCCTTCCGGAGGCTCGGCCGGAGCCACCCCAGGTCAACGCCGAGCACGCCCGTGGCGCGGATCGTCTCCAGCTTCTCCGCCTCGGCCACGAGCGCTCGTGGGGAGGCGTGGCCCGGCGGGTCTTTGATCGATTGGAGGGGGGATGTCAGGCGGTCGTCGTCCACGTCGAGGAGGCCGTCGAGCGCCACCCGTACGCCGTCGGACAACGCGGCACCGACCCGCTCGTCGATCTCCTCGGCCACCTCAGCGCGGACCTCGCCGGCCAGCCGCCGGAGCGCGGACGTGGCCGGGAGGAGGACCCGCTCCCGCCGGAGGTACGCCTCGGCCGCGGCGACGAGCCCGGCGGGGCGCTCGAGGTGGGCGGCCTCGACGCGGAGGTGCACCCGGAGCGCGGCGCGCTCGGCGTCGCCGAACGGCCGGACGCCGAGGTGGCGACGGACCACGTCCGCGTGCTCGGAGACCGTCGGCCGTCTGGCGGCGTACCGAGCGGCGAGGGCTTCGGGCTCGGCGCCTCCGACGTCGAGCTGGTCGGCGACGAGGCGGAGGAGGTCGGGCTCGGTCTCGAACGGGCGCTGGCGCGGGAGGCGCCCCGTGAGCCGGACGAAGGCGACCTGGTAGGCGAGCCCGAGCCGGGTGTGGTCGTGGCGGCGGCGGGCGACGAGGGCGAGGTCGTCCGCCGAGAGGCGTACCTGATCTGCGACGTCGTAGCGGCCCACCGACACGGCGCTACCGCCCGTCGGAGGCGCCGCCGAGCCGGGTCCCGCCCATCGCCTCGCGGAAGGCCCGGTCGACGTTGGCCCGCGAGGGTTCGTAGTAGACCTGCGTCGTCTCCGGGCTCTCGTGGCCGAGGAACCGCTGGAGCAGGTTCTCCGGCATCCCCCGGTCAGCCAGCCGCTGGGCCGTCGTGTGCCGGAGGAGGTGGGGGTAGACCCGCTTCGTGATCCCGGCCTCCGACGCCACCTCCTTCACGATCTGCTGGACCCGGCGCTTCGAGTACTCCCCGCCGCGGGGCGACGGGAAGAGGTACCCCGTCCGGCGCTCGCCGAGGTGGAGCCGGAGCTCGTTCGCCAAGGAGCGGAGGATGGGGACGTCGCGGGCCTTGTCTCCCTTGTCGACGACGCGGACCTCGAGGTCGGCGAACGAGACGTCGTCGGCCCGCATCCGGCAGAAGGCGCCGACTCGGCTGCCGGTCTCGACGAGGGTCCGGACCATGAGCCCACGGGTCCCGCTCTGCTCGTAGGCCGTGTCGAGGAGCGCGTCGAACTCCTCGCTCGTCAGCCGGTCGACGGCGCCGCGCCTCCGCTTCGGCGGGGTGAGCCCGACGCGGCGGCGGGCCTCGGCGACGAGGTGCTTCGACTGGTCGTAGGTGTAGCCGCCGTCGCGGAGGAGCTTGGCGAGGCGGCGGACGTCGCGCTGGCGGTCGTGGTCGCCACGTTCGACGGAGGCTTTGGCGGGAGGCATCACTTCGCGTTGGCTCGTTTACCGCGCGAAGATAGCCGGTTTAGCGAGTCAGGCAGACACTACAAGTCCCCGACGCCCTCGCGGACTTCGCTCTCTCGGTCTTACGCGAAGTCGGGCTCGTCCCCAGAAGCAGGCGCCGCTCCTCAGCGGACGACTGCGATCCGGGCCACGTCGGAGGCCTCTCCCGAGGTCACGCGGACGACGTAGGCCCCGGAGGCGAGGGCGCCCGCCGCGAGCCTAGCCTCGTGCGCGCCGGGCTCAGCCTCGCCGTCGTGGAGGACGGCGACCTCGCGCCCGAGCGCGTCGTAGACCGCGACGCGGACCTCCCCTGTCGTGGGGACCTCGAAGGGGACCGTGACCTCGCCGTGGGCGGGGTTGGGGTAGGGCGGGGAGAGCGCGAGGCGGTCGGGGGCCGCAGCCCGAACGCGGACGGTCTTCCGTTGCAGGACTGCGCCGGACTCGTCGAGCACGTCGAACACGACAGCACCCTCCTCGCCGACTGGAGCGCGGCGGTCAAGGTCAAGGGCAAACGTCGCTTCCGTCTCCGCGCCGGCCGCCACCGCGCCGAGGTCAAGCCGACTAGGTGAGACGGTGATCCACTCGGGGGCAGAGAAGAGCACGACGGTTGCAGCATCTACTTTCCGGTCGGCGGAGGTGTTCGCCACCGCAAGGTTGAGAGTGTTGCCCGCCGACGCGAAGGGGAGTAAGTAGGGCTGTTGCTCAGCGGAGGCTTGGGCGTGGGTAGCGTGGGATGCGAGGAGGGCGACCGCGAGTAGAAGGATGCGCGTGGGTAGAAGGGTGAGGGCGTAAGGGCGACAAGTCATGGGGATGCGCTAGGTTCGAACAGAAGGCGACTGAGTACCGGTCAGTGGGCTGGACCGGTGTCCACGACGCCTGCGTCTCCGAGGAGGCGAGCCAGGACGCCCGCCACGTCAGTATCGAGGGCGTAGGCGTAAGCCCGGATTCGGTAGGATCGGACGTCAGGGACGAGGACAAGGTCGATGCGCTCCCCGCTGGGCTCGGTGACCGAGCCGACGCCGAACTCGCCGTAGACGGAGGGCGTAAGGTTTGAGGCTTCAAGGGCAGTTGCGTCGCGGACGCCGAGCGAGCGAAACCGGACGGACCACTGCCCAACGGGGTCGGAGTTTGCCGTCTCAGCACGTAGTTGGTCGTAAGCACCCGGAGAGAATGCGAGGCCGATCTCCCCACTGTAGACCCGACCGCCCCAGAGTTCGAGCACGGCCCGGACTTGACCGATCGTGAACGGGCGCGAGGGGTCGAGGACGGTGAGGGTAGCGAAGTTGCGCCCGCCGCCGCCAAGGCCCACCTGGCCCGGCAGTTTCACCACACGTCGGCCGTCCTTTAGCGCCTCGCGCTCGAGTTCGACCGTGCGGCGTCCACCGATCCGTCGGACGTCGGACGTGAGCAAGAGGGTGTCGGGATCGCGGACGTTGAGGACCACGTGTCCGGCGTCGGCGAGGGGCGACGCGAGGGCATCGTCGAGAACGGGCACCGGAGTGGCATCGAGGACAGCGGCGAGATCGTCCAAGAGCCCGACCGCCCCGAGCACTCGGTTGTACTCGCCCGCAAGGTCGTTCCCGAGGCGGAGGGAACCGTTCGCGAGGCGGTGGGCGACGCCGACTGTGAACGAGCCGAAGTGCGGGGGCGCGTCTCCACTGGGCACGTCAGAATCCCCGACGGCAAGCCGGACATCCCCGAACTCGACGGGATCAAACGGGCCGGTCGATGGGAGCGCGACACTCAGACGCACGTATGGTTGTGCCCTCCAACGCCCGGCTTGGTCAACGAGCTTCAGGGCAGCGTCGAGCGTGGCCGTGTCGAGGCGGCGGTTGGAGTTCCGACCGGGCGGCCGGGCGAGGGCGTTGACGTCGATGGCGACCGCGACAGCGCCCCCCTCTGGGTCAACATCTAGGGCGTCGCGGGGGGGCAGCGTCGGCGCCTGCTCGGCGAGGACATCGTCGGGAGGGTGGCACGGCGCGAACCCAGGCGCAGCGAGGACGCGGTCGAGAGCGACTTGAGCCGACTCGGCGGACACCAAGCGGGTCTGGGCTTGGTTCTGGCGGTGGGCCGTAAGGCGGAAGCTCATCTATTTGAACGGGATGTCCCACTCCCAATCGAGCGTCATGCCCGTGAGGAGGTCCACCCTCTTGCTGGAACCGGCCGCGAGGTCTTCGAACCGGGTAGCCGTGTCGGGTGTCACGCCGACCCTGTGGGCTGGCTGCCGAGGGGGGCAGATGTAGACCACCTCGGTGTAGCCGGTGTCCCGTGCGAACCCGAGGTACCGATTAATCGACCGCTCGAGGCCTATACCGGACGATCGGTGCCGGAACGCTTCGGCATTGACCTTGGCTTGGTACACAACGCCATCGACGAGGATGTCGATGTCCGAGCCCCCGAGGAGCGGCTGGGCCACAGCGACCGAGCCGGTCGATGGTCTCCGCGCGAGGTGGCCGGCTACCTGCATTTCCCAGAGGTGTCCGTGGAGTTGGTCGTTCCCACCAAGCCGGTCGAAGAGCGCGAGGAGGCCGTGGCGGGCCACGTCGGTGTCCTCCATCTTGTCGGCCACATCACGGTGGTTAAGGAGGATGGTGACGGAAGAGCTGAGCGGACGCCGCCCCTCATGAATCGGTAGTAGAGTCCACGAGGTGGACAGTAAGGACGCCCTCAGCCGATGCCCCCCCCGTGATGGGGGACGCCGCATAGCGTGAAGCCCGAAAAAGGTCATAGATGAGTCGACCGTCGGGCGTCCAGGACGCCCCGCCGGTGAGTGTGGCCTCGGCTTCGGCGACCCCATTGCCTCCCTCGACCAGCGTTGGGAGTACAAGGCGCTCCCACGACCCGTCCGACGCGGCGACCCAGGTCCCATCCTCGGCGGCGAACACGATCCGGGTCCCATCTGGCGATATGTCAAGGTCGCGGACGAATCGATGCCGGTAAGGAAGAATCTCGGTCTTCCGCGCGAGCCCATCTGGTCTGACCGTAGCCACTCCGATCGCTTCGACGCCCTCATCGGGGCGGGGGGCAGAGTAGAAGAGACGAAGGCCATCTGGGTGCCAAGCGGGGCTCCCTCCGTACGGTACGGTATTGACCGGGCCTTCCTCCTCCAATTCAACGTCCTCCGCGATCATTACCCCACACGAGGGTGGTGACGGAGGGTCGGCGCATACTGTTCGCACGTAGGTGATCCAGCGACCATCGGGGCTCCATGTCGGCTGTACCCCACCCCCTACTCGGCGGCGGTCTGAGCCGTCGGGGCGCGTAGTGAAGACGGCAAACCCAGCCGCGTAGACAATCCGCTCTCCGTTCGGAGACCAGTCGAGCCCGGCGGTTCCCCTCTCGACCGAGAACGTGGCGATTTCTCCACCGTCGAGGTCAAAGACTGAGACATCAGGGGAGGGAGACCATGGGACACGGAAGAGGGCGACTCTCTTCCCATCTGGACTGAGGAGGGGAGATCGGAGGCCGACCTCGCCCCCCTCCTCGAACTCGAACGGAGTGGAGGTAGAAAGAATCGGGACACCCTCAACGAACGCTGTGGATGGACCGGAGGTCGTATCGCACCCAATGGCGAGAAACAGCAGCAGCCCCACAGCGAGAGTGGAGATTCGCCAAGTGGTCCGAATCGCCTGTCCCTCGCGGGGTCGGGGAAGCTTCAGACGTGGAGTGACCATTGTTCACTCGTTTGCAACGTTCGTGGAGGGATGTTCCGAGTACGACGCAGCGGCCAATGCGACCCTAAAAGCCTAAATACTTCGAGGGCTTTGACATCCGAACGAGAAGCACGGGTCAGACGTATATCCTTCGCTGCTCCGCGAAGCCTTCGCGGCAATGATATGGCGCTACCGGGCTCTGTTCCTAACTGAAAAACTTGGCATTTTCAGCCGCCCCTCTGGAAGGTCTAGCCCCCCGGGCGTCCCGGCGGTACTCCCGCATGGTCACGCCTGTGGCTCGGTGGAACGCCCGCGACCCAGAGTCGTCGCGTCTCCACCCCACGGCGGCAGCCACCTCGGATGCTTGAAGGTCCGTCTCAGCTAGCAGCCGTCGAGCCTCGGCCACCCGTCGCTGCTCAATGACTTCTCGGGGGGCGGCCTCTATGTCGCGCCGGAACGCTTTCCGGAGGACGTCGATCGAGACCCCTACCACTTTGGCCACGTCCTCGGGCCCCCGGAGCCGAGCGTACTCCTTATCGATGAGGTCGACGGCGGTACGGACTAGAGGGCTCATGAGACCAGATCAAGAGGGAGAGCTGACATCGGCTCGGATCTCCTTGACGATTCGCCCGACGACCGACCGGCTCACGCCAGCCTCGCCCCCACGCTCGTCGGCTATCGCCGCATGGATCTTCCGCACGGAGAGGTCCGTCGTCCGCGCCAGCTCCTCAACTCGCGCCGCCACGTCTCCGTTCGTGGCCGGTCGACCGACGTGGCGACCGCGCGCCTTCGCCGCGGCCATCCCCGCCTGGACCCGCTCGGCGATTAGCGCACTCTCGAGCTCTGCCATTGCCCCGATGACCGCGAACATCGCTCTCCCCATCGGGCTCGTCGTGTCCACGTCGTCCTGAACGCTTACGAACCGGACGCCGAGGTGGTCGAACTCGTCGAGCGCGCGCACGAGGTGCGACACGCTCCGGGCGAAGCGGTCGAACTTCCAGACGAGCACGCAGTCGAGCTCGCGCCGACGCGCCGACGCCATGAGCCGGTCGAGGTCGGGGCGGCCCTCCTTGCGGCCCGAGACGGCGACGTCGGTGTAGGCGGCGACGACGGAGAGGCCCGCGCGGTGGGCGAAGGCGCGGAGCCCGTCGTGCTGGAGGTCCGGCGACTGGTCGGCCGTCGAGACGCGGGCGTAGGTGGCCGTGCGGACCGTCGGCGTCTCGGTACTGGAGTGGGCCGCCATATAAACGAGTAGCAGTGTCCGAGAAGGTATCCTTATGGGACAGAGTCTCGGTACTCTCACAGGCGCCGGGACGGCCGATTCTGTGTGCCTCCCGGCACGACCCTTTTGGGACACCCCCCGGCGAAGGGCCTTCGCTCCCGAAAACTCCTCCGCCCGTGGCCTCCGTCGAGCGCACCGCCTATCCCCGCTTCCGGCCCTCGCTCTCGCGCGCCGAGGTCGAGGCGCTCTACGACCCGACGGACGACGAGCTCGCTTTCGTGCAGACCAACACCCGCACAGACCAGCGACAACTCACGCTCCTCGTTCTCCTGAAGGGCCACCAGCGCCTGGGACGCCTGCCGTCGGTGCGGAGTGTGCCGAAGGGCGTGCGCCGCTACCTGGCCGCCGTGCTCGGTCTCCCGGCGGACACCCCGCTCAGTACTCCCACCCGGCAGGACCGGCATCGGTACCGCCGAGCCGTCCACGGCTTCCTCAGTGTCCGCTCGTACTCCGAAGGAGGGAGCGCCATCGCGGCCGAGGCGATGCGCGAAGCAGCGGCCGTGATGAGCGACCCGGCCGACCTCGTCAACGTTGCCGTCGAGACACTCGTCCGCGAACGGGTCGAGCTTCCTGCCTTCAGCGCGCTCGACCGGCTGGCAGGGAGCGCACGCGAGCGGGTCCACGGCGAGATCTACGCGCGCGTCGCCAGTCGGCTCACGCCCGACGACCGGGCACGGCTCGACGGCCTCCTCGACGTCGAGCCGGGCGGGTACCTCACCGGGTTCACCCGGCTCAAGGCGCCGCCGGGTCCACCGACCTTGAAGCGTGTCCGCGAGCGTGTCCGGCACCTCGGCGAGTTGGTGGGGCTGCTGGAAACCGCTCCTCTCATCGAGGGCGTGGCCCACACCAAGGTCCGCCAGTTCGCCGCCGAGGCGCGAGCGCTCGAAGTCGGCGACGTGAAAGGACTGGCGGATGACGCCCACCGACGTGCGCTGCTCGTCTGCTTCGTCCACGACGCCCAGGTCACCGCCCGCGACGACTTGGCCGAGATGTACCTCCGGCGGATGCGGCGGACGCACAACCGGGCCAAGCAGGCGCTCGCCCGGCTCCACGAACGCCACCGCGAGATCGAGGAGGAGATGCTGACCGCCTTCGCCGACGTGCTGGGGGAAGCCGAAAGTGAGAGCCCTGACGAGATACTCGGACGCCGAGTCCGCCGGGTGCTCGAGGCCTACGGCGGCGCGGACGAGCTGCGGGAGAAGTACCGGATGGTCGCGCTCTACCACTCGGGCAACTACCTCCCGCTGCTTTGGGACGCCCACCGCGCGCACCGCTCAGCGCTCTTCGACCTCTTGGACCTGCTTGAGCCGCAGCCCGCCACGCAGGACCGTTCGCTCGTCCGAGCACTCGACTACGTCCGGGAGCACCGGACGGCACGCCGGGACCATTTCCCCGACGAAGTCGACTTGAGCTTCCTGAGCCTGCGCTGGCGAGCGTTCGTCGAGACCCGCGAGGACGGCGGCCGTCCTGGGGAGGTCGTGCTCGGGCGACGCGAACTCGAAGTGGCCGTGCTCAGCCACGTTGCCGACGCCCTCCGTTCGGGCGACCTCTTCGTCCCCAGCTCCCAAGCCTTCGCTGACTACCGCGAGCAGCTCCTGCCCTGGGATGAGTGCGAGGTCCGGCTGCCTGCGTACTGCGAAGCGCTCGAACTGCCCACGACGGCCGCCGAGTTCGTTGTCGGGCTCCGTGACCAACTCACAGTCGCGGCCGAGCGGGACGACGGAGCCTTCCCCAACAACGCCGAGCTGTCCATCGATGCGGCCGGGAAGCCCCACCTCAAGCGGATGTCGGCCGAGCTCGTGCCCGAGGGGACCGACACGCTCAAGGAGGCGCTCGGCGCGCGGATACCCGAACGGCACCTGCTCGACGTGCTCAAGAACACGGCCGCATGGTCGGGCTTCGCTCGCCACTTCGGCCCGCCGTCGGGGAACGACCCGAAGCTCGTCGCCCCCGAGCGGCGGTACCTGCTCGCCGTGTTCGGGTATGGGACCGGGCTCGGACCGACCCAGCTCTCGCGGCACGCCCGAGCGAGCAACGTCGGCGACGGCGACTCCGCGACCCCGCGTGCGCTCGAACTCACTAACCGCCAGCACGTCACGACCGACTCGTTGGAGGCCGCCCTCCGCGATGTCGTCGCCGAGTACACCCGCTTCGAGCTTCCCTTCCACTGGGGCTCGGGACGCGCGGCCATCGCCGACGGCACCCACGTCCCGCTCGTCGAGAACGGGCTCTTGGGCGAGCGGAGCGTCCGGCACGGGGTCCGACAAGTATTGGAACAGAATTGTCCGGTAGGTCGACCTGAGGCGCGGGCCGGCTGGCTACCACCCGTCCTCGGGCGCCGACGGGTCCCGGAGCGGTCGGAGCTCGCCGCGCGTGACCTCCCGCGGCAGCTCGAAGTGGTACCGCCCGAGCATCCCGATGTGCTCCGAGCCCAGCGGCGAGAGCCGGGCCACGTCCTCGTCCCACACCTCGGCGCCCTCCGCCCGGAGCGTGTCGAGCGCGGCCTGCTGGTACCGCGTGTTCCACAGCACGACCGCGTTCGTGACGAGGCCGAGCGCCGAGAGCTGGTCCTCTTGGCCCTCCCGGTACCGCTTGCGGACCTCGCCGCGGCGGCCGTGGAAGACGGTCCGCGCGAGCGCGTGCCGGCTCTCCTGCCGGTTGAGCTGCGTGAGCACCCGGCGGCGGTACGCCTCGTCGTCGACGTAGGCGAGCAGGAAGAGCGTCTTCGCCGCACGGCCGACCTCGCCGACCGCCTTCGCGAGCGTGGACGGCCGCCCCCCGCGCTGGAGCACGCGCATCACCTCGTGCGCCCCGACGGCCCCGGTCTTGAGCGAGCCCGCCACCCGGAGCAGGTCGTCCCAACTCTCCCGGATGAGGTCCGTCTTGACCCGCTGGCGGGCCACACCGCCGAGCGGGCCGTAGTCGACCGCGCGGTCCATCCGCCAGAGCCGGGCGTCACCGAGGTCGGCGAGCCGCGGGCTGAACTGGTAGCCGAGGAGCCGGAAAAGCCCGAAGACGACGTCGCTGTAGGCGGCGGTGTCGGTGACGACCTCTGTGGGCTGGAGGCTCGTCCGGTGCTCGAGGAGCCCGGAGAGGACGTAGAGCGAGTCCCGCAGCGTGCCGGGGACCACGACGCCGTGGAAGCCCGTGAGCTGGTCGCTCGTGAAGTTGTAGTAGGTGACGCCCCGCCCGCGGTTGAAGTACTTCGGGTTCGGCCCGGCGTTGAGCGTGCGGACGGGGACGACGAAGCGGAGTCCGTCGGCCGAGGCTACTTCGCCCCCGCCCCAGACTTGCGCGAGCGGGATCGTGGCTTGGTAGTCGACGAGCCGGGCGTTGGCGTCCACAAGCGTCTCTGCCCGGACGTAGTTCTGCAAGACCCACGAGAGCCGCCGCGCGGTGAGGGCGGGCGTCCCGTCCCGGGTCAGCGGTCGGAGCCCGACGTTGCAGGCCTCGGAAACGAGCGCCGCGCACACGCTCAGCGTCATCCCGGAGGCCCGGGCCGCGCCCTCGCTCGCGTGCGTAAACGCGCCCGCGAAGTCGGTCCACGCCTCGACCTCCAGGAGCAGCTCCGGCAGCTCGACGCGGGGCATCCGCGCCTGGACGGCCTCGCGGAGGGCTACCAGACTCTCGGGCTCGTCGAGCTTGTCGAGCGGGGTCACGACGAGCCGGTCTCGCCCCTTCTCCCGCTCGATACGAAGCGCGTCGTTCGCCTCCAGGCCCGCCGCTGTCCGCCGGTACGCCGCGTCGAGCTCGGTCTGGAGCGTGACGATCTCGCCGACCGCGTCCGGGGAGAGCCCGAGCGCGCGGCAAACCGAAGGCCGGGCGCGCGTCCAGTCCTCGCCCCGCAGGAGCTTCCGACGCGGGTCGTCCCAGCGCGTGCTCTCCGGCACAAACACGTCCCGCCGTCGGAGTGCGCGGACGAGCTCGTCGAGGACGCAGAGGGTGTACGGCTTCCGCTTCGGGCCGCCCCCGCCCTCGTGTACGAGCGGCGCCCACGCGGGCGTGACCACGCCGAGCGGGGCCTCGCTCATCGGCGGTCGCCCCGAGCGCTGCTCCAGGGCGCGTAGGAAGTCCACGGCGTCCAGGAGCGGCCGAGCCGAGCGGACCCCGCCCACCTCCACCGTGCGTAGGAGCGGGGGGAGCACGTGACGGACGGTCCGCCAGGGGCCACGAGGTGCTCGCGGAACGGGGCCGCGCCCTCACGTGCGACCTCTCCAACGGTGGCGGAGGCCTCGGCGAGTGCGTCGAGCCCGACCACGGCGAAGACGTCCTCCAAGAGATGCTCTTCGGGTCGCTCGCGGCCGGACCGGGCGGCCTGAATCAAGACGTCAACGGCGGCGCGGAGCCGGAGCGAGGCGCGATCGTACTCGGCCTGCCGCTGGATCCGCTCGCGGTTACCCCGCCGCTCTGCGCTCCGGAAGAAGTCGTCCACGAGGAGCCCGATGAGGTCGAGCGCGTCGTCGAGCGTCGAGCCCTGCGCGTGCTCGGCGAAAGCGACAAGGGTCGCTGTCCGGCGTGCGCCAAGCATCTGGCCGATCGTACCGGCCCACGCCGAGGCCGCGTACCGGGCGAGGGCATCGCGGCGCGCGCGAGGGACGCCGGAGGCAGCGAGCCGACCCGTGTAGTCCCCGAGCGATCTGGCGTCCTCGACGCGCGCGAGGGCGCGGACGAGGGCCGGACCGCTGATCCGAGTCGGCGCCCGGCGGAGCTTTTCGAGTCGGCTCGTGCGGTCGCCCTCCGGGACGGCGAGTAGGGCCTCGAGCCGAGCACGCTCGCCAGCGTCCGGGATCTGAGCGAGGGCCTCGTAGAGTCGCTCGGCAGCACGGGCACGGACGCGGGCCACAAGACGCGCGAGCACGGTCACGCCGGGGAGGAGCACCTTCCGCTCGACGAGCCGGGCCGTCGCGAGGTCGAAGAGCACCGACGGCCGCTCGTGGGCCAGCCATGCCCGCGCGTAGAGCCAGCGCACGAGGCGGAACGACTCCGACGGGTCGGCGAACGGGGCGTACCCGTAGCGGCGCTGGATCTCGGCGGCGTGCTCGCGCCGGGCGGACGCCCGGCGGAGGTACCGGGCGAACGCGTCCTCCGCGTCCTCGACGCCCAGGGCGTCGGCTACGGTGCGGACGACGACGGGTGGGACCTCGCGCAAGTCGGAGAGGAACGTGCCGAGGAACCGAACCGTCCCGAGCTGGACGGCGAACCCGAGCCGGTTGTGGTCGGCTCGCCGCTCGCAGGCCGCGGCTCGGTCGGCGTCGGAGAGGTAGAAGGACCGGGCGAGCTGCTCGGCCGAAGGCGTCTCGGTGTAGTGGCCGTAGCGGGCGGCCTGGTCGTCGGAGAGGAACTCGACGGGCATAGCGCAGACCCCGCCGCCGGAGGCGGGCGGTAGCGGGTCGGGGGTGTCAGGAAAGGGGTACTCCAGCCGTGCCGCTCTGCGCGCCGTACGGGCCGGTTTGGTCGGCGTCGCGGGGGGCGGCAAGAAACGAGTGGTTGTTGACACCCCGGCGAGCGGCCCATATATAACGTGCTCGCCTCACCCGTCCCGCCCGTGCCCACCGACCCATCACCAGCTCCGCTCCCACCAAAGAAGCGGGCGGCGCTCTACCTGCGCGTCTCCAAGCGCGACGGCGACCAGACGGAAGAGAACCAGCGGCTCCAACTCCGCCGCTTCCTGGAGCAGGAGGGCTACGACCTCGCGCGGCCTGACGGCACGCTCCGGGAGTTCGTCGACCGTGAGTCCGGGCGGAAGGGGCGCCGCGAGCGCTCGGCATTCGCCGACGTCTTCGAGGCCGCCGAGCGGCGGGAGTTCGACACGCTCGTGTTCTGGAGCCTGGACCGGTTCAGCCGCGAGGGGATCCGGAAGACGGTCGCCTACCTCCAGCAGCTCGAGGCGCTCGGCGTCCGGTTCCGGTCGTACACCGAGCCGTACCTCTCGACCGAGAACGAGCTGGTGTCCCACGTGCTCCTGGGCGTGCTGAGCTACTTCGCCGAGTACGAGGCCCAGAAGATCAGCCGACGGACGATCGCTGGATTGGAGCGGGCGCGGGCTGAGGGGAAGGTGCTCGGACGGCCGTCGACGTTCGACGCGCACCGGGCGGCGCTGGAGGAGATGCTCGACGGGGGCGAAGCGAAGGCGGAGATGGCGCGTCGGACGGGGCTCGCCTACAACACGGTCAAGGCCCACCTCCGCCGCATCGAGGGCGAACGTGCAGAGATAAGCGGCTGAGCTGGAGATGCGAACGACGTACCCACAGCGACGTGATGGTGTCCTTGGGAGGCCGGTGATACTTCCTTTGCTTGGTATTGTAAGCCTGGAGCCGTATGGTTACTTCGACGCTTCGAGCTGGCCCGTGCTCGAGGAGATTTCTCCCCTCCCCTTTGCTCTCCAATGACACGGTCCTACGTACTCCTCGCTTTCTGCGCTCTCGTCCTGTGTTCGTCTCCACTCGCGCAGACGAACTCAGGAGAACCTCTTCAGGCGGTCTGCTCCGAGGGACATCCCGATCAGCCTGTTGGAGTGGCTTCAAGCGCAGCAGCCACGGTACCCGTTACAGGTGACTTCCGGGCGGCGATCATCTTCGTGAAGTTCGCCGACGACAACAGGGATTACGTCTGCCACCCAGACGGCTGGCAGTCGTCTATGGCACTCCCGCCGGAATCGAGCGAGTACCTCGCTTCATCTAAGACGGGGCCGGTCCCCGCCCGTTCGCTGACGAGGTACCTCTCCGACCAGTCGGGAGGAGCTTTTCGAATGTATGGGGATGTGTACTCGTACACGACCTCAAGCCCACAAGCTGCTTACCTCAGGCCCATAAACCGAAATGGGGGTGTATTAGGCGACCTCGATGAGGGTATGCTCGCACGGGAGGCGATGGACCACTTGAGGGACGTAGAGGGGGTCAACTTCGGCGACTACGACGAGAACGGGGACGGATACCTAGACCACCTTTTCTTTGTTATCAGGGGTTTCGGCCAGGGCGATAGAAACTGCGTGAATGGCTGGGCGGGGACATATTCATCTACCCAGGGCTACTCCTGTCCAAGAGGAGGAGTTTCGAACATCGGGTTCTTCGAGTCGGACCCGAGCGTGTATGGAGTGAAGGTGGACAACGGGAAGTCCGGTTCGTGGAATGACTGGCAGTCTATCGATCGAATCAAAGACAACGTGGACCTCTGGGCTCACGAGTTTGGGCACGACACGTGGGGGCCTCACCTCGCATACTTCCGAGATAACCGCGTACCCTCTAGCGAGACGTCTTCTGAGAGCGCGAACAGAGACCAGAACGGGTTCGGGCTCATGGTCTCGACGGATTCGAGGTCTAGGCGGTACGAAGCCGTCGCGCCGTTGCTGTCGGCGTTTGAGAGGGAGGTGATCAACCTCAAGTTCGGCCTCCAGGGCTCGTCGAAGTGGATCCAGTGCCAGAGTCTCACGTCTTCGGGGACGTACTCGGTGAGCGACCTCTTCACTACGGGCGGCTGCTACCGGCTCGGTCTCGGTACCCTCCCCACGTCCGCGCCTAGGTACGGGAACGGGGAGCAAGGGCTCTACATCTCGAACGTCCAGCGCACGACGTACTTCGGAGAGCGCCACCCCCGTTCCTACGCTGGCGCTAACGGGTGCACCACGACGCAGTGGGGCCTCCCCGTAACGGGGCTCATGATCGAGAGGGCGGCGTATGCGGGATCCGGATCCGGATTTGACAATAGCTGGTCTCGTGACATGGTGCCTTCGGACAATGACCTCGACGAGGGGGACCACGAGGGGGACCTCTGGCGCCCAGGCGTGGACCGGCAGCTGACCCCGTGGACGGTCCCCAACGTCTACGGGTACGGGAGCCTGGACCTCGTTCCGGACGAGATCCTCAATCTCGGGTACTTCGCCATCGACGATATCCGGCAGGGAACCGGGAACGGGATCACGTTCGACTTCAGCACCGACTACACTTCGGAGCCCATCGCTCGGGTGAGGAAGGACTGGACGATCACGAGCCGGACCGACAACCTCACCTTCAACGAGCTCCGCGTCGACAACGGGTCCCACCTCACCATCCGCCAGGGGGTCACGGTTACGTTCGAGGGCGACCTCTTCGTCGACTCGTTCACGACCCTGACGGTCGAGCCAGGGGTCGTCCTCCGATTCGGCCCTGACTCGAGGCTGATCGTCTTCGGTACGCTCGACGCCGACGGGGCGACGTTCGAGGCCGCGGACCCCGCAGCGGGATGGCACGGCGTCCTCGTCGCGTCCTCCACCTCGGACGCGACGATCTCGAACAGCTCGATTCTAGACGTAGGGGATGCATCTTGGGGCGTGACCAACCCCGGCGCGGCGGTCTGGATCGATAGCGGAAACGCGTCGGTCGTAGGGACCACGATCCGCAGGACAGCCGCTCCTGGCAAGGCCATCGGAATCAAGGTCGTCGGCGCGAGCTCCGAGTCCGAGATCCGCGACAACGACCTCCTCGACCTCACGTTCGACGGCATCGTGCTCGACAACTACGCGGCAACGCGCCTCGTACAGAACAGGGTGTTAGGGGTGGCTAGGCACGGACTCGTGGCCGGGTACAACACCGACGCCTGGGTCCACCCGATCATCGGGTCGAACCGAGGCAACGAGTTCTTCGATAACGCCGGAGTGGGCGTTGCCGCCGTGTCGAACGCGGAGCTCCGGTTCGCCGAGTACTACTACCCCCGCTACGGGGGGCACCACAACAACGGGTTCAACAGCGCCGACAGCAACCTTGACGGGGGCGTTTTCGCGAAGACGGGGGGCTCCGTCAGCGCCGGTTCCGTCACCAACGAGAACTTCCGCCGCAACCGGTTCGTCGGCAACACCGGGTTCGACGTGCGCGCGCGCGGCAGCGGGACCTCCGTCGTCGCCGTGTGCGACTGGTGGGGGAGCCCGACCCCGCCGTTCGCGACGAGCGAGCTCAACGGCGGCTACGTCGACGAGTCGAAATGGCTGCTTGAAGACCCGTACGTGAACCCCAACGCTGCGTGCGTGAGCCAGGCCCCGTCGATGAAGTCGTCCGGTGCGGGCGCTCGGGCTAGCGCCGCCTCGCCATCTCCCCTGGGGCGCGCGGAGGGCGCCGCGTTCGAGGACCCGGCCTCCGCGCTCGCCGACATCGCCGCCGCGGTCGCGGCGGGCGGACGGGAGGCCGCCCCCGCCGTCACGCTCGCGGCGAGCATGGCCCGGCGAGACGCGCCCGGTGCCCGCGAGGCCGTGGAGGCGTACGCCCGGCATAGGGCCGATCCAGTGCGCCGCGCCGCGCAGAAGGCCTTGGTCGGGCTACTCCACCGTGACGGCGACGTGGACGGCGCGCTGCGGCTGACCGAGGACCTCATGGGCGGCGACCTAGACGACCGCGCCGCTGCCCTCACCGCCCGCGTGTATCTCCTCTCGGACCTGGGCGACGAGAGGGGCGCGCAGGCCGCCCTGGAAACGCTGCGGGAGCACGAGCAGGGGGCCATCGAGGCTGACCTCGCCGCTGCGTACCTCTCCTCGCTCGGCGTGGAGCCTTCGACGAAGGGCGCCACAGCGGAGGCTGCGGCGCCGTCCGCTCTTGAGGTCCAGGCGACTGAGGCGTCGCTCAGCCCTGTCCGCCCGAACCCCACGCGCGGCGGCGCGCACGTCTCCTTCGTGGTACTGGATGGGGCCACGGCGCAACTCGGGGTCTTCGACGTGCTCGGCCGCGAGGTGGGAGCCCTTGGCTCGCCTGTGCGCGGTTCCGGGGCACAGACTGTAGAGATCCCGGCTGGGCTCGCCCCCGGGGTCTACGTCCTCCGCCTCACTGTGGAGACCGCCGACGGGCGGACGGAGACTCACGCCCGGCGGTTCACCGTCACCCGATAGATGACGTTTTCTGCACGTTCCGCCCGAGCCGCAGAATTGCGATTCACTGCCATCCTTGCCCTAACGCTGCTGGCGCTCTGCCCGCAGCTACTGGCGGCACAGGGCGGCCCCGCGTGGGAGCGGATTCCAGACCACCCCCGGTGGGGCGGGACGTTCGTGGGCCTCGCGTGGATTCCCGCCGCTGCCCCCGAGGGCGACACCCTCCTCGCCGTGTTCGGGGAGCCGAACCGGTTCGCCCCTGAGGCGGGGACGTGGGTGCCGCTGTGTGGGATCGGACCCTGCACCGGCGAGGACCTCCTCGTGACCTCTACCGGAGCGCTCGTCCTCGGCGCCCTCTTCGGCCCCACCGACCTCGACCGCTCCACCGACGGGGGGCGGACGTGGAGGAAGGACGTCGGCCTCGGGCTCAGCCCCCGCGTCCTCTTCGAGGCCGACCTCCCCGCCTTCCGCGGCCGCTTCGGCGGCCCCGTCCTCTTCGCCCTCGAGGGGCCGGAGTCTTGGCGCTCGGCGGAGGACGGCGAGTGGGGGACGTGGACCACCCGCCGGAGCACGCTCGGCGAGGGGCGCGCCATCGCCGAGCTCCCGCCCTCGGACTCCATCCCTACCGGACGGCTCTTCGTCGGCGTCTACAACGGCGTCGTCGGCTCCACCGACGCGGGGGAGTCGTGGGAGCCGACGGGGCTCTACGCCCAGGGCGGCTACATCGCCAGCGCGCTCTCGGTCGCCCCCGACCCCGCGCACCCCTACGGCGGCGCGGTCTACGCCTCCGGCGCGGCGTTCGCCCCGCGGCGGGGGTTCGTCGCCCGCTCCGACGACGGGGGCGCGACGTGGTCGGAGGTGCTGAGCGCGGAGGACGGGGCGTACGGGCTGGCGTACCCGATCTACGCCCGGGCGCTGGCCGTCGACGCGAGCCCCGTCGCGGGGGAAGGCGCCGTCGAGGTGTGGGCGAGCGTGGCGAGCACGGCGGGCCCCCCGCCGGACCCCGGCGTGCTCCTCCGCTCCCGGGACGGGGGCGCGACGTGGGAGCGGGCGGAGGGGACGGGCGGCTACGACGGGGAGAAGCCGGAGGAGATGGCGCTGGACCGGACGGGGCGGCTCTACCTCGCGACAAGGCGGGGGCTGTGGCGGACGGCGGAGCCGGTGGGGCGGCCGTGGGCGGTCACGGCGTCGGCCCCACGCGCGCCGGAGGCCTCCGGCGTGGAGTTGACGGTGGCGCCGAACCCGTCGAATGGAGGGGCGGAGGCGCGCCTCGTGCTGGCGTCGCCGGAGGCATCGGTGCGGGTGGCCGTGTTCGACGCGCGGGGCCGGGAGGTGGCGGTGCTCGCCTCTGGCGCCAGAGGCCGGGGCGATCACCGGCTTGCGGTGCCCACGCTCGCGCCTGGGACGTACGTCGTGCGAGCCATGGTAGGCAGGGACATCTTGGTAGCCGCCCGCTTTGCGGTGCTCCGCTGACTTTCGGAGAGCCGGCATCAGTGAGGGCACCATAATGCATGCGCTATCGGCAGGCAAGGCTGACTCAGGGTCCACATCCATCTGATTCAAGACCAGCATGAGGCGGCGCCCTCGCGCCAGTAACGATGGCGCCCCACCCGATTCGGCAACCCGACGCGCCGAAGACGGGTGGTGGCGAGCCGATCCGCCGGTTAGGCCGGCCTACCGGACAATCCTGTTCCGATACTTGTCGGACCCCGGCACGGGGTGTATGGCGGCATGGCTTATCACCACGTCTCCGACACCTACATCGCGCTGTTCTCGCACTTCGTGGCCTGCGGCGTCTGGGAGGCCGTCTACATCCTGGACGGGCTCCTGAGAAACGACTCGGTCCTCCAGCCCGATACCGTCCACGCCGACACGCACGGGCAGTCGGAGCCTGTGTTTGGACTGGCGCACTTGCTCGGCATCCGGCTCATGCCCCGGATGCGGACCTGGGACGACGTGGCATTCTACCGGCCCGACGCGGAGGCGAGCTACCGCCACCTCGACGCGCTGTTCACGCGGACGGTCGACTGGAAGCTCATCGAGCGCCACTGGGCCGACCTGATGCAGGTCGCGCTCTCGGTCCAGGCCGGAGCCGTGCTCCCCTCGATGCTGCTCCGGCGGCTGGGGACGCAGGCGCGGAAGAACGCGCTCTACCGGGCGTTCCGCGAGCTCGGCCGTGTCGTCCGCACGCTGTTCCTGCTGGACTACGTGACCGACCTGCCGCTGAGGCGGAGCATCCGAGCGGCGACCACCAAGGTCGAGGCGTACAACGGGTTCACCGAGTGGATCCGGTTCGGGGGTGAGTCGATTCCGACCGGGGACCCTGTGGAGCGGGAGAAGCGGGTCAAGTACACCGACCTCGTGGCGTCGGCCATCATGCTCCAGAACGTGGCCGACATGAGCGACGCACTGACTGGGCTCGTCGCCGAGGGCTGGGCGGTCACGCCAGGCCAGGTCGCGCGGCTGAGCCCGTACGGGACGTCGCGGGTCAAGCGGTTCGGGGAGTACGTGCTCGACATGGACGGTGCGCCTCCGCCGCTCGTGCCGCGTCCGCTCGGGCTGACCGAGGAGCCGCCACCGCTATGATGACATTTTGCACGTATCCCGAAGGTCCCCCGGACGGAGCCGTCGAAGCGTGGCTCGAACCCGCGCCTCAGGGGGACAACCTCAGGCGGCCGAGTGATCCGTCGTGATGAGCTGTTCGATGGCCGCGCGGACCTCCCGCTCGTACGCCCGGCGCCGCAACCGCCCCTCCATCCCGTGCGCCACCTGCTCCTCGCGGGGCGCGTCGGCGGGACCATATCCGATAGACCCGATGACGCTCGCGAAGGCGCGCTCGCGGTCGTTCGTGGCCGCCTCGTAGCGCGCGATCCGCTCGTCCACGTACGCCTCGACCTCGGCCCGGAGCTCATCGTCGGTCGCGTCGGCGAGCGAGAGGTCGACGCCGGAGAACTGGCGGGCGTGCTCCCACACGTGGACCGGGACCGGCACGACGACACGGTCGTAGCTGGCCTGGAACGGTACGCCCTCGACTTCGAGATAGACGTAGCGGTCGTCGCCGATCTCGTGGTAGAGATGGAACGTGGGGCCGTGGGCGATTGTGGCTTTCGTCGACATGGGTAGGGAAGAGGCTGCGCAGTGGTGGCCGCCTATGCGGCTACGCTCCGCCGCTCGACCTCATGAGCGACGGCCGTTCGGACGAAGTGGTTCAGGCTCTCAGACCCCGCCTCGGCCGCGACGGCTGCGGCACGATGGAGGTCGGGCGTGAGCCGGACGTTGAACCGGCCGCTGAACGGGCGGTCGGGGTCCTTGCCGATCTCGGCGCAGAAGTCGAGGTAGTCGTCGACGGCGCCCTGGAAGGCGGCTTGGATGTCGGCGGCGCGCTCGGCCTCGAACACGACCGTGTCCCCGAGGTCGAGGACGCGACCGAAGAGAAGGGTGTCGTCGGGGCGGTACTCCACCTTGGCGTGGTAGCCTCTGTAGTCGAGCATGAGACCAGAGTGGCTAAAGCTGAACGACGTGCACGGGGCCGTCGTAGCGCTCGAAGTCGGAGTCCGTCGTGTAGACGGTTGTCGCGCCGGCGTCGAGGAGCGAGGTGAGGATGATCGCGTCGGCCATCGCGAGCCCGTTTCCGTGTGCGAGTCGGACGGCACGGTGGAGCCGGTCGGCCCCGTCGTCCGCCCCGAGCCATACGACGCGGCACGTGACGGGGAGCGAGCGGACGAGCCCTTCGGCCACGTCGCGGGGCAGGACGCCGCCCCGAAGGCCGAGGCGCTCGAGTTCGAAGAGCGTGATGCAGGAGATGGCGCCGACGGCGCGCTCGGCACGTACGTCGTCCCAGGCGGTCGTCGCCTGGGCGTCGCGTGCGTAGAGGCGCTGGAAGAACCCGGTGTCGAAACCGAGCACAGTGTCGCTGGTGGTGCTCGTCTCCATCAGAGCTCGCGGTCGGAGCCCGCGCGGAGCGCGTCGAGCTCAGCGTCGAACTGCGCGGCGCCGTTTGGATCGGGAGCCGCGGAGCCGACGAGCGCGTCGATGGCCCCGAAGGCGCGGCGGCGGCGCTCGGTCGCGACGTGCCCCGCGATGGCCTCGGCGACGACGGATGAGACGGAGCGCTCCGACTCGGTGGCGAGCTGTCTCGCCTGGTCGGCGACGTCGTCGGGAACGGTGACGGTGAGGCGCATGGGATCAGGGGCGTGTGGATTCAGTCATCCAACGTACGCACTGGAGCGCATCGTGTGGTGTGGTGCGTGGGCGTGCTTACTGAGCGCGCCGCTGGTGCTCCCTTTCTGGCGCCCGATAGGCGGGGTGTATCGGGCGCGAGCTGTTTCTGACGGGTCAGATATGACTTATGAGAATGACGGTTCTCGATAGGCGTAGCTTCCGCGACGCGACCCTCCGACCGCTCGGCGGCATCGGCCAGTGAATGAAGTGAAATTGCAATAACGGAATGAACGAGCCGACCCTTCCCGTCCCAACTCTCTCGGCCGTCGAGGTCGAAAGCCCCCGGCCCGGCCCCAACCCGGCGACGGTCTACCTCGCGCGGCTCGCGCCGGGATCTCGCCGGACCATGCGCGGCGCGCTCGCGACGGTCGCGGCGATCTGTGTGCCCGACGCCGACCCGCCTCTGGCGCCGGAGGCGTTCCCGTGGTGGTCGTTCCGGGCCGAGCACGCGAAGGCCGTCCGGGCCGCCTTGGCGGAGCGGTTCAAGTACACGACCGTCAACAAGACGCTCTCCGCGCTCCGCGGAGTGCTCCGCGAGGCGTGGGAGCTCGGGCTCATGGAGACCGAGCATTACCACCGCGCCGCGGCGGTCCGTGCCGTTAAGGGCTCGAGCGCGGCGGCGGCCACGGGACGGTCGCTCGCCAGAGGCGAACTGCGGGCGCTCATCGAGGCGTGTCTGACCCCGGTTTCGCCCCGGAAAGGTGACGCGCCGATCGTCACGGAGAAAGGACAACGCGACGCGGCGCTCGTGGCGCTGGGCTACGGGTGCGGGCTCAGGCGCGACGAACTGGCGACGCTCATGGTCGGCGACCTCGACCTCGTGCAGCGGCGGGTCGTCGTGCGCGGCAAGGGCAACAAGGAGCGCGTGGTGCCGATTCCACCGGGGGCGTTCCACGCCCTTCGGGACTACCTCGCGATCCGAGTAGAGAGACTCGTCGATGCCCGCGACGAGCCCTCCCTCCTCTCACCTATATATAGTGACACGCCGCTCTTCGTCCGGGCGCGCCGGGGCGGCCGGCTTGACCGCGCGGCCGCGTCGATCACGGGGCAGGCGGTCTACCACGTGCTCAGAACGCGCGCCGCCGAGGCCGGTGTGAAGGTGTTCAGCCCGCACGACCTCAGGCGGAGCTACGTCGGCGACCTGCTCGACGAGGGCGCCGACCTCTCCGTCGCGCAGCAGCTCGCCGGACACGCGAGCCCGACGACGACGGCGGGATATGACCGGCGGGGCGAGCGCGCTAAAGAGCAGGCCGCTTCCCGGCTCGACGTGCCATACGGGTAACGCTGGCCACGGGGTGCGACCTTAAAGGCCGCGTCTCAGTCACAATCTCCGCGCCCTCCCTTGGTTGACTTCAGCAAACGTCTTCAGAAAGCGGCTCACAACCGTCCTGTAGACCCCATTCAGCTCTACGACACCCTAGACCGCGCGAGCGACAAGGGTCCTTTGCGACCGGCTCAAACAGCGATTCTATCGGACTGGCACTCGAATCGCCGAGACGAAAAGGATCTGATTGTCAAGCTCCACACCGGGCAGGGCAAGACGCTGATTGGGTTGCTCATGCTCCAAGCCCGTCTCAACGAAGGGTCAGGGCCAGCGGTTTACCTGTGCCCGAACAACTTCTTAGCATCACAGACTTGCGAGCAGGCCCGTCAGTTCGGGATTCGGGTGTGTACAGCTACCCCTGAAGTTCCAGTCGAGTTCTCGAGCAGCGAGGCGATTCTCGTCACCTCCGTCCAGAAGCTCTTCAACGGACTCACTCGGTTTGGTCTAGACTCGGACTCTGAGGAGGCCGGGACGGTCCTCCTCGACGACGCCCATGCTTGCATTGACGCGGTCCGCAGCGCCGTGCAGATTACGCTTTCCCGCGAGCAGGGGGCCTACCAGGAGATCGTTCATCTCTTCGAGGAACCGTTGAAGCAGCAGGGGGCTGGCACCTTTGCAGACATCCAGAGCGGGGACGTCGGCGCATTTCTGCCTGTACCCTATTGGGCCTGGCGAGACCGTCGAGATGAGGTGGTCGATATTCTCGCACGTGCCAATCATGCTAAATCGAAAGATGTAAAGTTTGCCTGGCCACTCATCAAGGACGAGATCGAGGAGTGCGCCTGTGTGATTTCCGGGAGCCATCTGGAAATCATTCCGCACGTCCCCCCCCTTGACCGGTTTGGCACCTACGCGCGAGCGGAGCGCCGCGTGTTCATGTCGGCTACGCTCGCGAACGACGCCTTCCTCGTCCAAGGTTTGGGACTGTCACCGGAGGTAGTCCGGAGTCCGCTCACGTACGAAGGCGAGCGTTGGTCGGGCGAAAAGATGATCCTGATCCCGTCATTGATCGACCCCTCTCTCGACCGTGACTACGTCGTCAGGCGGTTCGCAAAACCGGACGCGCATCGGTCCTACGGAGTCGTAGCTGTTGCCCCAAGCTTCAGCAAGACGCTCGTGTGGGAGAAGTACGGCGCGACCGTTCCTCAGACGGCAACCATTGAAAGCGAGGTCAGGAAAGTCCGAGAGGGGAAGTACGAAACCACGCTCGCCCTCGCCAACAGATACGATGGGGTTGACCTTCCCGACGCCACGTGCCGCGTCCTGGTGTTGGACTCGGCCCCCCAGGCGGAGAGCCTCGCTGTACAGTACGAGGAGTCTTGCCGCCCTGGGAGCGAGTCGTCGCTCATCCGGACGGCTCAAAAGATTGAGCAGGGGATGGGGCGGGCCGTTCGAGGAGAAAAAGACTACTGTGTCATCGTTTTTACTGGGCCGGACTTGGTGAAGAGCGTCCGCCTGCCGAGGGCCCGGCAGTACCTGTCGTCGCAGACGCGGGATCAGATTGAGATCGGAATGAAGGTGGCCGAGTTTGCCCAGGACGAGATCAGGGACGGGACGGACCCCGCCGAGGCGTTTGCCAGCCTGGGCCAGCAGTGCCTGAGCCGGGACGAGGCGTGGAAGGCGTACTACGCTGAGCAGATGGACGAGGCTCAATCCGAGGATCGCGATGACAGGTCCCTCGACGTGTTCTCGATCGAAGCCGAGGCGGAACGTCTGTACCGCAGTGGGGACGTAGCCGGTGCCTGCCAAACGACCCAAGCGTTGATCGACGAGCACGTGGCCGACGAGTTCTCGCGGGGGTGGTACCTCCAGCAGATTGCCCGTTACCTGTACCCGCGTGAGCGCGTCGAGTCAAACAAAATGCAGATCATTGCGCACAAGAAGAACACATACCTGCTGAAGCCGAGCACTGGGATGGTCGTCGAATCGCTCACGGCGATCAACCAAAGCCGAGCGGTCGCCATTCTCGCGTGGGCTGACGGGCAGGGGACACGGGAGGGGTTGCGTGTGGCCGTTGAGAGCCTGTTGGCCGACATCGTCTTCGGTGTGCGTGCGGAGCCGTTCGAGGCGGCCCTGGACGACCTCGCCAACGCACTCGGTCTCTCTTCCCAACGGCCTGACAAGGAGTGGAAAGAAGGACCGGACAACCTGTGGGCTCTCCGAGCGGGGGCCTATGCCGTGATCGAGTGCAAGAGCGAGGTTCTCCTCGGAAGGACGGCTATCAACAAACGGGAAGCCGAACAGATGAACCGTTCCTGCGCTTGGTTCGAGAGGCACTACGAAGGGCGGAGCGCGGTCTATTTAATGGTCCACCCAACGCATCAGCTCGAAAGTGCGGGCGCCTTCACCCACGACGTGAGTGTCATCACGAAACGAGGACTGCGGCGTCTCGTGGAGAAAGTGCGGGCGTTCTTTGCCGAGTTCTCCACGAGTGAGCCGGGGTCCGTCACGGAACTCCGTGTGCAGGAGTGGCTCGATACTCACCAGTTGGATATAGACAACCTTTTCCGTGACTGCTTCCGGCCCCCGAAGCTCCAGCCCCGGTCGTGAGCGCCGGTGGGGTTGTATTTGACGTCAGCCTCTGGCGGACCGGCTCGGAATCATGCTCGGTCGGCGGACGACGACGACATCTACAATTCGGTCGTCGCGTTTGAGAAGCGCGTCTCGGAATGCGTCGTACAGCTCAGGGTAATGGGTATTGCAGTCGTCGTAGACGTAGGCGACGAGGGCCTCGTAGGGACTTTGTGGCCCGAAGTAGAGACCCAGGTCCCCCGCGATCTGCTCTTCGAACTTGTTGAAATCCTTCTTGGTGCGGGCAAATTTGACCTCAATGATGAGAGAGAGGTCTTCTATGGACAGGTCGTACCGGGGCTGGGTAAAGCCGAACCCCTTGATGTACTGCTCCTCGAGCACTTCGGCCCCAAACAGCGGGTACAAGACAGCGTAGAGGAAGTCCTGCACGTGGTACTCGTTGTCAATGAGCCACCGAGCTGGGGCAGTCCCGCTCCGCCGGGGCTTTTCCTCCCATACCCACCTCTTCATTGCCCCCTGTGTACGGTTGAGCAGCCTGACCACGTCGCGCGTCGTCGGCACCGCTCCGCTAGCGGCCTCTGAGACGAGCGAGTCAAGCGCGACGAGCCACGCGGAAGCGCGCTCGAGGTCACCGGGACCTGGGGCAGGCTCCGATACCACACGGGCAAGGAGACGTACGCGCTCGTCGTTCGCAAGAGGGGGCACGCTCTCGTAGGCGCGCGGCCATGGTCGGCGAAGCGCGAGGTCCGTCGTGGCTGCGTTCAAGGAGTCTGTACCAACACGGACCGACAGTCGCCCCCTTGGTTCGATCAAGTCAAGCGCGAGGGCTCGGAGACGGCCCATTCCAGACGCCGCAGACGCCGCGTTCGCGAGGCCCACAGCGAGGTCACTGGAGGCCTCGCCTTCGAGGGAAGAGAGGCCGTCGGCGACGCCAAGCAAGGCCGCATCGTCGGCGATCAGGGCTGAGAGGATCGTCCCGTCCCGCTCGATCATACTCCGGAGCCTCTCCGCGAACTGCGCCTTCGCCTGAGCATCCGCTGCACCCGCACCGATCGCAAACCCGAGGTAGGCAATCGGAGGGTAGCCCTCGTAGGAGAGTGCGCTCACGGCCCCATCCGTATCGAACGGTCTCCGGAGCAGGTCGTCTGGGGGCAGCGACATGTGGAGGAGCCGGAGCACCAAACCGTGGGACTGGCGGCTGGCCCCCTCGAAGCCCCCCTCCACGACGGCACGCAAGATCTGCCTCCGGTCTGCGATGGGGTCAACCAAGGCGTCGGGTGGGGGACCCGGCGGCGACTCGGATTGGGAGCTCATAAGAACCACTTGCTGCCTCGCAGTGCCCCGAGCGTGACGGCGCCGGGGTCCCAGCCCGTGACGGGCCGGAGGTCGGCGAGCCGCTGAGCGATCCACCGCGAGTAGAGGATGGTCACAGGCTCTCCCGATGGGAAGAAGCTCCGCCACGAGAGGAAGGAGAAGTGGAAGACCTGGCGGACGAGGTAGGTGAGGTCGTCGACATCCGAGTCCGGATGGATCTCGATGAGCATGGGCTCGGGGGCACCGTCGAGGTCGGTCTTCAACTCGCGGGGTCCGACGAGTTGGAGAAGCGCAGTCCGGGGATCGAGTTGGAAGCACAGCCCTCTATCGGGGACGCCGGGGCCTTTCATGACTTTCCCCCGACGGCCCGGGGGGTAGTACGGGACGCCCGCCTTGTCGGGGTCGAAGAGCCGAAATGCGTGGAAGGTGGTAAGGTTGAGGAACGCAAACTCCACTGCGTACCGGTCCTGCAGGAGGTCATCAACGACGCCCCGGACCGCCTCGATCTCGGTCCGTTTCAGCGGTTTGTAGACGTGGAACACAAGGCGGACGCGATCGCCCGGCTCCCACTCGTTCTCCGTCTCGACATAGCGGATGGTGTTGCGGAGGCTGTCGAGAAGGGCCTCGGCGTACCCCTCGAATTCGACTTCTCGCGTGACGTCCCACGCGAGGTAGCGCCCATTGCCCTGGAAGAAGGTGGTGATGCCCACGTACCGCTTGCGGGGGCCGAGGCGGCGCTCGAACGACTCGGTGTACCCGATGCCGATGACGACCTCACGGCTGCTGGGGTTGCGGGTGCTGATGACCCACGGCGTGCCGCCGAGCTTAGCGTAGGAAGCGAGCCCGACATTATTGAGGATGTACGGGATCTGCCGTGGTGCGGCCTCGACCTTCTCCGACGTGACGGCCTGGACCGGGACCCCCTTCGTCATGAACTCGGACTTCGCAACGAAATAGGGATTGGCGTCCCCCTTGAGTCCCCTGTATTCGGTCCTGGTTTGGACAATAGCGAGGTCAGGGCGCCTCGGGAGCCTCCCGAGGACTCGCCCGATAGCAGCACGGTACGTCTCCGGTCGCCCGTCCGGCATCTCCTCGTACTCGTACCTCACTCGCCGGAGGTGGTACTTGCCGAGGAGCCCTCCCGCATATGGGTTCTCGCGGCGGACCTGGGCGTTCTTGGTTGCCCCCTCCCATTCCGAGGTGGGGAACCCGTCTCGAAGTTCGTCGACGAACTGCTCGACGCGGACGCGCTCGCTCGCCTCGCAGACGACGACGACGAGGGGCTCGTTCGCCTCGTGCAGCATGTACTGGAACGGCCCGTACTTGCTGACACCATCATCAGGGTGTTGCCCGGTCTTTCGCCCTTGAGGTCCGAACAGGCACGTCGGGCGACTCGTCGAGATCATAAGGGGAAAGAGGCCGTCTCCACGTTCGAGGAAATCTCCGACGCGGGCGGTCGCCCCACCCACGTTCAGCGCAACGTGGTCTCGTAGGCCTGCGAGGGTGTCCTCCAGATGACCCAGTTGCCCCGTGGCGGTCGCATAAGAGCGCCTGAGCGTGTGCAACCGGTCCCCGATGGCACGTGCGTCTCGACCGTAGACGGTGTGAATCGCGGCGGCTAGGTTCTCGGACCGGGGCTCAACGAGAGCCGACCTCGCCTCGATCTGTTCGGCAAGGCCGCCGCTGTCACCATCTCCCTGCTTCTGGTCTGTGAGGAGGAGGCGTCCGTCTCGCACGTCTCGGACACGACCGAGCGTCTCGAATCGGGGGAGCAGGAAGTCGTCTCGTTCCTTCGAACGCTGCCCCACGTACATCCCACGCGGATCTAGCCCCCGGCTCATCAACTCGCTGACGGGGATGTCCATCACGTTGGACGTATTGAGGTCGATTAGGAGGCCGAGGTACGGTGTCGGTTTGTTGCCCTTTGGGTAGAGCAGGCGGGTGTCGAGCCGGAACCGGACGTACACGTCCAAACCGGAGAGCGGACTGATTTCCGCGTTTCGCTTTTGGGCGACATCTTGGACGGCCCTACTTAGGAGTTGGTGACGCTGAGCAGAGGCCCAGAAGATGACGGGGTTGCGGCGGCGGAGGACGGTGTAGCGCCCTTTGAGCCACGAGACGATCTGGCTCTGGATTACTCGACTCGCGAGGTAGAGATTTTCGTCGAGCCGCTGGGCTTTAGTATCTCCGAGAGGGGCCGCCCCGGCAACGCCGACGTTGGCGATCAGGCCCTCTCGACGGTCAAAGCGGAATACGTGGGTGTCTCTGTACTCCTCACGTAGGGCTGCGGAGGCCTCCTTACCCTCGTCCGGGAGGTAGCCGATGTCGATCGTGTCGCGGTCGAACGAGAGGGGGGCTGCGTTGAGGATAATGCTCATGACGTGGGATCGATTCGCGAGAGGAGAGTCGCTACGCGCTGGAACGCATCCTGCCGGACCTGATCGTACTCGTCTGTGCCCGGATTGAGGCTGAGGAAGCCGGCAACGTCGACGGGGCCGTGGTGGTCGACAGATGCGAAAGCGTCGCCGAGACGGCCGAGGGCTTCTTGCACGAGGCCGTGGCCTGCCTGCTCGGCGATGGCCGCCGCCAGTCCGTCGAGGCCTGCCGGGTGGTGGCGGAGAAGAAACCAGACGTCGTAGGCGTCCTTCGGCTTGTCGCGGAGGGCGAGGGCAGCGGCCTTGGTGACGAGGAACGGGACGGGACCAGCCACACGAATTTGAGAGCGGGCAAGGCGCCCGTCAGGTAGGGCACCGTCGAGGGCGACCTCGACCGTGAGATCTCGCTCGAAAGCCAAGTCAGCGCCCCTGGCTTTGCGCGGGCGCGTGCCCTGCACCGCCTGGGAGCGGCGGTTCCGGCCCGTCCCGCCGTACTCGGCCGCGAGGAGGTCGAGTTCGACGACAACGGGGTCCGGCGTGCCGCCGTCGCCGAGAGTCACGTCGCGGTAGAACACGAACTGGCGGGCTGGGTCGGGGTCGTTCCGGTAGCCCGCGTTCTCCAGGAGGTCGCGGAGGCGGGCGTAGCCCGTGTCCGAGAGCGCGACGTGGTCGAGCGCGAGGTCAACGTCGGTCGAGCCGACGTGGCCTGCGCCGGGAGCGAGAAGTTCGGGGACCCAGCCGCCGACTAAGACGATGTGGTCGCCATACTCACCGAGCACGCGCGCCAGTTCCAAGAGCACGCGGCGTGTGGCTTCGACGGCGCGGGAGGGGTAGTCGAATTCGGTCGTCTTCAACGGCGGAGGTCGGCCCAGGCGGGCGCGAGAGCGTGGCGGCGGAGGAAGTCGGCGGCCTCCTCTCCCCTTCCCTTCTCACGTGCTAGGTCAAGGACGAGCTGGACCGGGTGAACGACTGGTACACCATCGACATCATGGGCACCGTAGAAGGCGCCGTTGTCGTAGGGCTCGTGGAGCCGGACGTTCGCGCCTGTCTCCACGGGCCTGAGACCTGCACGCTCAGCGACGTCCTTCAGCGCGTCTGCCTCGATGAGGATGCTGGCGTGGGAGTAACGGACGTGGGGAGCGACACGCTCAGCGCCAGAGAATGACGTGAGCGCAGCGCGGGCGCCCGAGGCCCGAGCGGCGTCCGCGATGCGGCGCTCGGCCTCCGAGACAGAGTCGAGCGAGTAGTAGCCACGAGGCTTCGGTCGGCGACGGTCGGCGGCGAGCCAAGCGTTGAGGAGGCCGTTGGGGTCGGCGAGAGCGAGCCCGTCGGGCGAGTCTCGGGCGTACTCGCCGTCGAGGAGTGAGGCCTTGGCCTTGGCGACGAGGCCGAGGCTGACGTCGAGTTCGTCGGCGAGTTCTTGGAGTCGCCAGACGCGGGCGGGGTGGGCGAGGAGGGCGCGGGCGACACGCGAGGTTTTGGGCGCGAAGAGCGAGGTGTACGGGCGCTCGACGGCGTGGGGGTTGGCGAGACCGGACCGCTCGACGTAGACGGGGCCGAAGGCGAGGCGGGCGTTTCCGGCGAGGTCGAGGTGGCCGACGCCATGCTCTGCGAGGACGGCGGCGGACCGCTCCGAGACGTAGGGAGCGCCCAAGATGGCCGACGGGTGGGGCACGCCGTCCGAGCGGAGCGCGTTGATGTGGGCCGTGAGCCTGCGGGCGGCGTCGCGCACGTTGCGTGGCTGGGCGTTGCCCTTGGCCTCGACGACGAGTGTGTGGACCGCGCCCCCAACGAGCGTGACCGCGAGAGCGCCGTCGGCGCGTCCTGCCTCTCCGCCTAGTGCCTCGGGCTGAGAATCGACCGAGCGCACCGACGGCACCTGGCTCAGGAGGGCGCCAAGGCGGCTCAGGATCGTGGAGGCGAGTTCATGTTCTTTCACCCTGGCAAGCTACTTCACCGCTCGGTGAAAATGACTCTTGCAGTGAAAACGAGTGCTTAGGGTTGCGACGCGAGGTGCTCACTGCCGATGAGACCGGGGACGTGGACGTGGTGGTCGTGAATCCAACCGTCTCGGCCCATCCCGTCCGCTCGCTGGCGGAGTTCTTCGGCGGAGGAGACGCCGAGCACGGGCATCAAGCGCTCGAAGTGCTCCGCCGAGGCGGACCGGGCAAACACGTCGAACGGCCCAGGCCGCCGCTCTTTGTACACGAGCGTACTCGGCCACCAGTAGCCGAAGTCACTTTCTTCAGCGCGGAGGGCCAGGACGAGATCCGCCTGCATGACGGCATCGAAGGGAACGCCCGTGGAGTCGGCGCGGCCGTGGATCCATGTCCCCTGATAACTGATCCACCGCTCGTTTTGGTCCTGATAATGCCGCTGGAGAGCCTCCGACCCCTGCTGGAGGTATGTGAACGGCACAAGCCCGCTGCCTCGGCCGCTCTCGGGGAGCGTGAACGGCTCGGAGAGCATGTACGCCGCGTTCTCGTACCGGCGCCGCTGGAGGAGCGCGGCGAGGGCGTAGAGGAACAGCTCGGGAACGACGAGACGGAAGTGGTCGCGGGACCACGTGTTGACTCGGGAGTTGAGCACGAGCGGGTCCAGCAGAGGGAGGCACCGCTGGAAGAACAGGTGGACCGGCTCCCACCCCTCAGGCTCCGGCCGGTAGCGGACGAGCGCCTTGACGACATCGAGCACCTCGTCCCGGACGGGTCGAAGCTGGTCTGCACGCTCCACGACGGCGGCCTGGGTCGGGCGGTCATCCTCGGGGTCGAGGTCGAAGCGGGGCAGGTTCCCGGCGAGCGTCTCGAAGTAGTCGTCGACGGCCCCATCCGCCTCGCGGCGGCCTTCGCGGAGGGCCTTTATCGCGTGGCGCTGGCGAACGGACGTGCTGGTACTCGGGGCGTCACCGTCAGTAACGAAGGCGGGGGCCTTGCCGCGCGGGGGCCGCACATGGAGCGGCTTGTCGTAGATCCAGCGCGAGAGGCGGGTGAGGGCGTCACCATAGCCCTCGTCGTCGGCCATGTCGATGTGGATTCGGCCGCCGTAGAAGGCGGGCGCCGAGCGCTCCCAAGGAGGAGCAGGCTCGCGGACGACGGCAACGAATTTGCGCGTTTCGGCCTTCTCGTGACCGGGGGCTTCGGGATCAGCCTGGGCGGCCCGGTACAGTTCCGGGGTGAGGATCTGAGCTTCGGCGCCGACCCCGCCCTCGCGGGCGTCGGCCTTGCGGACGTACTCGCGGTCGCAGATCAGGACGACCTTTTTCAGGTCGGGATCGGTGACGATTCGCTCCATGAACGGGAACGGGTCGTCGCCATCTTGAAGGTCCCACTTGTCGAGGACGACGTCGACGTCGAGGTCTACGAGGTCGCCTGCGAGACGGAGCACCCAGTCCTCGTGCTCTGGGCTGCTCCAACTGTAAGAGAGGAACGTGCGCGGTCCCTGGGGGCGGTCGTCGGCGTCAGACATTGGGTGCGGGTGACTACTCGCGTTAGCCTAGGCGGACGAGGTCGCGGAAAAGCGCACCGTAGGCGTATTGGTCAGCGAGAGCGTCGGACAGACGTAGGCGGGCGGCGTGTCGGTCGTAGAGGATGCGCGCGGCTGCCCCGGTTGTCGCGACGGGGACGAAAGCGGCGTGGGGGTGGCGCCGGAGGAACAGCTCGGCCTCGTCCTCGACTCCCTCCATGCCCCCAATGAAGAGGGCCGTCGAGAATGGGTAGGCCCCGAGCATCTCGTCGCGCATCAGCCGCAGGCTCTCGTCGCGTGTCGCCAGCCGTTCGGTGACTTGGATACGAGCGAACGCATCGTTGTCTTGCGGAAAGACGTCGCGGAAGAAGTCGGACTGGTAGAGCACGACGTGCTCCTGCACGTCGAGGTCCACCGCCTCCGCGACGGCCCGGATGATCGGCGTGATGGCGGGGTGGCCGCCCCACACGAGTCGGGCGCGAGGGAGCACGAAGGCCGCGAGGGCGCGGACGGCCTCCCGGATGGCGACGAAGTCGGCGGTCTCGAAGTACCGGGGGTGGCGATCCGGATCGGGGACGCTTGCGGAGAGAAAAATGGGGGTCAGGTCGGGCATCGCAGGCGGGGTCAGAGCGAGCGGAGCCACGCCTCGGCACCAGACACCGTGACGGTCTGGACCGGAAGGTGGCCGTCGAGCCAGTCGAGGTGCTGCTTCCAGCGGGGCCGGACGGGGACCGGGTCGTAGAGAATGACGGCGCGGGAGGGGGCCGCCGCCCCGTCCGAGGCGAGGCGAGAGAGCAGCGCCTCGACGTCCTGGTAGGAGAGCGTCTCGGGGACGCCGACCGTCGGGATGACCGCGACGGGGTCCTTCCCAGGTGGCGCGAGTTCGAGGTACCGAGTTGGCTGGACGGTCGATGGGACCCCCTCTTGTTCGGCGATGGCGTCGAAGGACCCGACGAGGCTGGTGTAGCGCGCGGCGATGGACCGCGCGCGGAGCGTCTCGGTCTGGTGCCCGACCCGGTGGAGGGCGTCGTCGGTGAGGCGCTTCCCGTCAAGGTCGGCGGCGTCGAGCGGGACGACGGTGCAGAGCGCGGCGTAGGCGGGACGGCCGACGCCAGGCCACTGGACCTGGAGGATGCCGAGCGCCATCGCTTGCGCCTGGGCCAGTTCCTCCCGCGTCCACTCGCTCTCTAGGAACCCGTCGGTGTCGAGGATGATGAGAACGTCGGAATCGCTGAGGCGGTGGAGAAGCTCTTCCTGGAACGGGTCGCCGGGTCGGACCTTGCGGGTGTCGAGGAAGACGTCGAAACCTCGGTCGTCGAGGAGGTCGTAGAGCTGGTGGGCGGCGTCGGACGCCTCGGTGCGCCGGTAGCTGATGAACAGGCGTCGGGTGCGGCGGAGCAGCCCAAGCCCCTCCATAATGAGGCCGACGGCGGACTCGACAGACTCGGCCGTGTCGGAGAGAACCTTCCCGTGGATCGGCCGGAGGGATTTAGGCACCTGGCTCTTGTACCCGTCCAGCGATTCGACGAGCGGGAGTATCAGCACAGCGTCGTCCACGAGCCAGGCGACGGTGGCGGCGTCCATCGCGTCGTAGCTGTAGCCCCCAACAAAGGCGCAGACGGCCGGACCAGCCTGGGTCAGCGCGCGGGCGTCGGAGGCATCGAGGAAGACGACGTGTGCGTCCACGTCGAGGTCCATCTCGCGCATCCGCGCGACTAGCGTCTTGCGGAGCGCGTCGCGGACGGCCGGGCGCGTTTGGCCCAGGAGGACGACCTGATAAGGGGACGGGACGGGCATGGGGTTAGCGTCCGGCTTGACGGGCGGCAGTCTCGATCCAGCGGCCGAGGTTGTTGTACCCGTCCTCGGTCACATAGTCATAGGTCGAAAACAGGGTAGCGAAGGTGTGGTTGGTCTTGCTGCCGAGCGCGTACGGGACCTCTCGTCGGGCTAAGCTGGGGGCGTCGGTGTAGGGAACCCACGTGCCGTTCTTCATCTCCTTGAACGAGATGCGGTCGCCAGTGACAACGAACGCGAGCTGATCCAGCGGATTGGGACCGGCGGTATCTACGGCGCCCGCGCTGTTCTTACGTCGGTGGATCTTGGCGCAGAGAATCCCCTTCCCGGCCATGAAGCTGCGGACGAGCTCGTAGCGGACCCAGCGGCGGTGCGCGGTCTGGCTTCCCGCCAGGACGCACGTCACTCCGCAGTTCTTGAGCCCGGTGCGGAGGAACTCCTTGAGGGCGGCGTCGCTCGTCCGCTTCTTGGACTCGAAGACGGAACTGTCGAAGAAGCCCCTGGACTCCCGGTCCCCTTTCGTGACCCAGGAGTTGCGGACCTGCCACGCCCGCCAGTGGTCGCGGTCGTAATGAAAGCTGAAGAACGTGCGGCGCATTGGTTGGGGGGTAGTCTTGCGATTGGGGGCGGTCTGGCCGTGGTCTACCCGAAGATTGCCGCCTTGCCACGCAGGTAGTTGCTGGCCGCGGAGCCGGTCCCGGAGCCGCCGGGGCCGAAGATCTTCAGCGAACCGAGTTCTTCGCGGAGCTGACGGTACACCCGGACGTACTCGCTTCCCAAGTATGTGCCGTTGCGAGTGACGGGGACCACGACGATCCGGTCGTAGCCCTTCGCCTGGTCGGCGACGCCGAGCTCCCAGGGAACCCACTTCGACTCCAGGGCGCGGTCGGTGGCGAGGAGCATGAACACGTCGTTGGCGACGATCTGCTTCTTGATCGTCTCGACGGTGTCACGTGACGGCGATGCGGGAAGCGTCGCGTCCTTCCAGTCGACGTAAACCCGGACGCCCAGGCGAGCGAGCCGGTCCACGAGCCCTTCGACGAGATCCTTATCGAGGTGGCTGTGCGAGAGGAAGACGGAGCTGTAGGAGGTGCCCGGCGACGACTCCAGCTTGAGGTCGGGGTCGTAGCGCTTGATGCTCCGCGCCCGCAGGGACGTGTCGGATAGGTAGGATGCCATTGATTTCTTTCGAGTAGCCGACGAACATATCTCGTCTCGTGCGCCACGCTTTGTCACATGACAGACGCACTTGAGTGGTTTCCCCGCGTGCTGACCTTACCGCTCACACAGTAAGGGTGTGAGCAAGCGTCCTTTAAGCGCCCATGGCAGCAACGAGAGCTGCGGCAACCTCACGGCCTGTCACGTCGCTATGGTCGGTGATGTGGTCATCCGCGCGGAGGTTGTAGAGCCCCCCTTCGGAGAACGAGTACGCCTGCCCTGTCGGCAGCAACCGCTGGTGTTGAGCCTCATCTGTGCGCTGAGCGCCGTTGCGGCCAATTCCTCCGAAGCGGTCCTCGGGACCACCGAATGAGCTGGCGGCCTGACCCGCTAGCCGTGACGCGAGGGGGTACGCGAGCCCCACCGCCCTGTCGTTGGAGGTATGCGTGATGACGATCGACCCGCTCACTTTATGGTCATCAAGGACGTTCCGAAACGCTCCAGGCTTTCCAGTCCCGAAGTCGGCAGAGAACCCGTTGTGAGAGAAAGCTGCCTGGAGCAGCACGAGCGAGCTTACAGGTTCGGCGACGGCGGATGCTGCCGCAGTCACGACGCGTCCCCCAAAGCTGTGCCCACAGAGATGAATGCGGAGAGCTGGGTGTGCGGCAGCAAGGCGATTCAGCACAGGGGCAAGTGCGTGTTTCCCAACGTTGCCAGCACGCTCCTTCATGGTGTAGTAAGTCGTGAGGTTTGCGAGCCGAAGGGCGGCGGCGCGGATGCCCCGGAGCGTATCGCCAATCCCTGCGGCTCCGCCGGAAGGGTCCCGCACGGATAGCGGCGAGAAGGAGGTGGCTCCTCCTGTCCCGCCAGAGGCTGGAGGTGGCGGAGGAGGCGGGGCTAGCAGGCCTAATACTTCGAAGCCCGATGCTGATCGGAGACGGGGCGGAATGGGGTCGGAGCCCTCGGTCGCAGAGTCCGGCAGCGCCTTCCGGATGGCATCGACGAACTCGTTTTGCACCTGGCGTTCGTCGAGATCCAGGCTTAGGTCTGCAGCCTTTCTTAGCGCTTCCGCCGCATCTGGACCCAGCGTGTCGGCAAGGGTGTTTAACGCGCGTTGTACATCGTCGGAGGAGGCATCGCCACCGATAGACGCTGCCCCACCTGAGATCTTCGAGGGAGGAGCAAAACGCTTGGACGGCCAGTACACACCGAGTACTGCTGTGCTTCCACCCAAGGCATACGTGTCTTCTGCCTCTAGAGTGGCGCGAAGGTTGGCGAGGAGTTCGGAGTAAAGCGTGCGAGCCTCCTCTAGATCGTTGTTCCAGCCGTGCGAGAGTACAAGAAGGTTCTGGACGTGCGACTCGTTGAGATGAGAGAGAAACGCGGCTTCCTCCTCGGGCTTCAGGAGTTGCGCGTCGCGGTCGACATGGAGAGGAAAGAAGGGGAAATCGGCGATGTGATTCATTGGTTAGACAGCTTGAAGTGCGCGCATGAGGTCGGCGAGGCCGGCTCCCTGGAAGTAGGGATCCCGTCCCAAATCAGTTGCAGTGCGCAGAAAGAGCGCCTTGACATCTTCGGACCGGCCGATGAACTCGCGGCGCACAGAGAGAAAAGCGGCGATGGCCCCGGAGACGTGAGGTGCGGCCATGCTGGTGCCGCTATCGGCGACGTAGTGGCAGGTTGTCGGCCACGCGCTGGGGCCCTCCTCTCGCGAAGCCATGCGGGCGATCTTGCGCTCTGCCGCATCCCGCTTGCTGCCGGCAGCACACGAGAGCACGCGCTCACCGGGAGCAACGAGGTCTGGCTTGGCACGGCCGTCCCCAGTAGGCCCTTTGGATGAGAAGTAGGACACGCCATACCGGTGAGGCTCCGCGCGGTGCGTCGACCCGACCGTAATAGCCTTCTCGGCGTTTCCAGGGTCGTTGATTGTGAGGTCGATTCCGGTTTTTGATTGCCGTGCGTCTGCGTAGGCTGTCCCATGGCCTGTGTTGCCGGCGGCGGCCACGACCACAACGCCAGAGCGGACGAGCAGGTCTACCTCCTGGCAGAGTGGACTGTGGCCGCACGCATACCACTCCGGGTCAAAGTCATAGCCGACGCTGAGGTTGACGCCGTGGACCCGAAGGTCCCGCCCTCCTTTGTTCAGAGAGCCGACGTACTGGAGCGCGGCGATAACGTCGCTAGCGTGGCCGTTGCCATCCGCATCGAGGACGCGAACACTGAGAACGGTGCAGTCTGGAGCAACGCCGCTGATGGCACCGACCGGGCGGGCGCGGTAGCGAGGCTCGCCGTCAGGGTCAGCTTCTTGCTGAAGTTGGTGGAGCGGACGCTCGTCGTCGTCGACCGTGTCGTCGGCAACCGATCCAGCGATGATTCCGGCGACGTGAGAGCCGTGACCGAATGGGTCGATCGGGGCGCCCTTGCGTTCTGTGTCGACGAAGTCCTTATGAGCCAACCCGGCAGGAAGAATCGTCGCGCTCTTGAGGTGCGGGTGAGCACCATCGACGCCGGAGTCCACTACGGCCCAGACGACTCCCTTTCCTGCTGCGCCAAACGCCTTCTGTGCGGCATCCGCCTTGACCGTACGCGCACTGTAGTGGAGAAGAGGCCGGACTTTGAAATCGGGCCACACGCGGTAGATGGCCCGTCCCGGTGGGACCGCGTTCTCTACAACTTCTGAAGGAGCTTGGGACGCATTTTCACCGTCTTGGGTGACCAACTCGCGGACCATCGCGCGCGTGAGATCTGCGACAACGTATCGGTAGCTGAGCTTGGACTGCGCCTTGAGCAGGCGTGCGCGACGGTGCGATGGCGCAGGGGCCGTAGCAGATGCGTTGTCGTCCCGTCCGGTGCGACTCTTGATGATGTCTTTGATCCACCTTTTAACATCTTTGTGCGCACCGCTGAGCTCGCGCCTGTAGTTGTGGTTGAGTTCGACGATGACGCGGTGCAACTCGTTGGCTCGCCCTTGCTCGAACCGCTCAAGGAGCGGCACAGTGATGAGCGAATGGTTAAGGATCTCCGGGTCAAAACCTTGCGATGTTTGTCGCGGCCGGGACTCTCCCTTCAAGACCGTTTGGACGTGCGTGTAGGCTGCCACAGCAGCTTCCTCGGACTCTAGAGGATCCGGACTCCGAGCAAGGCGGCCACTGCCGTCGGAGTAAAACCACCGAAACGCTCCGTCGCGTCCTTCGACACGGAATGCCCCGGTGGTGCCGGTCTCGTCTGTTCCGTGACGCCTGAAACGATCAGCGTCTTCGGCAGCCGAGTCAGAGTCGTGGTACGTGTGCGTGGATAGCGCTAGGATGCGCCCTTCAGGTCCGACAAGGCGCCATGCAAACGTGTTGGGGTCGGTCTTGTGAATGCGTAGTGACACGGAGAGAGATGTGTTGAGCCACCATCAGGTGGGTAAAGCGAGCTCCAACGGGATCTATAGCCGCCAAGCCACTTCGCATTGATCTGTGACCATATGATCGAGGCCGAAGCCCAACCTCTAGAATGGCTCACCATCCAAGCCGACGAAGCGGAGGACGTCCCGGAGTTGAAACCCTTCTCCAAGAGGCTCGATGAGCGGCCCGTCTGGGAACGCGGTTCCTGGCGTCCAGGTGGGGGCCTGATTGAGAAAGCTGGAGGAGTCTGCGGCTGCTAGGCCAACGAAAACCTCGCCGACGATGCGCCCTCCGACCGGACCCATGTGCAAACCATCATGGAGGAGTTCTCCCTCCTTCAGGACGTAAAACCACAGAGGCGCCTCGTGTCCCACCTCAGCGATGTCGAGGCCGAGGTCCTCGTTCGAGAGAACCGTCGTGCCCATGGCTTGCGCGACAGCTTGGCCGCTGGGAAGGCCCAAACGCCATCCTCGTACGAGGTTGAGAAGTGCGAGGGGGTTCTCCTTGCCTGGACCGGAGGGGATCGCCGCCAGCCCGCGGCTCAGGCGGGTATCGACGAGGCGGGCACGCTGAGCGGGTGTGCCGGCGTCAAGATCGAGGAACCGGCGCCAGTCCAAGGACCACAGCCCGGGCAGCGGACGGCCGCCTCGAAGGTCCGCCAGAGGCCCCGGGTTCTGCGACGGTGGCCTGAAGATGGGTACGCGACGAACAACCCGGTTGAGGTCGTAGTCGCCACGGACGAGGCTGTGACCAAACCGGTACGCGGCGGCGGAGAACTCGACCGGCATGAACGCCGACTCCTTTGGGTTGTAGTGACGCAGATCGATCGTGAACGGCTTGGCCTCAGCGCGGGCCACATCGTCCTTGCGTTCCCCGCGGGGCGTCAAAACGGCCTGAGCCATATCCTCGCCGACGATCCGGGGGAGAAAGTCGAAGAGCACGATCCACTGATAATGCCAACGGACAATCTGCTGGGCTCGAAAGAAGGCTTCTCGGCCAGTTAGACTAAGCCGCTCCTTGACTGCATCGAGCGTAGCGTTGTGAAACTTGAGGAACGCGAGTTGGAGTTGCGAAACAATCAGGTTCTCGTCGTTCCGAGGGTCTCCGATGAGGGCTCTCCCCTGCTCGTTTCGTGGGAGGTCATCTTCGGACGTCTTTGGAAGAGCGACGAGATCGATCGCGCCGTCATCGCTGGTCCGCTGGCGTCGCCCTTTCCCGATTAAGAAGTGATCGCGACTGTTTCGGTCGTAGAGGAAGGGCTCGTCGTCGGGTCCGCCGCCATACAGGTTGTCGAGGTCGAAGGCGGGGGACCGAAAGTTGATCAGGCGGTCCGGGTCGTTTTGCTTGGTAAGAGAGGACGCTGGATCGAAAGTGATGTCGTGGTCGACGAACTGCCCGAAGTACGTGTAGGCCGCAGGGATGTTGGGGTGGTCTCCCGTCTCTGTATCACCTTCCTCCTCAACCATTGTCGCAGCGAGGGCCGCGACGACAGCGGCCTTTTCTTCGTCCGTCGCTCCCGGGGGAATCCATGCTGGTAACTCCCGGAACAGTCGACCGAATGGGCCTCGATAGAACGGAGAACGGGGTGCGACGAAGTCGCGAGACTTGGACCCATGATGGGTCGCTCCACCGGGTTTAGACGATGGGTCCTTGGGTTCGGGGGCCGTTCCGGGTGTGACGCCGGGATCACCCCCTATCGGAGCGCTGGAAGGATCCTCAACAGGGCTTTTCACGACGACGTGGATGTCGTCAAGATCGAGAGTGGTCTCAGTGTCCAGCCGGATCCATCGTGTCTGCGCGAGAAGGGTGCCCTCAGCGTCGTGGATGACGACGAAGGGTTCAGGAGTGCCCTCGGACCGTGATCCCGCAGCACTCTGGCGGAACGTAATTTCAAACGCTCCGTCGTCACCGGTCGTCGTGGTGCCGAGATCGTCTACAGGGCGGCCGAAGTCGTAGTCGAACGCCTGTACGCTGAGGCCCGATACACCACTCCCATCGGAGACGACGCGTCCATGGAGTACGAACTGAGTATTGGGGTCAATGGTTGGCATAGCGTTCGAGGATGCGTGGGTCAGCGGTTTAGGGAGCATTGGTCCTGGCCTGACGCGGCCCAGGCAACATCTCGCGGTTGAGACGGGCGACTGCGAGGCCTGATGCGGTACCGCACGTCTTCAGGCGTAGGGGCTGTCGCTCGGTGGAGTTTCGGAGCCACCGACGTCGCGAAGCTTCGTGAGCTCGGTTTGGACGTTGTCGATCGCACGCGTCACGTTGGAGCGAGAGCCGTATCCCTCGGAGCCGTCGGCGACCACGCGGCCGTTCTTGGCACGGAAACGCCAGTACCACTGCTTGTTCCTGGCGCTCTCGAAGTACTCGAACTCAGGATTGGCGCCCGTTGAGGTACCCTCTGAAATCTCTCGGCGGGGAGCGTCGTGGCCCAGGTTCGTGAACACGTCGGCGCCATGCTTCGCGTCGCGTTCGTTCTCGTAACCATCACCTTGCTGGGCGTCCGCAATGGTCTCGTTGTTCCCGTCTCGGAGGATCCAGTAGTGCTTACCGAGAGCGTTTGTTCTAAAGAGGAATCCAGCCATGATGTCGTAAGAATGATGTTGGTGTCCGCATGGCAGTGAAGCCTTGGGACGGAAGGATCAACCGGTTTGAAGCCAAAGAGGCCCTCAGAGTGATTCACCGCCTTTCAACTCTAGCGCGTGCGGCGATTGCAAAGCAGACGCGATCTACTGCACATGGGTAAGAGCGGCTGCGTGAGACGGATATCGAGGGGCTCGGGGAAAGCGCTTCAAGCCTAGACTCAGCCGCCCCTGGGCTTTCTAGAGCCCAGTCCAAATCTTTCTGGAGCCCGCTCTAGAAATAGCCCACGCTCTATTGCGCCACGGCGCCTCCTCAACCCACCGAGAGCCAGAATGATGGCACGCCCTGTGCTCCACGGAGGTAGCCAAGCGTCAGAAAACTACATGGGGTTACCATGTGTCTGTCTATCCCTAAACGTATGAATCCTCTTCAAGAAGCCCGACCGACCGCGGGTGGCGAACTGCGCGTTGACAGGCTCGACGGCTCGGGAACGGACGCGCTTCTTTACGAGGTATGGGAGAGTGCAGGCGCAGATCCATGGATTCAACTCTCGCCTGGTGGCGAAACCGCCCCACTCCGTTTGGAGACGACTACGATTGGCGCGCTGTATTCGATTGTAGAGCGGCATGCCGCTGCCGCCGATGTGGACGCCATCGGGATCGGGGTTAACGAGGGAGCCCTTTTGATGACGTTCCAGCAAGACGTTCCCTTGGCAGCAGTCATCGGTGGAGGGCTTCTGGCAGTGTTACTTTCGATTGCCGCCTTCGCGGCGGTGTCGGCGCGTCGCAAGGCGACGATGTACCGCCAAATCGCACGGTACGAGTCCAAATCGCGCGAGGCTGAGCGGGCGAGTCTTGCCCGCGAGTTGCACGACGGCCCGCTTCAGCAACTCTCCCTGCTCGCGCGTTCGGATTTTGAATCGGCGCCTGAACTGCGAGAGCGACTTCGCAGCGTAGCCAAAGAGGTGCGGTCTGTCGCGGCGGCTCTCCGCCCCCCTGCTCTTGACCGCTTCGGCCTAGGCCCAGCCCTGGAGGATCTCGCCGCACGCTGGGAGACGGCCCCGACTCCATTGGCCGTGCGCGTCCGTGCGGAGGGGCTGAACCTCTCTACAGGCGCAGAGTTGGCGGTGTACCGGGTTGCGCAGGAAGCGCTCACGAACGCAGCCAAGCATGGGCAGGCGCAGACCGCGTGGGTGTTCGTCCAGTGCACGGCCGACGCGGCCGAGCTCATCATCCGCGACGACGGCGTGGGGATTGACGAGCGGTTCAGCACGGGTGCTCCAGACAGACTTGTGCGCGAGGGCCATTTTGGACTGGCGGGGATGGCGGAGCGCGCGAGTGCGCTGAGTGGATCGCTTGCGGTTGGGCGGGGTCCTGGTCGGTCCGGTACCGAAGTACGGCTCACGATCCCTATCGGAGCCGTGGAGGCGCGCGGCTCAATGCGGTTGGCAGCATGATCCGTGTCCTCCTCGTCGATGACCACCCCATGCTCCGTGCAGGGGTACGTCGTTCGCTCGAAACCGACCCCGGCATCGAGGTCGTGGCAGAAGCGGCGAGTGTGACGGAGGCTCTGCGCTTTGCTCGATCCGTATCGCCGGACGTGGTCGTTCTGGATGTGGACCTCAACGACGGGGATCGGTCTGGTGCAGACGTGGCACAGGCCCTTAAAGGCTCCTCAGCCCGCATCCTCGCCTTCTCCGCCCACGACGGGCGCGGTTTCATCCGCGCGATGCTCGATGCCGGAGCTGCGGGGTACATCACGAAGGACACGCCAGAACAGGAGTTAATCGCCGCCGTGAAGGCGGTGGCGAGTGGTCAGGGAAGGTGGCACGTCGTGCCAAACGACCCGATGCACCCGATTGGAAGCCTTACCGAGCGGGAACGAGACATGCTTCGACTCCTAGCGAAGGGGCTCTCAAACGCGGACATCGCGGACACGCTCTTCGTCTCCGAGAGCACGGTCCGCAACACCCTCACGGGGGTATACGAGAAGGTGGGAGCAACGTCGAGTCGTGAGGCAATGGCGTGGGCGTGGGAGAACGGCATCGGCCCCCACGCGCCGTAGCGACGACGGCGGGACCCGGGGGAAGTAGAGGAACCTCCAGCCCAATCGGGAGCGGACGCCTATGTGCCAACCGCGGTGCTCGGGCAACATGCGAGGGTCCCACCCGCCCCTCGAATATGCCTCGCTTCGTGCTGCTTTTCGGCGCACTCATGGGCTTCGCCGCCTGCGCCTCCCCGGACATCTCCGAGCCGACCGTCGTGTCTTTGGGCGCCGGGGCCATTGACGTCCGGTTCTACCCGCTGCCTCTCGAGCCTGGAGACCGCGTCGAGTTCACCGCCGGAAGGGTGCGGCTATCGAGCGCTTTGATGAACGATGGACGCCACCACGTTCTCCTCTCGGCCCCCAACCGTGAGGTCGTGCGAGTGACGGGACTGTCCCGCGGGGTGCCGCAGTACTCGAGATTCCTCGGAGACGCGGAGGAAGCTGACGAGACCCCCGATGGGGGCTCGACGACGGACGGTCCGACCTCCGTTCACAGAGAAACCCACTGCACTCCAACGTCCTGCACGGAGATCATCGAGTACGACTACGATGCTGTTCCTGGGGATGGCTCTGGCGACGCGAGCAAAGCGGGTGGACACACCGACTGGGTGCCCGGTGGAGAGAGTGCTGCGGTTCGGATCGACCGGCTCCGCTACGAACTCCGTGGGCGGGCGGCGGGCGACGCGCGCCTCATCGCCCCGTCCGATCCCAAGCTGTTGCGCTAGCCGATGGCATCGCACGCCCTCTCACATGATCGGTGGCCGTCGGCCGCTCGCATCACCCCTTGTGCTCCGACATCGCCGGTGGCCTCAGGCGGCTTGCTATCAGCCGTAGCAGGATCGATCCCCGTCGTCGTTTTTGAGCTCGACCCCGCGGGGGTGATCCTCTCATCCACCGGTTCGGGACGTGCGCCGCTGCGGTCCCGGGAGTCAAATCCCGTCGGGCGCTCCGTGTTCGCGCTCTACGCGGACGCTCCCGAGGTGCTGACAGCTGTCCGGCGTGCGCTGGCCGGCGAGGCGTTTGTCGCGACGTCGAGGGTGTCGACTCCTTCAGGGGAGCGCACGTTCGAGACCACGTACGAGCCCTCTTTCGGGAGCTTGAGTGGGGAGCTGACGAGAGTTATCGGGGTGGCCCTCGACGTGACGGTCCGCGAGCAGGCGCGCCTCGAAGCGGTTCGATCGATCGCCTTGCTGCGCGCCCTCGCTGGGCGCGCGCAGTCCGAGCGGGAAGCGGAACGGACGCGCGTTGCGCGCGACCTCCACGACGACCTCGGACAGGTGCTAACGGCGCTTCGGTTCGACGCCCGGTATCTGCGGCGGCGTGCGGGGGGGCTCGACCTATTGGACCCCGGTATTCTCGATCGCCGGCTGGAAGAGTTCGACACGCTGGCAGCTCGGGCGCTTCAGAACGTCAGAGACCTCGCGGCTAACCTCCGCCCCCCTGAACTCGACGAGTTGGGCCTTTCGGGTGCCCTCCGTGAGGTCGCCAGGAGGTTCGAGGAGAGGACGGGCGTCGCGTGCGAGGTGGAGTCCACGCTGTCGTGTTCGGCCGAGGCTCTTCTGGTAGCGGATCACGCCACGGCGGCGTTTCGCATCGTGCAGGAGGCCCTCACCAATGTGGCTCAGCACGCCGACGCCTCTAGCGTCGCGGTTCGCCTCTCGCGTGGGAGAAAAGGGGTGGACATCGTTGTTACCGACGACGGTAAAGGCTTTGAACCGGAGAAGGTCCGGTGCGGCGCGCTCGGTCTGATAGGGATGACAGAGCGGGCTCGGGTATGGGGAGGTGAGCTGAGCGTTATCGCGTCATCGGGTTGGGGCACGCGGGTGGGCATTTCCCTTCCATTTGGTGATCCGAGCGCCCCCTCACAATGATCCGCGTTCTTATCGCCGATGATCACCCCTTTGTGCGCCGTGGCGTACGCGAGGCGCTCAATGACGAGGGCATCGAGGTGGTAGGCGAGGCGGAGAACGGTGAGGAGGCGCTCTCGCTGTCGCGCGCGCTCGCGTTGGACGTGGCGGTCGTTGACCTCTCGATGCCGGGCCTCGGCGGCTTGGAGGTCGTCGCCCGTCTGCGAGTGGAACGGCCGGACCTCCCCGTTCTGGTTTTGTCCGCGCACCCCTCGCGCGAGCTCGGGCTCCAGGTGCTTCAAGCGGGTGGCGTGGGGTACGTCGATAAGAACGAGGCGCCCGACGTGCTCCCGGCAGCGGTGCGGAGGGCCGCCAGCGGTCGGCGCGTGATCCCGGCGGACTTAGCGGAGGTGCTGGCCGAGCGCGCAGAGGGGCGACGCGAAGGGGTCCTCACGCCGCGGGAGATTCAAGTCGCTCGGTGCTTGGCTCGCGGGGAGAGCCGTGAGGAGGCGTCACGCGCACTCGGAATCGCGCCCTCCACTGTTTCGACGTACCGTGGCCGGGTTTTCTCGAAGCTGGGGATCCGGACGGGCGCCGAGCTGGCGCGAATCGCCGCGCGACGGGGATGGATCGACTGAGGACATCTCCCCTACCGTGCGAACCGATCCAGGGCGACGCTCACGCCGACGCTGATGATGGGCAATCCGATGACGGCAGGGGCCGTGGCGTCGGTCACGGAGTCAAGGGCGAGCAAAAGGAGCGTGTAGCCCCCACTTGCCAGGAGCGTTCCACCGATGTCGACCCAGGCATTCCCCCGACGACCGCCTCCGAGGTACGCCCCGACGCCCGCCCCAGCGGCGCCGCCAAGAGCCGCTACGAGCAGCGCGCGCGCGGAGGGGCCGTCGTCGTTGACCGCTTCGGGGTCTAAAACGGCGATAAGCCCGTAGGCCCCAGCGGCGAAGACGACATACCCCACTCCCGAGGCGGTCCCCTGGAGCGCCACGTTTCCAATACTCCCCGGAGCCACCGCGCCCCCTCCGGGGCCGGCCGCTTCCGTCTGCGTTGGCGTGGCGAGAACGATGATGCTTTCCTGGGCAAACGCTCCGACGGGCGCGAGCAGCAGGGCAAGGAGGAGCGTGCGCGTAGAGAATGCAGGCTGGTTTCGCATTAGAACTGGCAGTTGGGTGACACGCTGACGTTGATCACGACCGACGTGGCGCTGATGTCGGGGTCTGTCGCGCGAGAACGGACGGCGAAGGACTGCGAGGGCGATATATCCTTGTAGTACACCTCGGTGCCCGGCAGCGTGGGCGCCGGGAGCCCCTCCCAACTGTTGCAGGTCTCTTTGAAATCGCCCTCGCAAGGCGTGTTGGTTTGAATCGCGACCGACCACGGAGCCGTGCCGCTCTGACGAGTCGCCGTGTAACGGGCGGTCGCGCCAGGTGCCACGCAAGAGGGCCCGGAGATAGTAGTGCCGAGGCCCCGTACGGTGACGGCTTTGGTGGCCGTCGCGCTGGGGAGCTCGGCTTCTCCGAACGAGGGGTCGTTCTGCGTCACGGCAGCGGTCACGTTCACCTGCCTATCCGGACCCGGTTGCCGCGTGAACTGGACCGTGGTGATGGCCGACGCGGCGCCATTGGGAGCCCACGCGTACGCGAGCGACGCCGTGCCCGGTGCGTTCTCCTGCGTCACGGAATAGGTGTAACCACCGGTCCGAGTGACGAGAGAAGGACCGGATAGGCTAGCACGTGAGACCAGTCCGAGCGCGTGGGCGATGTCGGGGACATCGTCGTAACTGCCAATGAGCGCGAACGTAGACGCGCGGAGGCGATAGATTGTCTGGCTGCGCGAGTAGCCTTTGCCCAAGAGCAACGCGGCCATTCCGGAAAACACCCCCGTGGCGAATGAGCTCCCGCTAGAGGCCTCGAACTGATTGGAATAGACGTCTGGATCAAGGCTGAACGCTCGATCGACGGGGATCGCGAACACCTGCGGTGCCCAGCACTTCACGCTCCCGTCATCGAGGAGTTGCGCCACTGCGACGACCTCGGGCATCCGCGCGGGGAATAGCGGTCCACCGTCGCCCTCGCAGATCCCCGTCCCGGCGGCGCCGACGAACAACGTATCGTAGGTATCGTACGCGACTTCGATGGCGTCCGTGACGCTCTGGTACCGGCTTCTCGTGCCGAAGGCCATGTTGACGATGGGGCTCCGGGGGGCCGCGAGCTCGATGCCGTCGATGACGCGCCCAAGGTTGCCGCCAAAGACGGACCCGAGGATGACGTCGTTGTCTGTCTTTATGGCGTAAATGGAGGCGTTGTATGCGATCCCAGACATGGATGTACCGTCTCGTGGAGCGGCGATCGTCCCAATGATTTTGGTTTCGTGGCCGCAGTCGTCGTGCCATTCCGGAGTCGTGGACCAACTGCCCGTCCACGTGCGCGAGATCTGCCGCGACGGCGACGTGCTTTGGCCTCCGACGAACTCGCCGTTAACTTGTGGCGCACGGGAGCTCACGCCCGTCCCCAGCACGGCGACCTCCACCCCCGCTCCGTCCGCCACGTTCCACGCGGAGGTAACGCCGAGGTCGGGGAGGCGGGCGTACAGGACGTCTCCATAGGATGTGGTCGCCATGTCCATTTGGGGCGATCCTCCCGACGAGGAGCTCCCGCAGCTCGACTTGGAGGCGGACTTCGCAGCCTCTGCGCCTTCCGGGTCGAACGCGGGCTCGACGTAGTCGATGAAGGGGAGCGCGCGGATGGCCTCGATGGACTCGGGGAAATCGAGCGTCACCACGGCTGCAGGGATGGTCGAGAACGTGTCTACGACGGTGATCCCCGCGTGGGCGCCGAGCGCCTGGAGGGCGCTATGCACCCGCTCTCTGGAGACGACGACGCGTCTGTTGACGACGCCACGTCCCCGCCCGGGCTCTTTGAATCCGACGATCGCTTGGGCGCCGCCGACCTGAAGTTTTTCCCACAAGACTGGCGCGCTCATGGCGCTCCACCCGTGTGCATCGAGGTTTACAGCGGCGGGCTCCGCCCTTGAAAGATCGCCGTCAGGCGTGGACGTGTCGCAACCCACGAGGACAGCGAGGGCGAGGAGGCAAAGCGAGCTTCTGAGGCGCACGGGTATCAACGAGGTAGAGAACGGAGGGCTGTGGGACCGCCTATCGAAGGACGGTGAAGCGTTGCACGACGAGGGCCTTCCCTACTGCGGCGCGCGCGACGTAGATGCCGGGCGCCAAGCCGTACGACGACGCGTCGAAGCGGAGCCGGACGGCGCCGGGGCTTTGTTCGCCGTCGGTGAGGACGGCGATCTCCCGGCCGAGGAGGTCCACAACGGAGACTCGCACGGGTGCGGTCTCTGCGACGCTGAGTCGGATCTCGACGGCACCTCGCGATGGGTTCGGCGCCACGCTGAGGGTGGCCTTCAGCGTTTGTTCGCTTTTCGCCACAGGCGCATCGTCGGAGCCTGGGGTATCGGGTTCGCCTACGAGGAGATCGAGCTCGCCCGCGAGGGCTACGGTGTCGCCAAGTTGTTTTAGCAAGCGTACGATGCTGCGGGCGTGCTCCATGTCAGCCGTCGAGGTCTCGTCGCCGTTGGTGAGGTAGGCGCCCAGGAGCGCCCACGCAGTCTCGCGCCTCATGTCGTCCCACCACCCGGTGCCGGACGGGCTCTGGTTTAGCAGGCGGCGCCCCTCTCGAACGGCCGTCTCGCTGTCGCCAGAGGCCGCGAGGTCACGGACTCGGAAGGCGCCAGCGAGGCGTCGCAGCGGGTGAGTGGGGGTTTGCGCTACGACGAGCAGAGCGCGGGCCGTGACCTGCGGTCCGTCCTCACGCCGCATGGCCCTCGCTGCGAGCGCGTACTCCCGTGCGAGGGCGGCCATCAAGGAGTCTGCCGGATTGGGATTGCTGACGCCGCTGGCGCGGCCCGACCCCGAGCTCACGCCGGATTCGTACATAGCCTCGCGCTGCCGCTCGTGAGGCTCTACGCTGGAAGACCGAGCGGCAGCCGCGGCGGTCTTCGCGAGGACCTCAGCGGGGTTGAAACGGGTGGACGCCTCGAGGACACGTTCCGCGCCTTCCCGTTTGGCACCCGCCGAGGCAGTTTCATCCGCTCCGAGGAGGTGACCGGAGCCAGTAGCCGGTTCGGTGGTGAGCTCGGGGTGGTGCCCGATTCCGTTGCACATTCCGGTTGCCTCCACGAAATGCGTTGCGTTTGAAGGGTACTGCCCCCACCACGAGCTCTCGGCCACAGCGCCGAACTCGTTTCTGATTTCGAAGGCGCCGAGCCCGTTGCCGTGAACCGAGTTCCGACCACCGTACAGCGGACCCGGGGGGAGCGTTGGCCCCTTCGTGAACGCTCCTGGAGGATCGTCTGGGATTGTGCCTCCACCGCCGCAGTTGCGTGGGGGAGGCGAGCAGTTCTGGCAGCCCACGTTCGCCCACGAGCCGAAGTCGGCCCGGATGCCGAAGCCCGGGTTCCCGGTGATTTTCAGCGCGCTCGGGGCCGTCGTGGAGGGGCGAGGGAGGAAGCCCGCATTGGTGTAAACGTCGGTGCCGTTCCATCCTCCGATAAGGTCCCCTTCGGAGACGTTGATGCCGTGTCCCAGCGAGGAGCCGACGCCGAGGCTACCGGAGACCTCCGCATTCTGGAGGTAGACCTCTCCCCCGTTGATGACCGTGATACCGGATTGCGCCGAGCCGCGGACGGCGAGATGCTCCCCCTTTAGAATGCCACCGTAGACGCGGAGCCCGACCAAACTTTGCGCGACGGTGTGACGGAGCTTCACGGTGCCCCCGCTCCAGACGGTAAGCGCTGGGCCGGACACGGACCCCGTGCCAAAGATCTGCACGGGTTCGGACGCGCTCCCGTAGCTCTCCAGTGTCCCGCCGCTGTTGACCGTAGTGGTACCGCTGCTGCCTGGGCGGAGCTCGGCGCCTGCGAGGAGTTCGACCCGCCCCCCACTTTTGATGTCAAGCCGCACGCCATCGAGGACCGCGCCCGGCTCAACGATGAGGGTACCGTAGACGCGGACGGTTCCGAGCACGCCCGTCGAGAAGTCATCCACGACGCGGACGATGCCCCCCTGTGGGACGGTGAGCGTGGTTTCCTCTTCGAGGTACGTGCCCCCTGCGAACACATCGTTGCTGTAGCTCCCGCCAAAGAGGTATGCGTCGTGGTGAGGCGTGAGAAAGGCGTCGGGGTCTACGGTGAGGTTGTAGATACTCCCCGGGTCGGTCGCGTAGTACGAGCCGTACTTCCTGAACCGGACGAACCCCTCGTCATTGCCAGAGGGTAGGGTAACGACGTGACCTCCCGCTTCGGGGATAGCGTGCTGGACGCTGGCGCGCGTCGACGGTTGTGCATAGACCCTCGCAGAGCGGACGACCACAACATCGAGGTACTCCTCACCAAGCACCCCGCTGGTAGGACGGGCATAATACTGAGACGAGAGGGTAGCTCCGGGGCTTGGAGCCGTGTGTGCTGGACGCGCTCCGGCACACGTCTGGCTCAACTCGCAAGGAGCCAGGAAGGCAACGAATGTTTCGTGGTCCGTCCCGATCCTCTCAGGGAGGGACTTCATGTAGGTCTCCGTCAGCAGCGGCACCGGCTTCCCGGTGCGCTCGGGGTTTGCTGTAACGTTGGGAAAGTTCAGGCCAGGATCTCCCGCATCCCCGCTCGGCAACGCCCCGAAGTAATGCATGAAACGGGCGAGGCGGAGCGCTCGGGCAGGAGGAGGCGCCGAGTCGTCTACGTAGTCCACGCTCGTTTCGAGGTTGGAGACGTACAGCTCCAAGCTGCGCTCCGGATCGCTTGCGATCTGGTCAAATCGCGTCAGGTTCGCGTAGCCGTTGTTGCCAGGACCCAATCCGCCTGCAGGGTGCTCTTGGTCCGTGCCAATAAAGTAGCTCGCGTAGAAGCGCAGCCTTTCACTGCGGTCGTAGTTGCCCGTCGGCGGGACGACACCTCGGTTGATATCTATGAGGTACGGGTTCGCTCCTTTGACAAACAGCGTCGTTCGCCTCACGTCGGCGGTCATCTTATCGAACGTGCAGCTGTGAGTGCCGCTCCCAACGAAGCAATCCGGCTCATGCTGGAGAGCGACGGTGCCACCAAGGGCCACAACAGGGCCTTCGTCGGAGAGCTGAGCGCCGGTTGTGGCGCCCCCAGAGCTTGGCGAGAGCCGGAATACGCCGCGCTGGGTGGAGTTCTTTTTCGTGTTGGACTCGTTTTGCCACGGCGGCTGAACTCCTCCGTTGGGTAGGTGGATGTTGCACGATCCGTTGCTATCGCATTCGCCAACCCACATCACGCTGTGGTCGTAGTACCAACTCCACTCACCGTTGCTGTACCGATCATCGAGGCCACCCCATCCCGGTGCACTTGTGTAGCCCGTATCGTCGAGGTAGTGATGGTCGTCGATGGAGTAGAGCAGTTGGAGGGGATCTGCCTGCTCGTGCCCCTCCCCTGAGCTGGTGGCTTCGTGGATCCCTACGAGGTTCTCCTCCTTGTTTGCACCGTGCTCGCCATTGAGTAGCAGGAAGTGGCACTCGCCCGTTCTCGTCCCGTCGAGCATAGGCGTTTGGCACGCATTGGTGGGCTGCCCGTTCGTGTCAAGGCTGGAGTAGCGGAGCACGACCTGCTGCTCGTCACCGGCTTGGTTGGCAATGCTCGTGGGTGGGGCGACACGTCCGGGAGTAGCGCCGTTGGTGGGCCGCTGTAGGCGGGGAATGGCGATCTCCTGGACGTGGAGCCAGTCGGCAGCGTTGCCGTCTTGCTGCGTCGTGGCGTCGTGGATCCATGCGTACCTCTGTCCGATGTCGGCTGTGCCGTATTCTGGCGCCCACCGCAACAGGCTCGACGAGAGCATGAGCAGACGGTTGCCGTCGTCGAGGGGGACCGTCCGGGCGTCGGGTGTGACGAGGTCCGCGTGCCAGCGGAGAGGATTTAGCACGCGGGGGTCAGTGAAGGGGTCGGTCGGGTCGTAATCGGGCGCGACGCGGTTTAAAGCGCCCGCCGCGCGCATAGCGTGCCAGTAAGGAAGCACAGTGGTGAGCATGTACTCGAAGTAGTAGGCGCCCTCGGCCCACAACCGCTCCCCTTCGGCGGTTTGAAAGGCCCAGTAGTACATCCGCTTCTTCTTGGAGCCGAGGTAGTCGTAGTACGTACCGTAGCTGCGGCTCGCGTGGCGTATAGCGACGTCCAGCACCTCTTCGCATCCAGAGAGGTTCTCAGGACCAGGGTAGGTCGATGATTTTGAGGAGACCGTCGTGCTGTCTGAGGGGCCCGTGAGACGGTTATTGGTCTCGTCGCTGTGGAAGAGGCAGGCCCCGTCCTTCAGGCCTAGGACGCCGTAGGCGGCACCCATGAACCCCAGGAGGGGCCAGTTGCCCGCCTGCACCTCATGGTTGTTTATGTCGGCGATGAATCCGCCATCTTTGAGGGTCCCCCCCCACATGTGCTGGACGCCGGACTGAATCTCGTCCGCCCACTTCTCCGTCTCACTCCGAGTGAGGAGCATGCTAACGGGGTAGTCGAGGCTGGAGTAGCCGTTCGCATTCGCCCAGATGTAGCCATTCTCCAGAGCCCAGTACAGGTCGAGGGCACGTGCCACGGCGGCAGTGGACTTGAAGGCCTTGAACGGGCTCAGCTCGTCATCGTAGATGGCGATGAACTCCCGGTCCCCACCCGCGAGCGTCTCAAGGCGACGGAGCGTCGCCATGAGCCTCTGGCGGGCGAGTATGTGATCGACCCTGCCGTTGTCCCCAAATCGAGGAAATACTATCGAGCTAGCATTGAGACGGTCAAGCTCAGTATCCGTAAAGAGATTTGGCTCGCCAGGACGGTCCCCATCGTTAAGCGAAATCACAAACGTCATTAACGCTACAAATGCCTGAGATTCCAGATGTGCCCCATTCATTTCCAGAATGCACTCCGGTTCCCATGTCGTGTTGCAGCGGTCAATGTCAGGGTGCTGGTATGTGTCTTCCCCCGCATCGCGTGCAATTTGCTCGAAGAGACGATTTGTGTCATCGTCTCTCGTACCCGTGCTCACGCCAAAAGCAAGGTCTAGCACTTGCTTCACACCATGGGCCTTCCCGTCCGTCCGACTGAACCCGCTCATTGACAGCATTGGCCGGGTGGATGGAAACCGATCATCGTAATGACGGTCGTTGGGCATGCTCGGCGGGAGCCGCCACGATGACTGAGCCGAAACGGTGGAAGAGACGACGCCAGAGGCGAATAGCAACGCGAGGGTAAAGAGGCGCATTAGTTCAGAATTGGGATCGAAAAGGAGTAGACCACGCTCCGCGTACCCGGCGTGTCGTTCGTGATGCGGACGCTCGCCCCAGCGCTTGACACACGACCAGGTTCATTTGAGGTGCGTGGAGCTATAAACCGAATACGGGGCCCGTCGAGACGGCCGTCTACAGGCAACATTGTGCTTTCTTGCATCCCCCATAGATATCGAAACCGGGTATCGAGGCTGTCCGTGATGACGACATGGATCAGCGTCGTGTCTCCCACAGCCACGGTGTCAGGGTCGAGCGTGAGCCGGACGACGCGGGTCTGCGGGCCACCGCCCGGGTTCGGCGGAGCCGTCGGCGGCGGGCCGAGGCTGTCGCACCCGGCGAGGACGGCGAAGTACGCGAGCGTAAAGGCGGCGAGTCGGCTGAGGCGTGTCATGGCGGTGTGGTGGCGGGCGTGTGCAGCCGTCGAGAAGAGTAGGCGCGAGGCGCCAGAGGCGACGTGGCTCAACGTATGACTCGGCTGTAGCTGTACGCGGATGCGTCTGTAGCTGTGGAGCTACGCGCGTAGCCTTTCACCTGCCTCTTGCGAGCTGATGTGCTTGTGAACGTCCTCGTATAGCGCCAGAGGCCTCTGGCGGCGTGAGGTCTACACGGGATCGCAGCCGCCTGCGGGCGAATCTGCCTTGTGAGCAGAGACAGTTCGGTAGCTCGCCGCCGCACTGACGCGCGCCAGAGGACGGGTACTACCAGGCTCCGTCATTGAGAAGAGGACTCTGGCGACTTCCGCCACTGAGAAACCGGTGTTCGGGGCGCCGGTGATACCAGGACCTTGAGCATCACAGAGGCGTGTGAAAGGAACCCCGCACGCTTATGTCCGCAGACACTCCCCGCTCAGACCGCCGTGCCCTCGGCCCGCTTAAGGGAGAATGGTATGTCCCTCCATCCGAAGAGCTCCAGGAGACGCTCGCACCGGACCCTCGCGTAGACGTGTTCGAGACGCTTTCGGGAGACACGACATGGCGGTTTGTGGCTCTTAACGGAAGGATCATTGCCGACTCTGCGCAGACGTTTCGCAGCCGCGCGGCCGCTGAACGCGCAGTGGCGGCTTTCGTGGCGTCGGTGTCTGGAGCTCCTGTCCTGGTTTCGGGGAGCGAAATTGAAGCGCCTGCCTTCGTCGTGTACCTCTCTGGTTCGGGTGACTGGCGTTGGTCGCTAAGAGCCGCGAATGGTCAGGTTTTAGCAGAATCGGCCGACGGGTATGCCAGCAAGGATGCCTGCGTACAAGCTGCACGCAGGGTGGGCGACCTCGCAGCGGGTATCCAGCCTTAATCGAGGGAATGCGTCTCCTTCTGGACACCTACGCGTTGATTTATGCGCTGAGCGACCCTGGCGTGTTGTCGCCCCCAGCACGGGCAATGATTGAGGACCCGGACAACGAGGTGTATTTCACGCCGGTCAGCGTGTGGGAGATCGCTCGCAAGGTGGCTATTGGCAAGCTGACAGCCCCCTCATCGAATTTACTCCCGGCGGCGCGAGACTTGTTCACGGAGCTCCCTGTCCGCGCGGAGCACGGCTTGCTAAAGGGAGAGTTCTCGGAGGTAGACCACGCGAACAGTCGGAAGTACGATGGGCACAAGGACCCGGACGACCGTCTGATCATCGCCCAGGCGCTCTGCGAGGGACTGTTCGTAGTTACGACGGACCGGGTATTCGAGCTCTATGGGGTGGTCGTGTTGCCGTGCTGACCGACGAGACAGGTAGGTGAGACGGAGCGTCGGCTGGACCGATGGACAGATCGCGAACCAATGTGCCGAGCACCCACAGCGTGGGGTACTCCTTCAGCATCCCGATCCTGAACTGAGCCTCTGGCGCCAGAGGCGCGCCCCGCGCTACGAATCGCTCGAACGCCATCGCTCGGTTCGGGCGCATGTAATAAGGCCCGCGGCCGTTCCCGAGTCGCTGCCGCCGGTGGTGCCTGATCGTACCGCTAGGGACTGGCGAACAGGCCGATCCGGCAGTCATCCGGAGTGGCTACAGCGCGCTTCGCCGCGTCGGTGGCCGCCCGCTTCGTTGGGAAGGGACCGAGCACGTCGTCGCGCTCGGCGAAGCGCTTCGAGACGGAGCCGTGCTTGATGCCGAACCGCTTTCCGCGCGGCGCGCCTGGGCCTCCGGTGACGGCCCACCAGGAGCGGTAGGTGCCGACGCGCTCGACGGGTGCGGTCGGGAGCACGAGCGGGCCACCACGCAGAAGCCTGCGCGCGGCTTGGACGGCGCTCTCGAACGCAGCCTGGTCGCGGGCCAGACGGCGCGCGGTGCCATCGGAGTCGCGACCGGCTTTCTGGTCAGCGAGGTCCTTCGCCAGCCGGGCGGCGCCGGTCGTGAGTTTGCCGACGGCGCGGCCGTAGTCGCTGGGTGGCTGTTCGCCCTCGGGGCCGCGCGTCGAGGCACGCACGTCGCGGCCGTGGAGCCCCCACGAGGCGAGGCGGCCGATGAGCTGGGCAACGAGGTCGAGCACGGTGGGAACGACGTGGGGCTCAGACTCGGTCAGCGCGTGCCACAGTCCTGCGGGGCGGCGGAAGGTGCCCTCGACGTGGCGGCGGAGGTCGGCTTCGGTGTAGGGCTCGGGCTTGACTGGCGTGCGCTGAGACGGGTCTGCGGGCGTCTGGCGCTCGGCGCGCTCGACGAGCGACGCCAGGAAGGCTGCGTCATAGGGTTGGCTGGTGCGCTCTCCCCGCGCAATCGCGAGCCGGGCGACGCGGGCGCAGTCAGGACGGACGGCGTCGAAGCGAACGAGGAGCGAGCGGTACCGCTCCGGGAGGTCGTCGATAGGAACGTCTGGGGTGGTGCTCATGGGACGGCTGGCGGTGCCGGAACAGATCAGAGAGCCGCCGGGGTCGGCGGGCGGACGCCTCCGGCCGCCGCCCACCGGCCCTGGCGGGTCGGGTCGTCGCATGAGGGAGCATTCGATGCTTCCCCCGAACGGGGCAGCCGCTGGCCGCTCGCGGTCTGCGGCTGGGTGTCAGGATGCCGGGGAGGCGGAGCCGGGCGGGCGAGGCGCGACGCGCTTTGCGCGAGCATTCGCGCAACGGGAGGCGTCGGGAGCGAGGGGGCCGTCATCGGCCTCAGCGAGTGGACAGAGCTGGACGGAAGCGGGACGCGGAGAAGCGCGCCGGGCAGAGCCGGAGTCGCTACGAGCGAGGAGGCCCCGGTCGATCTCGCGCCAGAGGCTCTCGCTCGCGATGCGGCTAGGCGAACAGGGCGGTCTGGCCCTGGGCCTCGCGACGCTGGCGCTCGGCGCGGTGACGCGCGAGCGCGCGGTGCCGGGCGATGCCGCCGGGCTCCTCGATTCCGCCCGGACCCGCCCGAGGTACGCGTAGCGTGGCCGCGAGCTCGTCGGGGTAGAGGTCTCCCGTCGCGATCCGCCAGAAGTCGTCCCGGCCGACGTAGTGCTCAATGAGCGCGAGCGTGGCCGGGTCGAGGGAGGCGAGGAACAGGTCCCGCTTGGTCGTCGCGTGGAAGACTTCGGGGAGGGGCTCGGCGTGCCCCTCGGGCTGGACGCTGTGCGTCGGCCGCCCAGGCTGGCCGTCGAGTCGGACGAGGCGGGACGGGAGGCCTGCCAGCGCAGCTTTGCGGCGGCGGCGCGCTCGTCGCGCCTGACCGACGGCGCTCCGGGCCTCGGGCGGGAGGAGCGCCTTGATCCACGTCCGGGCGAAGAAGCCCCGGCTGGCGCGCGTCCGAGGGCTGTTGTTGACGAACCCGATGCGGCGCGGGTCGAGAGGGCCGGTGACGGCCCTGAGGTCCGACGAGACCGGACGGAAACCGACGAGCTCGCCCATCCGGCTCCGTCCCCAGCCGTAGCCGCTCACGGTCTCGGAGAAGGTGGCGATGTACAGGCTCTCGGTCTCCCCTCCCCGGCCCGGCCGGTGGCGGTAGACCGCGGCCACGACCGGGTTGTCCGGGTCGCCGTCGCCGAGATCGGGGTGCGCGGCCTCGGCCGTGTGCCACTCGTCGAACCGCTCGGCCAGCACGAAGGCGACGGCCTCGATGGCGAAGAGCTGGTCGGCCGGGTCTCGGTAGCCGCACGCGTCGGCAGCGGCGATTGCGCGGGCGCGGAGCGCCGGCAGCGCGAGCACGGCCACGAACGCCCGCGCCTGGGCCGGAGTGTGGCCGAACCGGCGCGAGAAACCGCTGCACGCCCGCGTGAGCGCGTAGACGAACCGGCTCCACGCCACCTTTTTGTCGTGCCTGGTCATGGTCGCTACCGGAGCTGGCGGTCGGTGTAGTCCTCGACCTCCTCGGTCGAGAGCACACGCCACGAGGGCGAGACGAGGTTGCCCGACGACGAGAGCCGGAACGTGGCCCGGATGGTGAGCGGCCGGTCGGTGTCCTCTGCGCCGCACGTCGGCGCAACCGCGAAGCGGAAGAGGAAGGCCAGCCGCGTCGGCGACACGCCGAGGTCCCGGCCGATGATCTCGGCGAGATACTTCGCGTCTTCGGTGATGGGCGCGCGGTTGCCCTCGCCCTGGACCAGCACGACGCTGTATGACCGCTCGTCGCTGTCGTGGCGGCTGGTGTTGCCGTAGAGCGTGGCGGTGGCCGAGAGCGTGCCGCCTGGGGCGAGGTCCCCTCGCCCGTAGCTGCGCCACGTGAGCGGCTTGTCCTGCCACTCCTGGACGGTGGCGCTGGGGAGGGTGTAGGGCTCCTGGGCGGCGGCGGCGGGCGCAGCCAGGAGCGAGACGAGCGTGAGGGCGAGGAGGATGACGATGCGGGTCATGGCGAGGCGTGGTTTGATGGGTGAGTGGAGCGCGACGAGGCACGCTGGATCAGTAGTCGGAGGGCAGGAGCACCGTCGTGGCGGAGCGGTCGGCCTCGGTGATGACCCAGAGCTTGCCGCCTCGGGTCTCGTAGGCCGAGAGGACGCGGGTGCCGTTCTGGGCGGAGCGGTCGTTGGCCTGGGCGTCGTGCTCGGAGACGTCGCCCCAGTCGCCACAGGCGTGGCGGTGGACGAGGTCGAGCACGTCGAGCCCGTGCGTGCGGACGAGGTCGAGCGCGCCGGGCGTGGCGACGACGTGGCCGAGGAGGAAGCGGGCGGTGCGCGAGCGTTCGCTCGGAGGAGCAGGTGCAGGCATAGCAGCGAAGAGGCTGATTCGAGGGGTCCCCCGGCGTGGGGGCGTTCGCCGCGAGGCGCCCCCACGCCGGGAGAGCCCGGCAGCGTCCCCCCTCCCCCACCCCTACACCAGCCCACGCTCGGCGAGGCTCGTGTAGGACGGCCGCCCGTCCTCTCCGCGGTCCGTGATGATGAGGTGGTCGTGGACGGGGATGCCCATGACCTTCCCCGCCTCGACGAGCTGGCGCGTCACGGCCACGTCCTCCCGGCTCGGCTCCGGGTTGCCAGACGGGTGCTGGTGGGCCACGAGGATGGCGGCGGCGTTCGCCAGCACGGCCGCCTTGAACACCTGCCTCGGCTCGACGATCGACGCCGCGAGCCCTCCGACAGATGCCACGTGGAGCCCGGTCAGCGTGTTCGCCGTGTCGAGGAAGACGACGACGAACTCCTCGCGGTCGCGGTCGGCGAAGTACTCGGCGAGGACGGCCGCCGCATCGGCCGGCGAGCGGACCTGGTCGCGCGTCGGGAACGAGAACGTCCGCTCGCGAACGAGCCGGGTGGTGTAGATCGGGACGCCGGAGAACAGCGCGTCGCGGTAGGCACCGCGAGCGGCGCCATCGATGTGGACCTCGGTCTGACGGAGTGCAAGCGCGGGCTCTCGGACGACAGATCGAGGGTCGGCCACCGAGGGCTCGGCAACGGAGCCGTAGAGCACGGTCCGCCGGTTGAACCAGGGCGCGTCGGTCTCGACGCGCCGGAGCCGCCCGCCTGCGGCGAGCCGCCGGGCGTGGTAGCGCTCGCGGCGGCTGAGGGCGGGCTGGGGCACAGCGGGCGCACCGTGGGTGCGGTCGCCGTCGCCCGGCATCTTGGCCTTGATGTCGCGGAGCACACGGAGGTTGAGCGCGGTCAGAGCGGCTGGGAACGAAGAGGCGTCGGGGTTCACCATGAGTATTGGGGCGGCCGTTGGGGTCCGCAGATCGCTCCGCACGGGCACGTCCGGCCGTGGTGGGAGCGCCCCCGTCGGCCGACGCACACCGTGCGGTCGGTGGGGGCGCCTCTGCGGCTGCCCTTTCGCTGTTGTGGCAAAAAAGAAGCCCGGCGACCCACGCGGTCGCCGGGCTGATGGCTCGCTCGGGGCTACTCGGTCTCGCAGCCGCCGTATCCGGCGGCGTATGGGTCGGTGCCGTAGAGCAAGGCTCCGTAGCTCGCGCCCGGCGCGACGGTGTCTCGGTACGTGGCCCGGTAGGCGTACGGGCTCTCGTCAGCGACGGCGTGGGCCTCGGCCCAGGCCTTCCGGTCGTCGGCCCAGTCGAGCCAGGCCGATGCGGCCTCGTGCGCCCGGCTGATTGCGATGTGGACTTCGTCGTTCTGGCCTCCGGTGACGTGGTACCGCAGGACCGGGCCGGTCCCGTAGGCGTCCGTTTCCAGCCGAATCAAGGGTGCCACCCAGAGCGCGTCCTCCGGCGGCAGCTTGCCCAGGAGGTGCTTCTCCGTATGCGTGCCCGTCCGGTCGGCCACTTCGAGGAAGAGGTGGACCTCGTCGGCCGATGCGTCGTCGGGATCGACCTGGGCGATCCGAGCGATGAGCTCCGGATAGGTGTCTCCCGCCTCCGCGCGCTTCGCGAGCCGGGCCAGCCCGGCGGCCTCGCAGTCTTGGAGGCGCGATGGGAGGATGATCGACCGGCTGCCGAGCCGAAAGCTTGCCCTCAGGGCGTCCTCCTTCATCAGGTGCGGATGGAACTGGGGGCAGGACGCGCGCCGGAGCCAGCAGGCGAACCGGTACCAGGTACGGGCTTGGGCGTAGTGCGGACGGGAGTACGTGCGGGGCATAACGAGACCTATGGGATCTGTGACAGCCACCGTGCCCGGGGACCCGAGTGGCCCCCGCTAGCCAGCGGCTTAAAAAGCCAGCAGGCGTAAGGCCGGACAGCGCCGCTTGTCGGCGCGGTTGAGTCAAGGTGGAGCGCCCTCGCGCGGAGGGACCGTCGGGGAAATCGGTCTTCCGATTTGCTCGTCGCAGCGCGAGCACGGGGGCGACGACCTTGACGCTGTCCGGCCGTCGCCTAGATTTCCACAAACCGCTGCCACCACCCCGCCCCCCTCCTCTCGGCGGCGCGGAGTCGCCGCCGGGAGGGCGTGACGTCGGAGCCCCGCTCCGTCTATCCCTCTTCCGCCAGAGGCCCGGCGCGGAGCCTCCGGCGGCGAGATCTCCTCAGCAAGTCCGCGCGTGCTCGACCCACGCTCGAATGTCAGCGGCCCGGAGGACGCCGCCCGCCTCGGGGACCGTCGTCACGACGTCCTGCTTGAACCGCTGGTAGAGCGCGTCAGCGGTCGGCTCGTCGAGCAGCGCGAGAAGGATGCTCCGCGCGAGGTCGGCCGGGCCGGAGCCGCCGTAGCCCCATTCGAACCCAGTCGGCGAGTGCCGAGCGACGTGAGGGACTGAGACGTGGGCCTCCCCTTCCAGCGTGCGCCACAAGACGATGTCCTCGGCGTCTCCGGTCAGCGACGCGGCCTCGGGAAGGACGGGGACTCTGGCGGGGGCGGTTCGGACGCGGGGTTCGCCTGGCACGACGAGCCGGAGCGGGCTGCGGCTGTGCACCGATGGCGCGCCGTCTCCGCCGTGGGACGCGTTCGCGAGCCTCGCCAGGGCGTCCCCGACGTGTCCGAAGGCGACGTTGCACCCGAGTCGGTAGAACGCGCCACTCTCGGCGCGGCGCTCGCCCCGTCCCGTCACGCGGGAGAGGTAGACCGCCAGCCCGAACGGGACGAGCGGGCGGACCCAGCCGAGGTGCTTGGGCTGGACGCGGCCGAGCACGCGACCGACGTGCGAGGCGACGAGGTGGTCGCCTCGGGCGTCGAGGTCGAGGGCGAGCCAGGTCGCATCCGGGTCCTCGGCGAGCGACCGCAGAAGCGGCTGGTGGCGCGAGGTGCCGACGAGCTTCGAGGGGACGGCGAAGGATGAGGCGCGGTGATGGACGCTGAAGGCGCAGGCGTTGAAGGCCTTAGTGTCCAGCGTGTCCGGCTGCATCCGGGAATGGTCGCCCGCGAACGTGCGCCAGGAGCGGGCCTGGCGCGCGATCTGACGGGTGCGGATGTCGGCCTCTGGAATGTGCGTCCCGGCTGTGGTGCGAACGCCGCCAGAGGCTCTGGGGCTTGAACGGGTGTGGGCAGGGTGTGCCATAGGAATCGGGGCCTCCCCCGGTCTGGTTTGGGTGGTGGCGCCAGAGGCTCACGGGCCTCTGGCGACGGGAGTGAAGCCCGGCATCGAACCGGGCCTCGTGTCGGATGCGGCGCCAGCAGCGGGGACCGCAGCGCCGGGTTAGCGCGCGCGACTAGAAGGGCATCCAGTCGTCGACCTCGACCGCTTGGGGCGGCGACTGGATGGGCTCGGGCTCTGGATCAGGCACCGGCTCGTAGGCATCCAGCGCGGCCTCAGCCCGCGCGTGGGCGCGCTCGTCACAGACGGCCGACGGCAGACCGGCGCCGGCGTCGTCGAAGCCCGCGAGGTAGCCCTCCAGGTCGTAGCCGTACTGCCGCTCGAACCACAGGATGTAGGCCCAGTCGCTCGCGTGGCGGTGCCGCCAGGTGAGCTTGGCGAACCGAAGCGGCGTCATGTGATGCCGGAGGCACTTCGCCTCGGCGTCCCACTTGGCGCGGGAGCCCGTCTGGTAGACCCACTCGGTCATCGGGCGCTCGGAGTAGCCGTCGGCGAGGCAGGCCTCGTGCCCAGCCTCGTACGACGCCTCGTAGTGCGCGTCGACGTCGGGCTCAGGCAGACACCGGCAGAGCAAGCGGTTGCACCCGTGGCAAAAGTCGCCAGGGCCAGGCACGGATCTCGACATGAGTCTCGGAGCGATGGATTTCCGAGCGACCTCCGGCCGAGTGCCGGAGCCGCTTCTCGCCAAAGGGGAGCGGCCCCGGCATGGGCCTCTGGCGCCTCACAGCGGGCGCCTTGGCGCCGGAACGGCGCCACTCAGGCGGCCCGCCGCATCGCGTTGCGGATCTCCACGACGGGCCGGTGCTCCGTTACCGCCCGGAGGACGTACGCTGCCCTCTCGCCCGTCGGGACGAAGAATCGGGTGCGGAAGGCGTGGACCTCGGCGAAGACCCCATCGGCCTCTAGCTCGCGCATCGCGGCCAGGTCCGGGCCAAGGAGTTCGATCCGGGGCTCGTTCGCCACGCGGCGGCGGCGAAGCTGCCAGCCGTTTGCGAGGTCGGCCTCGGCTCCGGCGAGTAGTCGCTCCGCCAGAGCGTCGGGCGTGATGTCGACGTGGTCGCCCGCGGCTCCCAGCGCCTTGAGCGTCGCGCTCAGGTGCTCCGGCATGACGGCGCGGCCGATCATGCGCTCGCCCGCGTCTGTCTGCGCGCGGTAGATCCTCGGGTGCCCCGCGATCCGGTCCCAGATGGGGAGGATGGTGCCCGTCACGAGGTGGACGGGCTCGGTGTAGAACTCGGGTGCCGCTTCGACGCCAGCGGCCCAGAGCGTCCGGGCCTCGTCGGTCGGGACAGGCTGGTGGCCTCCCTCCTCCCCTGCCCGGTTCAAGTCCGTCTCGTCCATGAGCCGGTTGGATCGCACGCCGACGCGGCGGATGCGCCCGACGACGCGGCCGGTCTCGGTCGTCCGGCTCCCGGCGCGGAAGAGCGCGTAGGGCTGCCCGCTCCGCCGGTTGACGACGAACCCTGCCCAGGACCCGAGCCCCTGCGCCTCTTTCGCCCACCGCCAGATGTCGTCCCATTCGACGATCTCGGTCCTGCGTGTGAGCTCGAGCGTCACGACCTGCGTCGTCGCCCCGGACCGGGGGTGCGTGTAGACCAGCCGCTCGTCGGTCTTGACGGTCCGCTCGGCCCGGATCGTCTCGACACCCACGTCGAGCGTTCCCGCCTCGCGCGCCGCCTCGGTGGCTTCTTCGAGGTACCCATACCACGAGTCGAACACGGCGTCCATCGCGCCGGTCTGGAGCGAGAGGAGGCGGTTCAAGAACTTCGGCACCTCGGGGACGGCGCTCACGTTGAGTTGCCCGTCGGCATCGAGCACCTTGATGCCCATCTGCTCCTCCACGAGCGCCGGCGTGACGCCCGAGGCGACCGCCCGGCCCTCGCCCCGGTACAGGTCCACGAACCAGTTGTGCAAGGAGGCACGGGACAGAGGCGTCTCCAGGTTGAACTCGGACGAGAGCAGGCCCTGGCTCGCCGTCTGGCGCTGGCCCTTGGTGAGCGCGCCGAGTTGGTCGAGGCGGCGGGCAATCGTGGACAGAAAGCGGCGCTGGGCCTTGAGGTTCGTCGTGACCAACACGAGCTCGGGCGGGCACGCCTGGTTGGCCCGGTGGACCCGGCCCATCCCCTGCACGCACCGCGCGCTGCTCCAGCCCGGCTCGACGCAGTAGAGGACGCGGCGCTGCTGGTTGTCGGCCGCGAGGTCGGCGTGGTAGCTCCGGCCGGTGCCCCCGGCCTGGCTGAAAACGAGGACGCGTCGCTTGCCCGCCATGAACTCGTCGGCCTCGGCGTTGCACGTCCTCCGGGTCCTGCGCTCCTCGACCACCTGCTGGGTGCCATCGACGGTCTTCGTGACGAACCGCCGTCCTCGGCCCGTCACCTCGGCCACGGCGTCCGGGCCGAAGTGGGCGACGACCTGGTCGAGCACGCCGTGCGGGACGGACACGGCTCCCACCTCCAGCATCAGGCGGTTCCGAGCCGCCATGGCCTCTGGCGACTGGACGAAGTCCCCCGCTGCGTTCTTGACCGGACGGGACCGGACGCGGCCCTCGTCGTCGAGGTACTCCTCGTAGAGGGTCGTTGGGAAGCTGGCCTCGACGAACTGCAGGAGCTGGTCGCGCGGGGTCACGTCGAGGTCCCGGAGATCCTCGCCGTTCTTGACGGCCTTGGCATAGGCCCGCTCGGTGGCCGCCTCCATCGTGGACACGAGCTGCACGACGCAGCTCTGGCCGTCTTCGAGCTGGCGCTCCATGTCGCGGATGAGGCTCGGCGCGCTCATCGACACGAGCACGTGGAGGAAGAACCGCTGGTGGGCGCCCCAGAACTGGCTGTAGGCCGCGGCGCGCGCCCGGCCGCACTTGTCGGCCTTCGTGACCTCGAGCGCGCTCTGGATGTTCTGGAGGACGACCTGCCACGCTTCGGCGCAGCGGTCGTAGGTCTGGGCTTGGTGATCCTCCAGGTCGTGGACGAGCGTCCGGTAGTCGACGCCGTCGTAGGACACGGACCGGGCGAGGTAGAGCCCCATCGACTTGAGGTCCTTCGCCACGAGCTCCATCGCCGCGATGCCGCCCGCCGACACCTTCTCGACGAACGCCTCGACGGTCGGGAAGGGCGTGCCCCGGCCCCAGAGCCCGAGGCGGGCAGCGTAGGCGAGGTTGGCGACCTCCGTAGCGCCCGTCGCGCTGGCGTAGACGACGCGGGCACTCGGGAGCCGCTCTTGTAGCTCCACGCCGACGAGCGCCCGCTGTGAGGCTTTCTGAACGCCTCTGGCGCCCGGGCGATCTAAGGCTGCCTGCATGTTGTGGCTCTCGTCGAAGACGATGACGCCCTCGAAGTCGGCCTCGGAGGATGGCCTACCATCCTCTCCCCCACCGGCGAGCCAGGCCACGACCTGCTCCAGGCGGTCGATGCCGGACTCCCGCCCGTCGCGTTCGCGGGGCTTGCCCTTGAGCGTGTCGTAGCTCGCGAAGCAGATGCCCTCGGCGCGCTGGATCGGCCCCTTGCACGCGCCGAGGTCGAACACGAAGTCCGCTGGGCCTCCGAGCGCCGTCCAGTCGCGGACGGCGTCGCGCATCAGGTTGCGGTTCTCGCTCACCCACAAGGCGCGGCGGCGGCCCTGGAGAATGTTGTCGAGGATGATCGCGGCACTCTGCCTACCCTTGCCGACTCCGGTTCCGTCACCCAGGAAGAAGCCTTGCCGCGCGCCAGAGGCGCCGCCCTCACCGGGCAGGTGCTCGGCATGCGCCGAGCCAGCCCGGCAGACGGTCTCGAGTTGGGCGTCGGAGAGGCGGCCCCCCGCCACCAAGTGCTCGGGCAGCACTGGGCGGTAGCCACACGGGGGCGCTGTGGCCGCCGCCATCGCGGCCGACTCGACGAGCCGCGTCGGATGCGGGCACGCGCTGGGGACCCGGACGCTCGGGCGGTAGGCGTCGAAAACGCTCGCGGTGAGCGCGCCAGAGGCCGCGGTCTCCGAGGCGACCTCGACCGCCAGAGGCGGGGTATCTGCGAACGGCCACTTCGGCGCGGCATCGCGCCGAGGCACGGCCGCGCGCCGTGGTGCTACGGCCGCCCTCGGGCGGGCGGGTGCAGCGTTCAGGTCCGCGACGTGAGGAGTCGCCGGTGGTGGCGACGCGAGAAGGGCGAAGAGGTCGAGCTGATCGACCGGGGGTGCCGTCGCGCGGGGTGCGACGTGAGATGCAGAAGGGGCCACGGGATTTCCGGCTGGCACGGAGTGCGGAGCCCCGGCCTGGGACCACTCCCAGACGGGCTCCGGCCCGCCGCGTTGACGGGCTCGCCCACCGGCCCGGCATCGCGGCAGGCCACGCGCGGCCTGTACATCCCCTCCTCCGGTCCCGCCCCGCCAGAGGCAGCGCGTTCACATCCCTCCCCACTCTGGACTCAGCCAACAAGAGGAGGGGCCGGGCGACGCGATGGTCGCCCGGCCCCTTTCCGGTCAGTGTCGTTTCGAGCGGGCTACGCGCGTCCCTGAAGCATCCCGTGCCAGTACAGGTTCGGCAGCAGGTCCTTCTTGAGCACGTACATCGAGTACCGCTCCTTCGAGGTGTCGAAGGGGAAGCTGGAGTCCACGTTGCCGTCGTAGTCGAACTCGGCCAGAATCAAGCGGCCGTAGCCGGTCACGAGCGGGCACGAGGCGTAGCCGTGGTAGTCGTCCGAGAGGTCGGTCCGCCCGGCGCGGACGGCGAGCAGGTTCTCGGCCACGACCGGGTACTGCTTGCGGATGGCGGCGCCCGTCTTCGCGTTGGGCGTCGAGCCCGCGTCGCCGAGCCCGAACACGTTGGCGTAGCGGACGTGCTGGAGCGTGTGCTTGTCGACGTCGCACCACCCGGCCTCGTTGGCGAGCGGGCTCTTCGCCAGGAAGTCCGGCGAGGCCATGTGGGGCACGGCGTGGAGCATGTCGAACTTCACCACCTTCTCGGACGGCGCGCCGTCGCCGCCCGACACCTGGAAGACGGCCTCTTGCGTATCGGGACGGATCGCGACGAGCTCGTGGCCCCAGTTGGTCTCGATCCCGTAGCGGTCCAAGACCTCGTGGAGCGTCTTGGCGAACTCCTTGACGCCGAAGATGACTTGGCCCGGCGAGAAGAACTCGACGTCGGCCTGGTCGAGCTTGCCGCTCCGGCGGAGGTGGTCGCTCGTGAGGTACATCACCTTCTGCGGCGCGCCGCCGCACTTGACGGCGCTGGACGGCTGCGTGAAGAGCGCCGTCACCGGGCCGGGCTTCTCGGCGATGCGCTGGGCGGTCTCCCAGGTGTAGTCGCAGTGCTCGTAGGAGTAGTTGCAGCAGATGCCGTTGGTGCCGAGGCCCTCGCGGAGCCCCTCGATGCTGTCCCAGTTGATCTGGATGCCGGGGCAGACGACGAGGTAGTCGTAGGTGAGCGCCCCGTTCTTCTCGGTCGTGACCGTGTTGTTCTCCGGGTCGAAGCCCGTGGCCGCGTCCTGGATCCACGTCGCGCCGGTCGGGATCACGCTGGCCTCCGTCCGCTCGGACTCCTCCTTCGGGACGACGCCGCCGCCGACGAGCGTCCAGAGCGGCTGGTAGTAGTGCTTGTCGGCCGGGTCGAGGACGGTGACCGAGGGCGGGTTGTCGGCCTGCAGCAGCTTCGAGGCGACCGAGATGCCGGCCGAGCCGCCGCCGACGATCAGGACTTCGTGGTGGGTGTTGGGGGTCTCCATGGGGTTCGGGGGCTAGCGGGTGCGGGCGGGGAGGCGGGACGGGGCGGCCAGCGACTGGCCGAGGTGACGGGCGACGGCGACCAGGAAGCCGGCGGCCCGCTGGACGTCGTCGTCGCGCAAGGCACCGGCGAGGCCCAGGAGGCCGACCTTCTTCGGGGGGTCCAGGCGCGCGGCGCGGAGGGCGGAGGCCGTATCGCCGATGGCGGCGATGGACTCGGGATCGAGGACGCCGGACTCGATCAGCGCCGCCGCGGCCTCGCCGCCCTGGGCGAGCAGGACGGCCGGGTCCATCCCGCGGTCGCGGAGGGCGCCGAGGCGCTCGTCGACGATGTCGACCACCATCGAGGCCAGGCCGGGGAGGCCGTCGGCGAAGGCGAGCGCGGCCTCCAGGCCGTCCATCGTCTTGTCGTCGGAGAGCCGCTCCAGGAGGGCTCCGGCGCGACCGAGGCGGGCCTGGACGTCGACGCCGCGGTCGCGGAGGGCGCCCGCACGCTCGTCGACGATGTCGACGGCCATCGAGGCCAGACCAGGCGCGTCGGAGGCGAGCGCGAGCGCGCCCTCGATGGCGGCCATCGTGTCGTCGGCCGTGAGCCGCTCGGTGAGTTCGAGCAGCCGCACCAGGCGGGCTTCGGGATCGACGCCGCGGTCGCGGAGCCGTCCGGCCTGCTCGTCGACGACGTCGACGGCCATCGAGGCGAGGCCGGGGGCGTCGCCGAGCGCGTCGAGGGCGGGCTCGATCCGGGCGAGGCGGCGCTCGATGGCGTCGAGCCGGGCGAGGAGGGGGTCGGCCGGCGGGGCCGGGGTGGCGTGACCGTTGGGGGCGGCGTCGGGCATGGGGTGGGGCGAAGCGCTTCCGCTAAGAAACGACTCGTCCCGTCCTGTGTCAACTCGTTATGACAGGTCTTGAACAAGAGACCCGTCATGACCTAGATTAGAGGACGCCCTCCCCCGATCGATGCCCGCCCGCTCTGCTTCCCCCTCGTTCCGCCCGGGTGCGCCCCGCCACGAGCAGCTCTCGGACTGGCTCCGCGAGCGCATCCGCGCCGGGGAGATGGCCGCTCACGACCAGCTCCCGAGCGAGGCCGAGCTGGGCGAGCTCTCGGGCGTGAGCCGGATCACGGTCCGCCGCGCCCTGGGCACGCTGGAGAACGAGGGACGGATCTACCGCCGCCAGGGGCTCGGCTCCTTCGTCGCGCCGCCGCCGCTGCCGCAGGGGCTCGTGCGCCTGACCGACTTCGCGCAGGACATGGAGCGGGCCGGGCTGAAGGCGTCGAGCCGCGTGCTCCACCAGGCCCCGGAGCCGGCGCCGCACTACGTCGCTGAGGCGCTGGGCGTCGACGCGGACGCGCCCACGGTCCGCTTAGACCGGCTCCGCCTGGGCGACGGCAAGCCGGTCGCGCTCGACCGGACGTGGCTGCCGCCGTTCTACGCGCAGTTCCTGGAGGGGCACGACTTGACGACCGAGACCATCTACCGCGTCTTGGAGCGGGACTACGAGATCCCCGTGCTCCGCGGGCAGTACCGGATCGAGGCGGCCGTGGCGCGCGCCGACGAGGCCGGGCCTCTGGGCGTGCCCGAGGGGGCCCCGGTCCTGCTCGTCGAGCGGACGAGCTACACGGCGGGCGAGCGGGCCGTGTACTACCAGCGGCGGTACTACCGGGCCGACCGCGTGGCCTTCGACCTTGAGCTGGCCCGCCCGGACGCGACCGCCGGCGGCGACGGCGAATTAGGGATGCCGCTCCGGGAGTTCGAGCCCGTGTTCAAGGGCGCGTAGGTGGAGCCCGTCGGCCCCCCTCGGCTCCCGCGCGTGGTGGGGCCGGCGCTGAGCCTGGCCGCTCGCGTGTTCGACCGCGTCGAGCACGGGTGGGAATCGGCGCGGACGCGGCGGCGGACGGCGGACGGGCTGGTGCTCGTGTTCGTGGGGGCGCTCGTGGCCGTCGAGCTGCGGCGGCGGGGTCTGCTCCCCGCCGGTCTGGCCGAGCACGTCTCGACGAGCCACTTCGCCGCGCTCGGGACCGTGTTCACGGCGCTCCTGCTGGTCGAGACCGTCGCGCTCGTGCTGGCGCTGGCCGACTCCGTGGCGGGGTCCGTCGGCAAGCAGTTCGAGCTGTTCTCGCTGATCCTGCTGCGCGACGCCTTCAAGGCGCTCGGTCACCTCGGCGAACCGGTCGAGTGGGCGACGGCGCAGGGGGCGATCCTGGAGGCGCTGGCCGACGGCGCCGGGGCGCTGGCCGTGTTCGGGGGCGTCATCCTGTACGGACGGCTCCAGCGCCACCGGAGGATCACGAGCGACGAGCGGGAGCAGGCCCGGTTCGTGGCCGCCAAGAAGGCCGTGGCCCTGGCGCTGCTGGCCGCGATCGCCGTCGCGGCCGTGGACGACGCCTGTCTCTACCTCGGCGGGACCGACCCGTACCCGTTCTTCGACTCCGTCTTCACGGCGCTCATCTTCGCCGACGTCCTCCTCGTCCTCGTCTCGCTCCGCTACACGTCGACGTACGCCGTCGTCTTCCGCAACGCCGGGTTCGCGCTCGCGACGGTCATCTTGCGCCTCGCGCTCGTGGCCCCGGCGGTGCCCGGCGTGCTGCTCGGTGTCGGCGCGACGGCGTTCGTGCTCGCGCTCGCGTGGGTCTACGACCGGACCCCCCTCCTCCCCGACTCGCCCCTCCCCCCCGACCATGCCTGACGCCGACTTCTGGAACGACCGCTACGCCGAGCCCGGGTGGGCCTACGGCGAGGCGCCCAACGCCTTCGTGGCCTCGCAGGCCGACCGCTTTCCGGCGGGGTCCTCGGTCGTGGAACTGGGCTCCGGCGAGGGGCGCAACGCGGCGTTCCTGGCCCGCAGGGGGTGCCGGGTGACCGCCGTGGACTCGTCCTCGGAGGGCCTTGCGAAGGCCGCGCGGTTGCCGGGAGGCGACGCCGTGGACGCGGTCCAAGCCGACGTGACGGCGTGGGAACCCGACCGACAGTGGGACGGCGCCGTCGCGACGTTCTTGCACCTCCCGCCGGGTCAGCGGCCGGCGCTCTACGCGCTCCTGCAGCGGGTCGTGCGGCCGGGCGGCGTGGTCGTGGCCGAGTGGTACCGCCCCGAGCACCGCGAGCGGGGCCTGCACGGCGGCCCGCCCGTGGCCGCCGCGATGGTCACGGCCGCCGAACTGGCGGAGCACTTCCCCGAGGCGGGCGTGGTGCTGCTGTAGGAGGTCGACGTCGAGCTCGCCGAGGGCCGCTACCACGTCGGAGCGTCGGCTGTGGTGCGGCTGGTGTGGGAGCGCCCCGCCAGCGGCTAGCTCCGACGGACCGTCGAGAGCCCGAACGGGAGGTAGAGCGGGCACGTCCCGACGAAGCTCGTCGCCAGGAAAACGACCGCGAGGACGCCCAAGACGATGGCGGCCGTGCCGTTGATGACGCCGGTGAAATACAGGACGGCGACGAGCACGGCGAGGGCCGCGCGTAGGCCGCGGTCGATGGAGCCCATGTTCTTCTTCATGACGGAGGGGGATGAGGTGCGCCTGTAGGATCGGGACGGCGCAGGTCCCCCGTCCGTGACCCTGGTCACACAGCGCCGTAGGCGCGGAGGCCGGGGGCGTCGAGGACGGAGACCGTGCCGCGGGCGAGGGCGACGAGCCCACCCCGCTCGAACTCCTTGAGCGTGCGGCTGACGACCTCGCGGGACGTGCCGAGGGCCTCCGCGAGCGCCTCGTGGGTCCGCGCGACGCTGCCGCCGGCGCCGGCCTGGTCGAGGAGGTGCCGCGCGAGCCGCTCGTCGACCCGCTGGAACGCGACGGCGTCGACGAGCTCGATGACGTCGCCGAGGCGGCGGGCCAGGAGCGAGAACACGTGCTCGCGGAGGGGGGCGGCCTGGGCGAAGAGGCGGACGAACAGGTCGGCCGGGAGGAGGAGCGCCTCGACGGGCGTCTCCGCCTCGGCGAAGGCCGGGAATGGGCGGTCGCTGAGCAGGCACGAGGCCGTCAGGATGCAGCTCTCGCCGGGGTCGATCCGGTAGAGCGTGAGCGCGCGGCCCGCGGCGCTCGTGCGGTAGACGCGGGCCTCGCCCGAGACGACGAACGGGAGCGCCGGACACCGGTCGCCCTCGAGGCAGATCGGCGCGCCGGGTTCGAGCCGGACCGGGCGGAGCTCGGCCTCGATCGACGCGCGGGCGTCGTCGCCGAGCCGGGCGGCAAAGGGGAACAGGGCGGGGTCGAGCGCGGCGGTCACGAGGCGAACGTCACAGGGTCGTGGGGATGGAGAGGACGACGCGGAGGCCGTGGGGGTCCGCCGAGGCCAGGTCGAGGCGACCGCCGTGGGACCGGGCGACGCGGTCGGCGAGGGCGAGGCCGAGGCCGCTGCCAGGCACGTGCTGGACGTCGGGGGCCCGCCAGAACCGGTCGGTCGCGTGGGCGCGGTGCTCCGGCGCGATGCCGGGGCCAGAGTCCTCGACGGCGACCCAGGCGTGGCCGTCGCGCGTGCCTGCGGCGACGGCGACATGGCCGCGGGGCGTGTATTTGAGCGCGTTGTCGAGGAGCGTGCGCACGGCCTCGCGGAGGAGGTCGGGGTGGCCGCGGGACGGGGCGGGGCCGTCGGCGTGGACGCCGAGCGCGAGCCCCCGCGCGACGGCGAGCGGGCGGGCGGCCTCGGCCTCCTCACGGGCGATCCGAGCGAGGTCGACGGGCTCGGCCGCGAGAGGCTCTACGCTGGCGTCGAGCCGGGCGAGCGCGAGCAGGCCCCGGACCGTCCGGACCATGCCGTCGACCTCGCCGTCGAGGAGCCGGAGCGTCTCGCGGTAGGCATCGGGCGAGCGCTCGCGGCGGAGGGCGACCTCGACGTGGCCCCGCAAGACGGTCAGCGGCGTTTGGAGCTCGTGGGCCGCGTTCGCGGTGAACCGCTTCATCTCGGCGAACGCCCCATCGAGCCGTTCGAGCGAGCCGTTGAGCGCCGCCGCGAGCGCGGCCGTCTCGCGGTCCGCGCCGGTCGGGACGGGGACGCGCTCGCCGAGCGTGGCCGCCGACAGGCCCGCTGCGTGGGCCGTGATGGCCTGGAGCGGCCGGACGACGCGGCCGCCGACGGCCCAGACGAGCGCGAGCAGCGCCGCGAGCGAGAGCCCCAGCCCGAGCGCCAGCCCGGCGGCGAGCCGCCCGAGACCGGCCTGGAGCGGCGGGATATAGCGGGCGACCTGGACGGTCCCGACGGCGGCGCCGCGTGCGTCGAGGAGCGGCTCGGTGACGTGGTAGAGGTCGCGGCGGCCCAGGCGGAACGTCGAGAGCGGCGCGAGCAGGGCCTCGTCCGTGGTCGGCGCCAGCACCCGGTCGGGGAAGGCGTCGAAGAGGGCCACGTTGTCGGAGGCGCGGAGGAGGCGGCCGTCGGGGCCGAACACCTGGAGGAAGAACGGGTCGATGCGCTCGGCGTCGAACCGGTGGTGGGGCTCGTCCCAGTAGTAGGCCTCGGGGACGAGACGGCCGTCCGGGGCCACGACGTCGGCCTGGACGGCCGCGGCCTCGAGGCGGAGCGCGCGGCGGGCCTCGGTCGCGGACCACACGGCGGCCCCGCACCACACGGCTCCCCCGAGCACGGTGAGGGCGATGGCCAGCGCGGCGCCGAGGCGGACGAGGAGGCGACGGCGGAACGGGGGGCGTTCAGCCATCGGCGGCGGAGACGTAGCGGTAGCCGACGCCGCGGACGGCCTCGATGCGGGCGTCACACCCGGCCTCGGCGAGCTTGCGGCGGAGGTAGCCCACGTAGACGTCGATGAGGTTGGTGCCGCGGTCGAAGTCGTGGCCCCAGACGCCCTGGTGGATCTCGTCGCGGGAGAGGGCCTGGCCGCGCCGCGCGAGGAAGTAGGCGAGCAGGTCGAACTCGGTCGCCGTGAGATCGAACGGGGCCCCGTCGCACCGGGCGTCGCGCGTGGCGGGGTCGAGGCGGAGCGGCCCGTCGGCCTGGGCGCGGTCGGGGGGCTCGACGGCCGCGCGGCGGAGGAGCGCGTCGAGCCGGGCAAGGAGCTCGTCGAAGGCGAACGGCTTGGGGAGGTAGTCGTCGGCGCCGGCTCGGAGTCCGGCCACGCGGTCCTCGACGGCGTCGAGCGCCGTCAGCATGAGGACGGGCACGGCGGCGTCGTGGCGGCGGACCTCGCGGCAGACCTCGACGCCGGAGAGGTCGGGCAGGCGGACGTCGAGGACGACCGCGTCGAACGCCTCGGCGAGCGCGCGGCGCTGGCCCTCGCGCCCGGTCGCGGCCCACTCGACGACGTAGCCCTCCTCGCTCAGGCCCTGGCGGACGAACGAGGCCACGTGGGGGTCGTCTTCGACGAGGAGGAGGCGGCGCATGGGGGCATGGTACCGCACCGGACCGGGCGGGGACGAGGGCTCTCACCGCCTTCTCATCGAGCGGGCCGGGCTCTCATCGTCCTCTCAGGAACGCGGGGGGCTCGCGCCCTAGGCTCCTCCATCCCTGCCCCCGCCACCTCGATCCGTGCGCCGACTCCCACTTTCCCTCCCTGCGCTGGCGCTTGCCGCCGGGCTCCTCGTGGCCGGGTGCGGCGACGGCGCGCCGCCAGAGACCGACGCCGACCCGGTGGGGCAACCGCCGTCTCTCCAGCGCGCGTCGGGCCCGGCCGTCGTCACGCTGTCCGACGTGCAGGCGGCCGAGCTGTCGGTCGAGACCGCCGAGGTCCAGGCCTCGGGCGCGACCGTCGAGGTCGGGATGCCAGGCGTGGCCGAGCCGTCGCCGGACGACTTCGCGGCCGTGAGCGCGCCCGTCTCCGGCCGCGTGGTGCGCGTGCTGGCGCACGAGGGCGAGGCCGTGCGCCGCGGGCAGACCGTCGCGGTCCTCCAGAGCATGGAGACGGCGTCGCTCTCCGCCTCGGCGAGGCAGGCGTCGGCCGAGGCGGCCCAGGCCGAGGCGGGCGTGGCCCAGGCCCAGGCCGAGGTGGCGCTCCAGCGCCAGCAGGTGGAGCGCTACACCCAACTCGTCGCCGAGCGGATCAGCCCCCGGATGCGTCTCGACCAGGCCCGTGCTGACCTCGGGCGCGCCCAGGCGCAGCTCCGAGCCGCGCAGGCCGCGGTGGCCGCGGCGCAGGCCCGCGTGACCGGGTCGCGCGACCAGCTCGCGGCGGCGGGCGGGGGCGGTCGCGGCGGGACCGTCGCCGTCGTGGCCCCGCGGGGCGGGGTCATCGACCGCCACACCGTCGACCTCGGCGGCTCGGTGATGGCGTACGACGAGATGATGACGATCGTGGGCCAGGGCGAGGTGATGGTGCGCGGGCAGGCCACGCCGGACCAGGCGGCACGCGTCCGAGCCGGCGACGGCGTCTCGGTCCGCTCCGCGAGCGACCCGGGCGTCGCGGTGGCCTCCAGGGTCGCGAGCGTCGCCCCGGCCGCCTCGTCGAGCGACCGATCCGTGGCCGTTTACGTCAGGGTGCCCGCCGGGCGCGGCATCCGGCCGGGCCAGAGCGTCCGCCTGAGCGTCGTCGCCCGCGCCGAGGCGGGCGGGGTCTCCGTCCCGCTGGCGGCCGTGTCGTACGACGGCGACCGGGCGACGGTCTTCGTGCAGACGGGGCCGCGCGCGTTCGAGCAGCGGCCGGTGGAGCTGGGTGCGCCGGGCGAGGAGGCCGTCCCGGTCCTGAGCGGGCTCGCCGTCGGCGACCGCGTGGCGGTGACGAACGTGTTCGACCTCAAGGCGCTCGCGCGCTTCGAGGCCTACGGGGAGGAGTGATGCTGCACGCCTTGATCGACTTCGGCCTGCGGCGCCGCTTCGTCGCGCTCGCGCTGACGGCGCTCGTCGCCGTGGGCGGCGTGTTCTCGCTCTCGGGCCTGCCCATCAACTCGCTGCCCGACGTGACGCCGGTCCAGGTGCTCGTCATCACCAAGGCCGGGCGGTACTCGCCCTACGACGTCGAGCGGCTCGTGAGCTTCCCCGTCGAGACCGTCATGAACGGCCTGCCCGACGTGGCCGAGGTGCGCTCGATCAGCCAGTTCGGGCTGAGCGCAGTCACGGTCGAGTTCGCGGAGGGGACGGACATCTACTTCGCCCGCCAGCTCGTCGCCCAGCGCGTGCAGTCCGTCGCGGGCGAGCTGCCCGACGGCGTCGACGCGCCCCAACTCGGGCCGATCTCGACGGCGCTGGGCGAGATCGTGCAGTACACGGTCGAGGGCGAGGGGCGGAGCCTGACCGAGCTGCGGACGATCCACGACTGGTTGGTCGCGCCCCAGCTCAAGACCGTCCCGGGCGTGACCGAGATCACGAGCTTCGGAGGCTTCGTCAAGCAGTTCGAGGTGCAGCCGGACCCGGCGCGGATGCGGCAGGCGGGCGTCGGGCTGGGCGACGTGATGGCAGCGATCCCGGCCAACAACGGCGTGTCGGGCGGCAACTACCTCGAGCACAACCGCGAGCAGTACATCGTGCGCGGCTTCGGGCTGGTGCGCTCGGTCGAGGACCTGGGCGACATCGTGGTCGCGCGGCCCGGCGGACGGCCCGTTTTTTTGCGCGACGTGGCGACGGTCGGCGTGGGGCAGGCGCTGCGCCAGGGCGCGGTCACCAAGGACGGCCGGGGCGAGGTCGTGACCGGCATCGTGATGATGCTGCGCGGCGGCAACGGCCGCGACGTCATCGAGGGCGTCCGCGAGAAGCTGGACGAGGTGGGCCGCGGGCTCCCCGAGGGCGTGGCCGTGGAGGTGTTCTACGACCAGTCGTCGCTCATCGAGCGGACGACGGCGACGATCGAGGAGAACCTGTTGGTGGGCGGCTTCTTGGTGATCGCCGTCTTGCTCCTGCTGCTCGGCGAGATCCGCGGTGCGCTGATCGTGGCGAGCGTGATCCCAATCTCGATGCTGTTCGCCTTTATAGGGATGCGAGAGTTCGGGCTGGCGGCGAACCTGATGAGCCTGGGTGCGATCGACTTCGGGATGGTCGTCGACGGGGCGGTCGTGATGGTCGAGAACATGGTCCGGCGGCTCCGCCAGGAGGAGGACCGCCCGGAAGAGGAGCGGCGCGACCGGCGGCTCGTCATCCGCGAGGCGGCGCGCGAGGTGGGGCGGCCCATCTTCTTCGGCGTGCTCATCATCCTGATGGTCTACGTCCCGATCGCCACGTTCCGGGGTGTCGAGGGGCTGCTGTTCCGCCCGATGGCGATCACGGTCGCGACGGCCGTGTTCGGGTCGCTCTTGCTGGCGCTCGTCTATGTCCCGGCGGTGGCGTCGATCGTGTTCCGCAAGGGCGTGCGCGTGCGGCGCAACCGCGTGATGGAGTGGCTCCGGCCGCGCTACCGCTCCCGGCTGGAGCGGCACCTCCACAGTCGGGTCCAGATCCTGGGGCTGGCGGGTGGTCTGTTCGCCGTCTCCCTCGTGGTCCTGCTCACGATGGGGACCGAGTTCCTGCCCGAGTTGGACGAGGGCTCGATCCTGGTGGAGCAGGTGCGGATGCCCAGCGTGACGCTGGAGGAGTCGGTCGAGAACGCGAACTGGCTGGCGGGCGAGATCCTGGCGCGCGTGCCCGAGGTGGCGGCCGTCGTGCCCAAGACGGGCCGCTCCGACCTCGCCAACGACTGGATGGGCGTCCACCAGACCGACGTCTGGGTGCTGCTCGAGGACCCCGACACGTGGCGCCCCGGCATGGACAAGGCGGACATCCAGGACGCCATCGAGCCGCTTCTGCAGACCGAGCCCGGGCTCTCGTACAACTTCACCCAGCCCATCGCGATGCGCGTGGACGAGCTGACGAGCGGCGTCAAAAGCGACCTCGCGGTCAAGATCCTGGGCGAGGACCTCGACGCGCTGGGCGCGGTCGCCGAGCAGGTGAGCGCGATCCTGCCGTCGCTGGAGGGGACGGGCAACTTCTTCGTCGAGCAGACGGTCGGGCAGCCCTACGTGACGGTCGAGGTCGACCGCGGCGCCGTCGCCGCGGCGGGCCTCAACGTGGCCGACGTGCAGCAGGCCGTCGAGGCGGGGATTGGAGGGCAGGCGGTGAGCGAGGTCTACGAGGGCCAGCGCCGCTTCGACGTTGTGGTCCGCTACCCCGAGGCGGAGCGCAACAGCTTCGCCGCCATCGAGGCGACGCCGGTCAGCCTACCCGGCGGCGGGACCGTCCCGCTGGGACAGCTCGCGACGATTACGGCCGAGGAGGGACCGCGCGAGGTGGCGCGCGAGAACGGGTGGCGCCGCGCCATCGTCGGCGTCAACCTCGACGGGATCGACATCGGGACCTACGTGGCGAGCCTCCAGGACGCCATCGACGCGCGGGTGGACGTGCCCGAGGGCGTGTTCATCGAGTACGGCGGGGCGTTCGAGGACCAGCAGCGGGCCACGCGGCACCTGCTGCTCGTGGTGCCGCTCGCGCTGGGCATCATCTTCGGGCTCCTGTACCTCATGTTCGGCGAGGTCCGCTACGCGGCGCTCGTCTTCCTGAACCTGCCGCTGGCGTTGTCGGGCGGGGTGCTGCTCTTGTGGGCGCGGGGGCTGTACCTGTCGGTGAGCGCGAGCATCGGGTTCGTGGCGCTCTTCGGCGTGGCGGTCCTGAACGGGATCGTGCTCGTGGAGCACCTCAACGAGCTGCGTCGCGAGGGGCACTCCGTCCGCGAGGCCGTCCTCCAGGGCTCCGCCGACCGCTTGCGGCCGGTCCTGATGACCGCTTTGGTCGCGAGCCTCGGCTTCGTGCCGATGGCGTTCAACACGGGTCCGGGCTCGGAGGTGCAGCGGCCGCTCGCGACCGTCGTGATCGGCGGGCTGGTGACGGCCACGCTGCTGACGCTCCTGGTGCTGCCGGTCGTCTACGCGTGGATGGAGCGCGACGACCGGTCCCCCGCCGACCCACACGCCGACGCGTTCGCGGGCGACGGCCAGGCCGGTGCTCTCCCTCAACCGGCCGAGGCCACGGTCTGATGCGCGCGCTCCTCCTGCCCCTCCTTCTGTTGGCGGTGCCCGCTTCGGCCCAGGCGCCGGACTCGCTGACGGTCTTCGAGGCGCTGTCGCTCGTCGAGCGGGCGCACCCGCTCGTCCGGGCCTCCGAGGCGCTCGCCACGTCGCGCGAGGCGGCCGTCGGCGGCGTCACCGCCTGGGCCGCGCCGACGCTCGGCTACGCCGTCGAGGGCGTGGGCGCGAGCGGCGGGTTCGAGCAGCGGATCGTAGCGGGCGTCGAGGTCGGCCCGGCATCGCTCGCTCGCGCCGAGCGCCAACGGCTGGCCGCCGAGGCCCGAGCCTACGGGTTCGACGCCGACGCGACCCGCCGTGCGCTCCGCGCCCGCGTCGTGGCCGCCTACGTCGACCTCGGGGTCGCCGAGTCGCGGGTGGGGCTCCGCCTGGAGGCCGTCGCGCTCGCCGACTCGCTCGTCCGCGTCGCGCGGCTCCGCGAGGAGGCGGGCGAGGGCGCCGGGCTCGAAACGCTCCGCGCCGAGTTGGAGGCAGAGCGGGCTCGCGCCACGCTCGCCGCCGCCGTGGGACAGCGAGAGGCTGCACGGGCCGCGGCCGTGGCGTCGCTCGGGCTTCCGGTCGACGGGGCCGCCGCCGCCCCGACGCTCACGCTCCCCGACGTCCTCCCTCCAACCGGTGCCACCGCGCCCCTCGTCGCCGCGGCCGGGGCCCGCGTCGAGGCCGCTCAGGCGAGCGCGGACGCGGCCCGGGCGTCGCGCCGTCCGGTGTGGAGCGCCGAGGTGTTCCCCCAGCACTTCGGCGGCGACACGTTCGGGGCAGGCTTCCAGGTCGGCGTGCGCCTGCCGCTCGGGCAGGGCCGGATCGTGGCCTCGCGCGTGCGTGCTGCCGAGGCCGCCCGCCAGTCGGCCGAGGCCGAGCGCGACGGGCTCGCGGCGGAGCGTCGGGCGTCGGTGGCCGCCGCCGAGGCCCGCGTCCGGAGCGCCCGTGTGACCCTAGAGGCCGCCCGGGGCGCGCCGGTCGAGCGCGCCGAGGCCCTGCTGGCGCTCGCGCTCCGGGGCTACCAGCTCGGCGAGGTCACCCAGCCCATGCTCCTCGGCGCGCGCCAGGCCCTCCTCGATGCCCGCGAGGTCGGGCTCGACGCCTTCCGCGACGCGCTCCTCGCCGTCGTGGCCTGGGAGCGCGTCTCGGGCGAGCGCGTGCTCTTCACCGACTGACCCCCACGGACATGGACGCCACGCACCTCCACCTCATCGTCAACCACGTCCCGATCCTCGGGACGCTCTTCGCCCTGATTCTCGGGGTCTACGGAGCAGCGCGCCGCCAGCCCGACGTGGTCCGGATGGCGCTGATGGCGCTCGTCGTCGTCGGTGTCGCCTCGGTCGTGGCGACCCGCTCGGGCGAGGGGGCCGAGGAGACCGTGGAGCACCTGCCCGGTGTCTCGGAGCGGATCATCCACGAGCACGAGGAGGCCGCCGAGGTCGCGAACTACGGGGCCATCGCGCTGGCCGTCCTCGCGCTTGGCGTGCTCGTCTGGCGCCGACGCGAGACGGACATCGGTCGTGCGCCCTCGGTGGTAGTGCTCGTCGGCGCGGCGCTCGTGTTCGGGCTGATGGCGCGGGCTGGCAACCTGGGCGGGCAGATCCGGCACACCGAGATCCGAGACGGTACGGCCGAGGTGCGAGGCCCCGCCGTGGACGCCGACGAGGTGGACCATGACTAGCCCGACGGTCCGGTTCTGGGGCGTCCGGGGGTCGATCCCCTCCCCCGGCCCCTCGACGGTGCGCTACGGCGGCCACACGACGTGCGCCTCGGTCGACGTGCCCGGCGGTCCGGTGGTCGTGTTCGACGCCGGGACCGGGATCCGCCCGCTCGGGCAGGCGCTGCGCAGCGACGAGCGCGACGTGCTGCTGTTCGTGACGCACGTCCATTGGGACCACGTGGTGGGGTACCCGTTTTTCGAGCCGCTCTACGAGGCCGGCCGGACGATCCGGCTGTTCCCCATCGGATTGGGCGAGCACCCCCGCCCGCTCGACGACCTCTTCGAGCCGCGCCACTTCCCCGTCGCGAGGGACCGCCTGGCCTCGCCGTGCGACTACGTCACCGACTCCGCGGCCGACGTGTTGGCGGGGTACGGGCTGTCTGTCTCGGCCGTCCGCGTGGCCCACCCCGGCGTGACGGCGGGGTACCGCCTGGAGGTCGGAGGTCGTTCGGTGGTGTTCGTACCCGACAACGAGCTCGGCGCGGAGGCCGCGGCGCGCGAGGCCGTGACCGCGTTCGCCTCCGGCGCCGACCTTCTCATCCACGACGCGCAGTACCTCGACAGCGAGATCGAGGCGCGGCGCGGCTGGGGCCACAGCAGCGTCGGGGAGGCCGTGGCGCTGGCCGCCGCGGCGGGCGTGGGCGAGCTGGTGCTGTTCCACCACGACCCCGACCGGACCGACGACGAACTGGACGCGGTCGGCCACGACGCCGCCGGTCGCATGGCCCACGTGCGTCCCGGAACGCGGGTGCGCGTGGCCCGCGAGGGGCTCGTGATCCGGCCGTGAGGCCGAACTCTCATCGGTCTCTCACAACCGCCGAGGGCGCGAGGTGTAGACTGGACCGAGCTGCCTGTAATGTCATGTCGCGACTACCCCTTTTCGTCCTCGCCCTCCTCGTTCTCAGCGCGTGCGACACGTCGGGGGGCACGGATCCGTCGGCCCTCTCGGCCGAGGTCACGGACGCGCTCGACGCCGTGCTCCTCGACGAGCACCGCGCCGAGGCGATCTACGCCCGCGTGCTGCTCGACTTCGGGGACGTGCGCCCGTTCGCGAACATCATCGGCGCGGAGCAGACCCACGCCCAGGCCCTCGAAGGGCTCTTCGCCCGGTACGGCCTCGACCGCCCCGCCAACCCCTACGCCGCGGCTACGGTCGACGGCTACCCCTCCGTCGGGGCGGCCTGCGCGGCGGGCGTCGAGGCGGAGGTCGACAACGCCGCCCTCTACGACCGCTACCTCGGGCTCGCGATGCCCGACGACGTGCGCCGCGTGCTCACGTCCAACCGCGACGCCTCCCTCGACAACCACCTCCCCGCCTTCCAACGATGCGCCTCCTGATCCTCACGCCCGCCCTCGCGCTGGTGCTCGCCCTCGCGCCCGGCTGCGGCTCCAGCCGCACGGCCGAGCCCTCTTCCAACCCTTCCCCTGAGATCGCCAATGCCACGACAGAGGGGCGTCACGGGCCCGGCATGGGGCGTCATGCCGAGGGCGGAGGGGGGCAACACCAGGGCCGGATGGGCCAGGGGGGCCGCGGGATGCGAGGCGGCATGGGCGAGGACATGGACACGATCCACGCCCTGCTCGCCGACCACCAGGCCATCGAGCGCCGCGTGGTCGACCGCTCGGACGGCGTCGAGACGTGGACCGAGTCCGACGATCCCGAGGTGGCCGCCCGCATCCGCGAGCACGTCCGCCAGATGGACGCGCGGCTGGAGGACGGCCGCCCGATCCGCCGCTGGGACCCGCTCTTCGCCGAGATCTTCGAGCACGCCGACGCGATCACGATGGAGATCGAGGACACCGAGCGGGGGGTCCGCGTGGTGGAGACGTCGAACGACCCGTACGTCGTGCGCCTGATCCAGCAGCACGCCCACCGCGCGGTGAGCGAGTTCGTGGACCGCGGGATGGACCGCGCCCACGAGCCGACCCCGCTCCCCGAGGGCTACTGATGCCGTCCCTCCCCGACTTCGACGACGCCCGGTTCGCCTCGGCGCCGCTCTACGCCGGAGCGGCGCGGGTGACCGGGTTCGCCTTCCGCGCAGGCCAGGGACTCAAAACGCACACGGTCCCGGACGAGGCGTTCCTGCTCGTCACCGAAGGATCGGCCGGGGTGACGGTAGACGGCACTCTGCACACGCTGGGGCCGGGGGACGGGATCGTCCTGCCCGCGGAGGTGCCTCACGCCGTCGACGCGCCGACCGACGCCCGGCTCGTCCTGATCCGATCCCGCGCATGACCCCGAGCGCCCCGAGCCCTCTCCACGCCGACCTCGACCCTCAGACGGGCGAGCTGGCGTTGACCTACGACGAGGCAGGGATGACGGCCCGGGAGGCCGACGCCCGGGCGGCCCGGCTCGCGGGCGCCATCGAGGCCGATGGGACGTGCGCGTGCCTCGTGCGCGTCGAGCGGTCTGGGGGCCGGAGCTGCGGATCGTGCGCCGAGCGCTTCGCCGCTCGGATGCGGGCCGAGCCCGGCGTGACCGATGCCCGCGCCTCGTTCCACAGCGGCGTGCTCCGCGTGGACTACCGCGAGGGCGAGACGAGCCCCGAGCACCTCGCCACGACCGTCCGCCGGCTCGGCGTGCCGACGCGAGACGACGAGCCCGACGCCGCGGCCGACGGCGCGTCGTGGCGCCGGGAGGCCTCCTTCGTGGTCGTGGCGTTCGTCGGGCTCGTCGGCGGCCTCGTGGCCGAGTGGCAGGGCTGGACCGCCGTGAGTTGGGCGCTCTACGCCGTGTCGTACGGGTTCGGCGGGTGGTACGGCGCCCGCGCCGGGCTGGACTCGCTGCGCCACCGGACGGTCGACATCGACCTGCTGATGATCCTGGCCGCGCTCGGCGCGCTCGCCATCGGGGCGCCCTTCGAGGGGGCGATGCTGCTGTTCCTGTTCTCGCTCTCGAACACGTTGCAGCACGTCGCGATCGGGCGGAGCCGCCGCGCCATCGAGGCGCTGATGGAGCTCCGGCCCGACGCGGCCGTGATCGAGCGGAACGGCGCGTGGGTCGAGGTCTCGGTCGGCGAGGTGCGCGTGGGCGACGTGTTCCGCGTGGGGCCGGGCGCCCGGATGCCGCTCGACGGCGTCGTCACGAGCGGCCGGAGCGAGGTCGACCAGGCCTCGATCACGGGCGAGAGCGTGCCGGTCACAAAGAGCGTGGGCGACGAGGTCTTCGGCGGGACGACCGTCGGCGGCGGCGCGCTCGACGTGCGCGTGACGAAGACGGCCGACGAGAGCGCGATCGCGCGGATGATCGCGATGGTGGAGGACGCGCAGAGCCAGAAGGCCGAGACGCAGCGGCTGATCGACCGGTTCGAGCAGCCCTACGCCCTTGGCGTGATCGCGATGACGGCCGTCGCCATCGCCCTGCCCATCCTGGGCTGGGGCGAAGCGTTCGAGCCCGCGTTCTACCGGGCCATGACGCTGATGGTGGCCGCGAGCCCGTGCGCGCTCGTGATCTCGACGCCGGCGGCGGTCCTGAGCGCGATCGCGGCGGCGGCGAAGTCCGGCGTGCTCTTCAAGGGCGGCGTGACGGTCGAGGAGGCCGCGAAGGTTCGCGCGGTCGCCTTCGACAAGACGGGGACGCTGACGGCCGGCGAGACGCGCCTGACCGACGTCGTCGCGCTCGGCACGCTGGGCGAGGACGAGCTCGTCGCGCTCGCGGCGGCCGTCCAGGCGCGGAGCGAGCACCACCTGGCGCGGGCGACGGTCCGCGAGGCCGCCGCGCGCGGCCTGACGGTGGGCGCGGCCGAGGGCTTCGCGGCGGTCGCCGGGCGGGGCGTCGAGGCGGCCGTGGGCGGCGCGCTCGTGCGGATCGGCAACCCGGCGCACTCGGCTGGACGCCGCGTGGAGAACCTGGACGCGGCCCTCGCCGAGGTCGAGCGGCTCCGAGGCCAGGCACGCACGGCCGTCGTGGTGACCGAAACCACCGCCAGCGGCGAGCGGGCCGTCGGCGTGATGGCGTTCGCCGACGTGCTCCGCCCGAGCGCGCGTGAGGTCGTGGCTCAGCTTCATGCCTTGGGCGTCGAGCACGTGGCGATGCTGACCGGCGACACGTCCGCGGTCGGCGAGGCGATGGGCGCCGAGGCGGGCGTGGACGCGGTCTACGCCGACCTGCTGCCCGAGGCCAAGGTGGCGCTCGTCCGCGAGCTCGAAGCGAGGTACGGCGGCGTGGCGATGGTGGGCGACGGCGTCAACGACGCCCCCGCGCTGGCGGCGGCCACGCTCGGCATCGCGATGGGCGGGGCCGGCACCGACGTGGCGCTGGAGACCGCCGACGTGGTCCTGATGGCGGACGACCTGGGCAAGATCCCCTACCTCCTGCGGCTCAGCCGCCGCACGCGCCGGACGCTGGCGGTCAACATCGCGATCTCGCTGGGCGCCATCGTCGTGATGGTCGCCACGATCCTCGGCGCCGGGCTGGCGCTGCCGCTCGCCGTCGTCGGCCACGAGGGGAGCACCGTCCTGGTGAGCCTCAACGGCCTCCGGTTGCTGCGCGCGACGTCCCGGTGACCTCCCTCTTTTCCTCCCCCCTTCCCCCATGACTCGGCCCCTCACCCTCCTCGCGACCACCGCACTGCTGGCCCTCGGGCTGGCCGGTGTCCCCCACGCTCAGCCTGTTGCCGACTCGGTCGGCCACAGCACGAACGCCGTCTTCGAGCCCTACGCCCTCCCCACGCCGAACGAGTACCGCTCGGCGAGCGGGCGGCCCGGCCCGGCGTACTGGCAGAACCGGAACGACTACCGCATCGAGGCCGCGCTCGACACGACGACGCACACGCTCTCCGGGACCGTCCGGCTGACGTACACGAACGAGAGCCCCGAGGCCCTGGACCATCTGTGGTTCCACCTGGAGCAGAACCTGTTCCGCGAGGGCTCGCGCGGGGACCGGGCGCAGCTCGACCGGGGCGTGACGGGCCGCCCCGAGAACGGCTACCGGCTCGGGACGGTCACGGTCGACGGGCAGCCCGTGACGCCCCGCATCACGGACACCCGGATGCGCGTGCCGCTGCCCGAGCCGCTGGCGCCGGGCGGGGGCCGCGTCGAGGTCGTCGTGCCCTACACGTTCGTCGTGCCCGGCCCCGACACGCCCCGGATGGGCCGGATGGAGACCGCGCGCGGGACCGTCTACTCGGTGGCCCAGTGGTTCCCGCGCGTGGCCGTGTTCGACGACGTCAACGGCTGGAACGCGATGCCGTACCTCGGCGCGGGCGAGTTCTACCTCGGCTACGGCGACGTCGAGATGGCGCTGACGGTGCCGAGCACGATGACGGTCGTCGGGACGGGCGAGCTGCTCAACCCGGACGAGGTCTACACCGAGGCCCAGCGCCAGCGGCTGGCCGAGGCGCGCCGGTCGTCGGATCGCGTCTACGTCGTCGGCCCCGATGAGGTGGGGACGGCCGCCGCGACCCCGAGGCGGACCGGCACGACGACGTGGCGCTACCGGGCCGAAACGGTCCGCGACGTGTCCTGGGCGGCCTCGGCCGCGTTCGTGCTCGACGGCGCCGCCGCCCCGGTCCCCCAGGAGGACGGGACCACGAACGACGTGCTCGTGCTGAGCGCCTATCCGCACGAGGGGATCGGCACGCCCGAGGAGCCGGGCTGGGAGGAGGCCACGCGCTACGGCCGCGCCTCGATCCTGAACAACTCGACCTGGCTGCCCTACCCCTATCCGGTCGCGATCTCGGTCGCCAGCCACGTCGGCGGGATGGAGTACCCGATGATCCACTTCTCGTCGGTCGAGAGCCGCCACTTCGCGCTCTTCGGCGTCATCGACCACGAGCTGGCCCACGTCTGGTACCCGATGATCGTGGGCTCCGACGAGCGCCGCCACGCCTGGATGGACGAGGGGTTCAACACGTTCGTCAACGAGCTCTCGGCGCGGCGCTTCTACGACGAGAACGACGACCCGACGATCGCGGGCTACGGCGAGGCCGAGCGGGCGCAGGGCGTGATGCTGCTCGACCCCGACGTCTACGCGCGCCTGAGCGGCCGCTTCGCGTCGGTGGACGACCCCGTCCTGACCTACCCCGACCACCTCTCGGGCGCGGGCGTCGGCTGGAACGCCTACTTCAAGCCGGGGATGGGCCTGCGCCTGCTCCGGACGGTCGTGCTGGACGACGGCGTCTTCGACGAGGCGCTCCGCGAGTACACGCGGCGGTGGGCCTACAAGCACCCCCAGCCCGCCGACTTTTTCCGGACGGTCGAGGACGTCTCCGGCGAGGACCTCGACTGGTTCTGGCGCGGCTGGTTCGACTCGCTGGCGCCCTACGACGCCGCGCTCGTCCGCTTGGGTCTGGGCGACGGCATCGCGGTCGCGACGGTGACGCACGAGACGGACCTGGTGATGCCCGCGACGGTCGAATTCGCGTTCGCCGACGGGACGACGGAGCGCGTGGAGATCCCCGTCGAGGCCTTCTTCAGCGAGGACGAGGCGCGGGCCGTCATCGACCTGGCAGGCCGGACCGTGGTCTCAGCGCGGCTCGACCCCGACGCGCTGGCGCCCGACGTCGACCGGGCGAACGACGCCCGTGACCTCTAGACCTCTCGGGCACCGGAGCGCCGGCCCCCCAAGCGGGGCCGGTCGCTCCCCATGCCTGCACCCCGGACGCCCGTCCGCGCCTTCTACGAGCGTGGCGTAGGCGGCGGCGGGCGACCGTGCAGGGGGGCGTCTACGGCTGCTCGCGGGCGAGCTCCCGGAGGACCGGGCGGAGGGCGGGCTCCAGCAGCAGCCCCTCGTGCCGCATCCGGATGCGGCCGCGCCGGTCGACGACATAGGTCGTCGGGAGGACTGGGGCGGCGAGTGGCGGTCCGGCGAGGTTGGGACCGACGAGGAGCGGGTAGGTCACGCTGTAGCGCTCGCCGAACGGTCGCACGAGGCTTGTGTCCTGGTCGGCGGAGACGCCCAGGAACTGGACGTCGTCCTCGAACTCGGCCGCGAGATCCACGAAGCCCGGCGTCTCGACCACGCACGGCGGGCACCACGTCGCCCAGACGTTGACGACGACGACCCGGCCCGCGAAGGCGTCGAGTCGGACCGTCTCGCCGTCGAGGTCGGCGTACGCCAGAGGCGGCGCCGGGCCGAGGTCGGCGAGGTCGTAGTCCGGGAGGTAGCGGCGGACGACGACGACCGCCAGCGCGGCGAGTACGAGCCAGTACGCGATGCGGCGGGCACGCCGGCCCGCTGGCGACTCCCACTGGCGTCTCCACCCGTCGAGGGGCTCGCCCATCAGTACGAGAACTCGTCCAGCGTCACCTTCCCACGGAAGGTCCAGTACACGACGGCCGTACACACCCGCGCGCCGTTGAGCCGGGGAGCGGAGTCGTGGGGGGTCATCATTCTCAGTGGCCCATCATGGCGTGCATGATCGCGCCCCACAGCGGGGTGGCGCGAAGGATTGTGGGGAGCCCGGCGAGGACGAGGAGCGCGCCCGCGGCCCGCTGCATCCGGGAGCGCCAGGCGGGCCGCGCGGCGTAGCCCAGCGTGCCCACGGCGACGAGCGCGGGCGCGGTGCCGAGCCCGAAGGCGGCCATCGAGAGCGCGCCCCCGAGCGCCGAGCCGGTCGTGGCGGCCACGCCGAGCCCGGCGTAGACGAGCCCGCAGGGCAGGAGCCCATTGAGGAACCCCAGGCCGACGCTGGCGCGCAGCGAGCGCTCGCGGACGAGCGCCCTGAACACGGCGCCGAAGAGGGGCAGGCGGAACGCCCAGGCGCTCCCTTCCGGGAGTCGCTTGCCGAGCAGGAGCGCGACGCCGAGCGCGACGAGTCCCAGCCCCAGCGCGACGCTCAGGACGCGCTGCCCGGACTGGGCGACCGCCGCCAGCCCGTCGCCCGCGAGCCCCGCCAGCACGCCGGCGGCGGCGCCGAGCGCGGCATAGGCGAGCGTCTTGCCGAGGTGGTAGAGCGCCTGGTGGACCTGGAGCTCGGCGGCCGTCCGGTGTCGCTGGGCGGCGGCGAGCACGAGCGGGCCGCACATCCCGGCGCAGTGGCCGCTGCCGAGCAAGCCGAACAGGAACGCGGACGCGAGGGCGGCGGCGGTCACGGCGCGTCGGGCTGGCGGAGGCGGAGCGCGGTCGCGGTCACGAACGCGCTCGAGAGCACCATCACGACGACGGCGACGAGCGGGTGGAGCAGGCCCGCGACGGCGAGCGCGAGCCCGACGGCGTTGTAGCCGAAGGTCCAGACGAGGTTGAGGCGGACCGTGCGCCGCGTGCGGCGCGCGAGGTCGAGCAGCCAGGGAAGCGCCGAGAGGTCACGTCCGTAGAGCGTGACGTCGGCCGCCTCGACGGCGAGTGCCGTCCCGCGCGCGAGCGCAACCCCGACGTCGGCGGCGGCGAGCGCGGCGGCGTCGTTCGTGCCGTCGCCGAGCACGAGCGTGGGGCCGACCGTGGCCTGAAGGTGGCGCACGCGGTCGAGCTTGGCCTCGGGCGTCGCGGCGCCCCGCCCCTCGACGCCGAGCGGGGCGGTAAATGCCTGGACGGCCGCGTCTCGGTCGCCGGAGAGGACCTCGACGTGGAGCCCGGCGGCACGGAGCGCCTCGACGGCCTGGGTCGCGCCCTCGACCGGGGCTTCTTCGACGGAGAGGAGCGCGACGGGCTGGCGGTCGGCGGTGACGACGAGGGCGCGGCCTCCCCCCTGCCCCAGCCGGTCGGCGACGACACGCGCGGGGTGCCCGAGAGCCAGGAGGCTCGGGTGGCCGACGGCCACGCGGGCCGGGCCGCCGGGCAAGGCGACGGTGGCCTCGACGCCCAGGCCGGGGAGCGACCGGGCGTCGGAGACGGCGGGGAGCGCCAGGGCGCGGGCCTGGGCCTCGGCGCGGACGGCGCGCGCGAGCGGGTGGTCGACGCCGCCCTCGACGGCCGCCGCCGCCGCAAGCCAGGTGTCGGCGGGCAGCGGCGGCGATCCGGCGTGGCCGTCGCCCTGGCCAGGCGTGAGCCGGGCGGCGGGAATACCGACCGAGACGACGCGGCCGGGCTGGGCGAGCGTGCCCGTTTTGTCGAGCACGGCGGCACGGACGCCCGCGAGGTCCAGGAGGGACTGGCCGGAGCGGACCAGGACGCCGCGCCGCGTGGCCTCGCCGAGCGCGACGTGGAGCGCGAGCGGGACCGCCAGCCCGAGCGCGCACGGGCACGCGATGAGGACGACCGAGAGCCCGGCGTAGAGGCCGCGCTCGAAGCCCGCCGCCCACGTCCACCCAGCAAACGTCGCGAGCGCGAGGACGACGACCGCTGGGATGAGCCAGCGCAGCGCGCGGTCGGTCGCGTCGGCGACGCGCGTGGGCTGGGCCATCGCCCGGTGCATCAAGCGCTCGACGCGAGCCAGGTGCCGCTCCTCGCCCGTCGCCGTGACGCGAACGACGAGCGGGGCGTCGAGGAGCAGCGTGCCCGCAAGCACCGAGTCGCCGGGCGCCAGAGGCGACGGCCCAGCCTCACCCGTGAGCGCGGCGGTGTCGGCGAGCGCGCGGCCGTCCTCGACCACGCCGTCGACGGGCACCACGTCGCCCGCGCGCAAGCGCACGCGGTCACCGACGGCGAGGGTCTGGGGCGACACGGACTCGGCGCCGCTGTCCGTGAGCCGCTCGACGTCGGCCGTGGGCACGTCGAGCAGGCGGCGGAGCACGCGCGTCGTCTGGCCGCGCGTGCGGGCGTCGAGGTAGCGGCCGAGCGTGTAGAGCGCGAGCAGCATCGCGGCCGTCTCGAGGTAGACCGGGCCGGAGCCGCGGGCGTAGGACACGGCGCTCGCGGCGACGGCGGCGAGCGTGCCGAGCGCGAACAAAACCTCCAGCGACAGGCGACGCGCGCGGAGGCTCTGCCAGGCGGCACCCCAGACGGGCGGGCCCAAGAGCGCCAGCGCCGGGAGCGCGGCGGCCAGGAGCGCCCAGTGGGCCGCGTCCCAGCCCGTGTCGAGCGTGCGGAGCGCGCCGAACCCGTAGCCCGACGCGATGGCGACCGAGACTGTCATCGTGAATCCGGCCGCGAGGACGCCGACAAACAGGCGGTAGAGGAGCGCGCGCTGCTCGGGCGTGCGCTCGTCGGGATCGTCGCCCAGGAGGTCGGCGACCATCAGGCAGCCGGTGCAGCAGTAGACGGCCCCGGCGAGGGGTCCGTCAGAATCGCCCGTGGCGCCAGTCCCCAGCACGGGGAGGTCGCAGTGGGCGCAGCGCGTCATGCGTCCGCGGCGGCGGAGTCCGGGGGCGCGTCGTCGCCCGAGGCCTCTGGCGCGTCCGCCTCGGGGGCGGCCCCGGCCGGGACGCCCTGGTTGGCGGGGTCCTGGAGCTCGGCGGCGGTCCAGGGCTGGGACCGCGAGGCGGTCAGCTCGCGGATGGCCGCGACCTCTGCGGCCGTGATGGGCTCGGCCGCGTTCCCCCAGCTCGTCCGCTCGTGCGTCGTCACGGCGGCGATCTCCTCGTCGGACAGGATGGCCCAGGCGGGCATGTTGCCGTTGTAGGTGGCGCCGAGCACCTCGACCGGCCCGTTCATGCCGTGGAGCAGGATGCGGATGAGCACGCCCTTGTCGCCTGTCACCCAGGACGAGCCCGCCAGCGGCGGGTTGACATTCGCGACGCCGGTGCCGTCGGCCTGGTGGCAGTTGGCGCACCGCGAGGTGTAGAGCTGGGCGCCGTCGACGGCGACGGGCGCCGCGGCGGCGGCGACGCCGGCGGCCTGTGGCTGCTGGAGCCACGGGTAGGTCGAGAAGTCGCCGACGTTGGCGCCGAGGTAGAACACCGAGAACAGCACGACGCCGAAGATGGTGACCCAGAGCGCGAACGGGGGCGCCTCGGCGCCCTCAGCGGCGAGGTTCTGCTCGCGGTAGTACGGGCTCAGCAAGTCGAGCGGCTCGGCCTGCTCGGTCTGCTGCGCGGCGCCCGCAGGCGCGAGCGCGGGCTGGGCGGCTCCGGCCTGGGCCGCGCGGGCCTGGGCCTCGTCCGAGGTAGGCACGGCGGCGTCCTCGGGGCGCGGGGCGTCGGCGTCGCCGGGAAGGGTGGAGTCGGCCATGGGATTACGCGGTCGGATTACTCGGTCGGATTACTCGGTGGCGCCGGCGGCGTCGGACGCGGGCGTGTCGACGGCCTCCAGCTTGAGCGTCATGAGGTAGGCGAAGAGGTCCTCAGCCTCCTCGGTCGGGATCACGGCGAACCCCTCGCCGGGCGCGTACTCGGGCGGCAGCGGGACGGCGTTATCGGGGCCGTCGCCGCGGACCTCGACGACGCGGTAGAGCCACGGGTAGGGCGCCATGACCGATCCGGGGCTGACCGAGCGCGGGTTGTAGAGGTGGGCGTGGTGCCAGTCGGCCGACGGCTGGCGGCTCGCGATGTCGTGGAGGTCGGGGCCGGTCCGCATCGTGCCCATCACGTGCGGGTAGTCGTAGACGTAGTCGCCCGGGAGCGAGCCGCGCTGTCCCCACCCGCGCTCGATGTCGGCGCCGAAGTCTGGCGGGCGGACCTGCTGGCTGTGGCAGTAGACGCAGCCCTCGCGGACGTAGACCTCGCGGCCCCGGCGGGTCGGACCGTAGTACTCCTCCGTGCCCGGCGTGGGCTCGATGGTGGCGAGTTGGGCGGCGGGCAGCACGGCGAGCGCCGTGAAGCTCATCAGGATGGCCGCCAGGGCGCCGAGGAAGATGAGGGAGGCTCGGGTGATCATGGCGCTAGGGGGCGGGGACGGGGTGCGCGGCCGACCCGTCGCCCGTGTCGGGGTCGGCGCCCGTCATCATGCGGTAGACGCCCGCGGGCGGCTGGCGGAAAAAGACCGGGCCTGGGGGGCGCTCGCCCTTTTTGCGGACGATCTCCCAGACGAGGTAGGCGAACGCGAGGTGGCCGACGGTCATGAGCACGCCCGCGATGGAGCGGCTCCACAGGAACGGCTTCATCGTCTCGACGATCTCCATGAACGGCACGTCGGGGTTGTTCATCAGGAAGCCCTGGAGCACGCCACCGGCGGTCAGCCCGACGATGTAGAGCGAGATGCCGACGGCGGTCGTCCAGAAGTGGAGCGAGATGAGCCGCTTGCTCTTCCACTCCCAGCCCGTCACGCGCGGCAGGAGGTAGTAGAGCGCGCCGTAGGCGATCATCGTCACGAAGGCGTAGACGCCGATGTGCGAGTGCGCGATGGTGTAGTGCGTGAAGTGCGTCACCTCCTGCCAGAACCGGAGCGCCTGCATCGCGCCCTGGAGCGAGACCACGGTGTAGCTCACCGCGCCGAAGACCACGAAGCGGAGCGTGGGGCTCCAGATCACGCGCTTGATGCGCGGGAAAGCCGTCATGTGGTGGTTGAGCCCCACGATGATGACCGGGATGATCATCATGACCGAGAACACGATCGACACCGTGACCACCCACTGCGGCGGCGGCCCGCCGACCAAGTGGTGGACGCCCGCCCAGTTGTAGAACAGCGCCAGCGTCCAGAAGCCGAGGTACGAGAGGTGGTACGAGTAGATCGGCCGCCCGACGACCTTGGGGATGAGGTAGTAGGCCGCGCCCAGCCCGATGGGCGTGAGCCACAACCCCAGGATGTTGTGGGCGAACCACCAGTTCGCCGTCGCGTGCGGCACGCCGGAGTAGATCGGCAGGAGGATGGCGACGATCAGGACCGGCGTCCACAAGAGCGACGCGCCGATGTACCAGACCGAGATGTAGAGGTGGGCCACGCGCCGGTGGCGCAGCGTCGAGAGCAGCGAGTAGGCGACGAGCAGGAGCGCCGGGACCAGGAAGACGAAGGCCGCGAGCGGCATCTCGACCCACTCAATGCCCTGCGAGTAGCCCGCCAGGATGCCGACGGTGCCGACGGTGACGCCGATGTTCCACAGGACCCAGCTCACGTTGAGCGCCCAGACGTGGCGGACCTCGGTCTTGAGCAGGCGCCCCCAGAGCCAGACCGCGATGGCGACGCCCGCGGGTGAGATCCAGCCCCAGATCATCGTGTTGAGGTGGGCGGGGCGGACGCGCCCGAACGTCATCGCGGCCGTCTCCCCCATCCAGTCGGGGTACTGAAACTTGAACGAGGCGATAAGCGCGAACGTCGTGCCGACGAGGAGCCAGAAGACGGCCGTGAGCGTGAACGCCACGACGGGCGTGCGGACGTGGCGGTCGACGTCGCGGCGCCAGGTGGCGACGTTGGTCGGTGCGACGCCGTCGCGCCAGACGCCGTGGACGGGGTCGATGCCCGTCGCGTAGGTGTCGCGGCGCTGGTCGAGGCGGGCGGCCTGCTTGCGCGCGCGGCGCTCGGATCGCTTACTCATGGTCGGGAAGTGAGGCGTCGGGCGCGTAGAGTTGGTCCTGGGGGACGCCGAGCGGCTCGTCCTCGTCGAAGAGGACCGTGGCACCGGCCGCGAGGCCACGGAAGTGGCCCGCGCGGTCGGCACGGAACAGGATCAGCAGCGTCGTGGCCCCGCCGACGACGAGGACGAGGAGCAGGGTCAGGAGCGGGAGGTAGCTCACAGCGGGAGGCGGGTGGCGACGAGGGGCGCGGGCGGCGGGGCCGCGAGCGCAGCCGGGTCGGGGTCCGGCGGCGCGAGGCGGTCCCGGCTCTCCATGATGACCCGGTAGGTGATGTAGGCGAGCAAGAGCGTCGCCCCGAGGTAGAGCGCGACGACGAGGCCCGCCGTCGACCGTTCGACGCCGGGTTTGGGGCTTTCGGGAGCAGCGGGTTCAGCCATGACGCCTGTTATGACACGTCGATACAATACGAACAGAGGAGACCCCCGTTGCAGGGCTCCACCGGCTTCTCTCCCCCTTCGCAGGCGAGAACGGGCGGCGGATCACGCGTCGAGTTTCTGGATGGATGCGAGCGGCGTCCGGAGCATCCCGGCGACCGACTGGTGGCGGTCGTCATCGAACTCCGCCAGCCCTAGCTCCACCTCGTGGAGCGCCTCACGGCGGCGGAACGAGCGGAAGAGGCGGTCCCAGACGGAGAGCATCGCCGAGTAGTTGGAGTCCGTCTCGGGCTGCCACCGGCTGTGGTGGACCTTGTGCATCGCCGGCGTCACGATGAGCTTGTTCACGACGGCCTCGACGCGTTCCGGGAGCGCGATGTTGGCGTGGTGGAACTGGACGACGGCGAACATCAGCGTCTCGTAGAGCACGAGCTGCCACGCGGTCACGCCGAGCGCCACGATGAGCGGGACGCGGAGCGCCGACGACAGCACGATCTCGCCCGTGTGGAAGCGGCTCGCCGTCGTCACGTCCATCTGCGCGTCCGAGTGGTGGACGCGGTGGAAGCGCCACAGGAACGGGATCCGGTGGTTCATCCGGTGCCAGGCGTAGGTCCACGCGTCGAGGAGCAGGACCGCCCCCATGGCGTGGAGCCAGCCCGGCAGCGCGACCAGACGCAAGAGGCCCCAGCCGTTCGCCGCCGCCCACGCCGCGGCGGCCACCCAGAGCCCGGCAAAGACGACGGCCACGACGGCGCTGTTCACCGCACCCAGGACGAGGTTGCGCGCGAGGTGGCGGCCCCGCTCCTTCCGCTCGCGGAAGAACTCGAAGAACGGGTGCGCGCCCTCCAAAAGGAGAAGCACGACCAGGCCGGCGAGCGCGGCGCCGACCTGGGTGGTGTGGAGAAGGTCGAGGAGCGTGGCCACGGGCTACGCCGTCTCGGCGCCGGCCTTCGCGAGCGCGTCGAACCCGCCGACGTTGACGGCGCCGGTGTGGCCCATCTGCCGGAGGGCCTTGGTGGCCTGGCCGGACCGGTTGCCGGAGCGGCAGTAGAGGTAGACCGGTGTGTCGGTGGGGAGGTCGAGGGCGGCGACCCGGCTCTGGAAGTCGGGCGCCATCACGTCAACGTTCGTGGCGCCGGCGAGGTGGCCGGAGGCGAACTCGTCGGGCGTGCGGACGTCGAGGACGGGCGCCTCGGGGTCGCGCTGGGCGACGAAGTCGGCGGGGGCGAGGGTGTCGTCGGAGCGGTTCATGAGTCGGGAGAAGAAGGACATGGGGGTTTAGCGGAGCGCGAGCTGGAGGCGGAGGCGGACCTCGCCGTGGGCGGGGTCGTCGGTGGGGAACCCGTAGTCGACGAGGGCGCGGACGTGGGGCTGTGGCTCGAGGTCGAGGCCGAGGGCGACGCGGTTGGGCGCCTCGTGGGGCTCGTCCACGGCCCCGGGCCTCTCGTGGGGGGCCTCGGGCGCGTCGGGGTCGAAGTGGTCGAGCCGCCCGACGAGGCGGACGTGGTGGAAGGCCTCGACCGTCGCGGTGAGGGCGCCGCCCCAGGGGCGGCGGTCGCCCCCAGGGCCGTCCAGGCGGCCGGCGAGGGCCTCGGCGAGGACGTACACGCGGGGCGTGGTCAGGTCGAGGTCGGCGCCGACGACGGTGCGCGTGCCCTCGAAGGCCGGGTCGAGCGTGGGGATCGGCGCGGCGTCGTCGCGCCCGCGGGCCGCGCTCGCACCGAGGCGGAGGGTCCCGACGGGGACGGCGAGCGCGGCCTCGGCGCGCCCGACGGCGAGGAGCCCGTCGCCGTCGTTGGCGAACGTGCGGCCGCCGTTGCCGTTGAAGAGACCGGCCTCGGCGCGGAACGTGTCCCCTCCCCTCTCGCCTGTGACCCGCAGGTTCGCCCCGACCTGGCGGCCGGGCGCGAGGGCGCGGACGGCGCGGGCGCGCTCGGCGGCGGGCAGGGCGCCGCGGAACGTGAGGAGCTCGCGGCTGAAGGGCGTCTTGTAGAGCCCCGCGACGAGCTCGACCGGGCCGCCGAGGCGGACGGCGAGGCGGGCGTCGAGAACGGCGGGGCCGCGGGCGAGCTCGGCCTGGACGAAGTAGCGGGCCGTCGCGCTGGCCTCGCCCGCGAAGCGGAGGCGGGCGGTGCGGAGGAGGAACCCGTCGGGGTCCACCTCGGGGCCGGAGAGGGCGTCGGCCTGGAGGAGGTAGCCGACGTGGGGCGGGACGTCGTAGGGGTCGGCCGCGCGGGCGGCCTCGACGGGGGAGGGCTGGGGACGATCCTGGGCCTGGGCGGGAGTCAGGGCAGCGGCCGCGAGTGCGGCGAGCAGGACGAGGCGGCGCGTCACGGCTGGGCGGGGACGAAGACGGCGTAGACGCCGCGCAGGTCGCCGGGCTGGAAGCCGTAGGCGCGGTCGTCGGGGTAGCGCTCGGCAACGAAGGCGGGGCGGTCGTCGCGGGGCCCATGGCAGGCGGCGCACCCGGCCGTGACGGTGATCCGGCGGGCGTAGAGGCGCCCGCCGGGGGCGTCGGCCCAGACGTGCGCGAGCGCGGGGTCGGCCTCGAACCGCTCGTGGAGCGCGGCCTCGGCGGGCGTGGCGGCGTTGGCGGGGTTGCGGAAACGAATCGCGGCCTGGCGGACGGTCCAGCCGGTGGAGTCGGCGAGGGCGCGCGCGCGCATGCCGACAGGCTTGCACACGCGAGCGAACGTCTCGGCGTCGACGGTCTCGTCCGGCGAGATGGACGCCGCGCGCGCCGCGCGCATCGAGTCGATGGCGGCGACGGCCGCCTCGACGCGGGCCTCTTCGGGCGTCTGGGCCTCCGTCGGAGGCGGCCCGTCCGCGGGCGACGAGGGCTCGGAGGCGCAGCCCGCGAGGACGAGGAGGACGAGGGCAGCGCGGGCGGTCACGACGGAGTGGGGACGTGCTCGTCGAGCCATCTGCGGAGGGCGGGCTCGGGGATCGCGCCGGTGAACTCGGCCTCGACGGTCCCGTCGACGAACAGCTTGACGGCGGGGATGCCGCGGACGCCGTAGCGGCGCGCGAGGTCGGGGTGATGGTCGGAGTTGACCTTCACGAGCCGCCAGCGGCCCTGGCTCTCCTTCGCCAGGCGCTCGAGGGTGGGACCGAGCACGCGGCAGGGGCCGCACCACGGCGCCCAGAAGTCGACGAGGACGGGCTTCTCGTGGCTTTTGTCGAGCACGTCGGTTTGGAAGCGGTCGCTCACGTCTAGCTGGCCTGGGCGGCCCAGGCGGTGCAGTAGCCGCCCGCGAGGACGGGCCCGGCGAAGAGCTTGCACCCGCCGCAGGCGCCCTCGGCGGGAGCGGTGTAGTGCATGCAGTTGGAGCAGAGCTGGGCGGGCTTGGGCGAGGCGTCGACGTAGTTCAGCCCCTGGCGGGCCTGGAGCTCCTGGGGCGTGAGCGCGCTGTAGCCGTCGCAGCCCGAGGCCGAGCGAGGGTCGCCGCTGCCGCAGGCAGCGAGGAGCGAGGGGGCGCCGAGGGCGACGCCTGCGACGGCGGCACGAGAGAGGAACTGGCGGCGGGTGGTGGACATGGAGGCAGGGGGATGGAGGAGAGGATGACTCAGTGACCGTCGCCGTGGCGACCACCAGGCCCGCCGCCCGACGACGCGTCGGGGCCGTGGCGGAGCGCGTGGTAGCGGGCGGCCTGCTCAGCCGTCAGCGCCTGGCGCATGTCGAGATGGGCCGCGAGGTGGACGAGCCGGAGCCGGGCGTGGAGCCGGGCGGATTCGTGGGCGGCGCCCTCGACGTGGTGGCGGTCGACCTCGTCGGCCTCGAACATCTCCGAGAGGTGGGCCTCGACGCCGACGATGCGGGCGCCGAGGGCGCGGGCCTCGGCCTGGACCCGGGCCATGAGGGCCTCGGCCGTTCGCCGCTGGTCGTCCGAGAGGGCGAGGGAGTCGGCGAGTTCGAGGACGTGCTTGGGGCCGGGGAAGCCCTGCATCTCGGCGGCGCGGGCGAGGCCCATCCCCTGCCCCATCATGAGCCCGTGCATCTCGTCCTGCGAGAGCGAGGCCGGGGGCGTGTGGGGCTGGGCGGCCGCGGGGAGCGCCACGAGCGTGGCGAGAGCGAGGACGGCGAGGCGGCTAGTCATGGGCGTCGAGGCGGGCCTCCAGCCGCGCGAGGCGGTCCTGGAGGTCGAGCAAGAGGTGGAGGATGACGACGTGGGTTTTCTTGGCGTCGATGCCGACGGGGCTCTGATCGCTCGCGATAGCGAGGGCGAGCGCGTCGTAGTCCTCGGTCGGCAGGTCGAGACGCTCGGAGGCGGGGCGGTCGGTCACGGCTGGGGTCCGGGCTGGACGGGGTAGTCGGTCTGCGTGCTCCACTCGAAGAACGAGCCGTCGTAGAGCCGGGGCTGGAGGCCGAGGAGCCGGGCGACGAGGTAGGCGTGCGACGCCTGGACCCCGGTCCGGCAGTAGGTCACGACGGGCTCGCCGGGGACGGCGCCCGCCTCGGCGTAGCGCGCCCGGAGCTCGTCGAGGGAGCGGAGCGTGCCGTCGGGCCGGAGGTCCTCTTCCCAGAAGAGCGAGGCCGCGCCGGGGACGTGGCCGGGGCGGGTGACGCCGCCGCCCGGCGTGGCGCCCGTGTACTGCTCGAACGGTCGGGCGTCCACGAGCGCGGCGCGACCGGCAGCGGCGTCGTCCAGGAGCGCGCGGACGTCGGACGCGGTCGCGGTCACGCGCGGGTCCGGTGCCGTCGTGATGGAGCCCGCGCGCGCGGGCGGGGCGGCGTCCGTAGAGACCGGCTGTCCGGCGCGCTGCCACGCCGCGAGTCCGCCGTCGAGGACGGCCCCGCCGGGGTGGCCGATGGCGTCGAGCGCGTAGAGCGCGCGCGCGGCCGAGAGCCCGCCGAGGTCGCCGTAGAGGACGACGCGGGAGCCGTCGGAGACGCCGACGGCTTGGAAGGCGGCGCGCACCTCCGCCAGCGGTGGGAGCATGTTGGGCACGCCGCCCCGCTCGGCGGCGACGGCCGAGAGCGGGAGGAAGCGGGCGCCGGGGACGTGGCCCGCGTCGTAGTCGGCCCGCTCGCGGGCGACGTGGACGACGACGGCCCCCTCGATCCCGTCCGCCAGTTCGGCAGCGGAGACGACGAGGTCGGGCGAGGCGGCCGGGCGGGGCGCGGTGGCGGCGCAGCCGCCGAGGGCGACGAGAGCGAGGGCGAGGAGAACGCGCATGGGTCAGTCGGTGGGGAGGCCTGCGGCGGCGAGGGTGCGGAAGGCCCCGGCGTTGGCGACCTCGGCGAAGCCCGCCCCGGCGAGGTCGCTCGCGGCGCGGGCCGAGCGGGCGCCCGAGCCGCAGAAGAGGACGACGGGCCGGGCCGGATCGAGCGCGTCGGCGGCTCGGCCGGTGAAGCCGGGCGCGTAGGCGAGGGCGAGAGCGCCCTCGAGCGTGCCCGTCGCGGCGATCTCCGGGGCCGTGCGGACGTCGACGAGCTGGGCGTCGGGCGTAGCGGCGAGGTAGGCGACGGCCTCGTCGGCCGAGAGCGTGGCGGGTACGGCCGTGGCAGGCGCGGCCGTCTCGACCGCCGTCGCCGGGGTGGCCGCCTGGGCGTCCATGCCGAGCGCCGCCGGACCCTCCTTGCCGAGGATGAAGACGCCCATGACGACCAGGAAGACGGCGAAGCCCTTTTTGAGCTGGGCCTGCGGCACGCGCTGGCTGAGCGCGTTGCCCACGAACGACCCGGCGATGCCGATCACGGCGAAGATGCCGATGAGCTGCCAGTCGACCTGCTGGCCCGTCTCGGCGAGCACGTCGACGTACTTGAAGAACCCGGCCGCGCTCTTGGCCGCGATGATGAGCAGGCTCGTCCCGACGGCGAGCCGCATCGACAAGCCCCCCAGGAGGACGAGGGCTGGGACGATCAGGAACCCGCCGCCGACGCCCACGAGCCCCGTCAGCACGCCGACGAGCAAGCCCTCGATGCCGATCAGCCACAGCGGCTGGCGCTCGCGCACCTCGCCCTCCGGCACCTCCTTCCGGCCGCGGAACATGAGCCCGGCGGCCAGGATCATCACGACGGCGAACAGCGCCAGTTGGACGGCGCCAGGGATCCACTTGGCGAGCGCTGCACCGCCGTAGGTCCCGACGATGCCGGGCACGCCGAAGTAGAGGACGGAGTGCCAATCGACGAGCTTCTGGCGGGCGTAGGGGAACGCGCCGACGGCGGCGATGGCGCCGACGATCGCGAGGCTCTCGGCGATGGCGACCTTCTCGCCGTGGCCGGCGAGGTAGACCAGGACGGGGACCGTCAGGATGGAGCCGCCGGAGCCGAGGAGGCCGAGGACGAGGCCGATGGCGACGGCGCCGAGGAGGGCGTAGATCATGGGGTGCGGGCGGAGCCCGGGGCTAGGCGGTGCCGACGGCGGCGCGGGCGGCGTCCCCGTCGAGGGGGGCGCCCAGGAGGGGGCCGAGCACGCACACGTCGAACGAGCCCGCGGCGAGGGGGACGAGCGAGAGCGCGGCTGTGGCCTTGCCGCCGGGCGTCTCGCGGCGGGAGAGGCCCCACGTGAAGAGGCCGAGCCCGGCGACCACGCGGAGCGCGCGGCCCGAGGGCGAGACCATGAAGCGGACGAAGGAGGGGGCGGTCATAGAGATGGAGAACGGGCGCCCGCCAGCGGCGCGCGGTGGCCGCTGGCGGGCGGGATGTCAGGCCTCGACCGTCTCGCGCGAGCCGGTCGCGACCTCGTGGTCCTCGGCATAGTCGCCGAAGGCGCCGTTGACGTAGGCCACGTCGTAGCCCTCGCGGGCGAGGAAGGCGCTCGCGGCGGCCGAGCGGGCGCCCGAGGCGCAGTGGACAAGCAGCGTCTTGCCGCTGGGGATCCGGTCGGTCTCGTAGTCCGGCAGGCGCGTGTACGAGGCGTTGACCGCGCCCGGGACGTGGCCCCCGGCGTACTCGCTCGCGAACCGGACGTCCACGACCGCCGTGCCGTCCTCGTCCTTCCGCCGCGCCAGGTCCTCGAACGTGATCTCGGGGATGGACGCCGTCTCGCCGCCGTCCTCGACGTAGCGCTCGAGCGTGTCGGGCGTCGCGTAGCCGACCACGTTGTCGTAGCCGATGCGGACCAGGTCGCGGACGGCCTCCTCGACGTGGCCCGCCTCGATCACGAGCACGATCGGCGTCGTCTCGTCGACCACGAGCGAGCCCACGACCGTGTTGAAGCTCTTATTCATCGGCGCGTAGAGCGCGCCGGGGATGTGCTTGGCCATGAAGCCCGAGCGGTCGAGCCGGGTATCGACGACCAGCGTCTCGCCGGCGTCGGCCTTCGCGGCCAGCTCCTTCGCGGTGAGCGCGGGCGGCGTGGGGAGCGTGCCCAGGAGCGGGACGCCGTCGCGGTTGTCGCGCTTCATCCGCGCGAAATACATCTGCGGCTCCGGCTGCCCGTCCAGGATGGCGTCCACGAACGTCTCCTCTCCCCCGTCGGCGGCGGCGAGAGACGCGTTGTAGAGCTTCTCGTAGCCGACGGTCGTGGTGGGGACGGCGCCGAGCGCCTTGCCGCACGTGGAGCCCGCGCCGTGGGCGGGCCACACCTGGAGGTAGTCCTGGAGCTCGCGGAACTTGGGCAGCGACTGGAAGAGCGTGCGCGCCGAGTCCTCCTGGACGCCGTGCATCCCGGCCGCCTGCTCCAGCAGGTCCGGCCGGCCGAGGTCGCCCACGAACACGAAGTCGCCCGTCGCGATGCCGATGGGCGTCGTGGCGCCCGAGCCGCGGTCGACGACGACATAGCTGAGGTGCTCGGGCGTGTGGCCCGGCGTATGGACGGCCGTGATGTCGATGTTGCCGATGGCGAACGTGTCGCCGTCGCGGAGGAAGGTCACGTCGTAGTCCGAGCCCTTGGCCCAGGCCGACGGCCAGCCCTCGTCCTCGCCTTCGGCGGAGAGGTAGAGCTTGGCGCCGTGGCGGTCGGCGAACTCGCGCGCGCCCGAGAGGAAGTCGGCGTGGATGTGGGTCTCGGCGACCGCCGTGATGGTCAGCCCCTCGCGCTCGGCGGCGGCGACGTACTGGTCGATGTCGCGGAGCGGGTCGATGAGGAGCGCTTCGCCGGTCTTCTGGCAGCCCACGAGGTAGGCGTACTGGGCGAGCTTGGGGTCGTTGTACTGGCGGAACAGCATGGCGAAAGGGGGCTAGAGGGCGTCGCTGGAAGCGACTGAGTATACGATGTTATGACAAGTTGATTCCGGCCCGGCCCGCAGCGTGCAGGGCATTCTCTACCCGTCGTGCGGGGGCGCGAAGGGGGCTAGTGCGGGAGTCGGTCGCGGAGGAGCGCGTAGGTCCACGTCCCGCCGAGCGCGGCGACGAGAGCCGCGGCCATGACGGAGACGCCGCCGCCGAGGAGCGCGACGAGCGGACCGGGGCAGGCGCCGAGCAGCGCCCAGCCGAGGCCGAACGTGATCCCGCCCATCCAGTAGCGGGCGCCGGGCACGCGGGAGTCGCCCCACGCCTTCGGCGCGAGCTCGATGGGCTCGCCGTGGACGGTCGTGAGCTTCAGCTTCTGGATCACCCAGACCGAGAGGGCCGCCGTGGCGACGGCCGAGCCGATGATGCCGTACATGTGGAAGCTCTCGAACCGGAACATCTCGTAGATCCGGAACCACGAGATCACCTGGCTCTTGGTGAACACCAGGCCGAGGCCGGCGCCGAGGAGCCCGTAGACGGCGAGCGCGAGCGGCGCGTTGCCCTCGGCGAGGGCGCGGTCGCGGAGGTCCTCGGGGACCTGCTCGACGTCGGCGCACTCTGGGGGGAGGTCGACGTGGGGCGCGGACGGGGCCAGAGGCTCCGCAACGGCCACCTGAGGCGTGTCGACGCAGTCGGCGGGCGGGGCGGCGCCGTCGGCGTCGGCCTGGCGATAGAGGGGGGTCGGGGTCTGCATGGCGGCGGGGGCTATCCGAGCAGGAGCGGGAGGACGAGGTGGGTCACGGCGAGGCCGCCCACGAAGAAGCCGACGACGGCGACGAGCGACGGGATCTGGAGGGCGGCCAGGCCGGAGATGGCGTGGCCCGACGTGCAGCCGCCGGCCCAGCGGGCGCCAAAGCCGACGAGGAAGCCGCCGCCGAGCACCATGAGCGCGCCGACGGGCGTGGCGAGCGCGGCCCACGAGACGAGCTGCGCGGGGACGAACCCGGCGAGGTCGGTCACGCCGAGGTCGGCGAGCGCCGCGACGGTCGAGGCCGAGATCGCGAGCGGGGCCGTCGGGTCGGAGAGGAGGCGGATGCCGACGAAGCCGCCGACGGCGATCCCGAGGGCGAAGACGAGGTTCCACGTACCGGCCGAGCGCCAGTCGTAGCGGAGGAAGCCGGGCTTGGACCGCTCGGGGACCGGGAGCGCGGCGCAGGCGTGGCGGAGGTTGGCCGAGAGGCCGAACGCCTTGCCGCCGAAGACGAGGAGGGCGGGGACGAGGAGCCCGATGAGGGGGCCGGCGACGTACCAGGGCCAGGGGTCTTGAACTACAGGCATGGTTGTTATGACGTGTTGCGACGATCACAATACAACTCTTCGGTTGTCGGGTTCCACCCCTACATGACAAAGGAACGGTGAACACGCCCGCGCTCGCTCTCCAGACTCCCTTCAGGGCGCCTTCGACACGACGGCCCGCACCTTTCCAGTTGTATACTCCTCGCATGGACGCGCCCGTCCCCCCTACCCTCCTCGCCGCCGCCGCCGGGCGCTTTCGCCTGCTCGGGGACCCCGTGCGGTTGCACCTGCTCAACGTGCTCATGGAGCGCGGCGAGATGGCGGTGCAGGACCTCGCCGCGGCGACGGGCCAGAGCCACCAGAACACGTCGAAGCACCTCCGCAAGCTGGCCGACGGCGGGCTGGTGGGGAGCCGCCGCGAGGGGGTTCTCTCGCTCTACCGCGTCACGGACGCGAGCGTACCGGGGCTGTGCCTGCTCGTGTGCGGGGCGCTGCGCGAGCGAGCCTAGGCGAGCCCCAACGGTTGCGCGGGCGGCACGACGTAGATCCTGGACCGGCCACGCCCCTCCCGGCGGCCTTCAGATAGCGGCGTCAGATCTTTCAATCTGCGGGGGCTGCTCTTTCGACGAGCCGAAGCGAGATGTAGCCTCTGGCTTTGCCCCCACCACCTCCGCCTGGTTCGGTCGCGCCTGGGGGAGCCCCTCGCCGACACGCCGGTCGTGCTCGTCCACGGGCCGCGCCAGTGCGGCAAGACCATGCTCGCTCACGGAGTCGGTGACGCCGCCGTCGGCGCCTCCCGCACGTTCGACGGCCGGCTCTGGACAGTCCTGATCCGCCGTCTCTGGGAAGCCTCGTAGTCAGCCCCGTCGCTAGCGGAGGGGCGCGAGCACGTCGAGGGCTTGGCTCACCGTCTCGACGACGGCCTCCACGTGCCTCGCGTCGTGCGCCGACGAGGTTTCCAACGCCCGGTCCACGACGAGGAGCCGCGTGCGCACCGAGGTCCCGTAGGGGCAGTAGACGGCCCCGGCGACCTCGACGTCGGCGCAGAGCCGAAACGGGTCGGCGTCGATGGCCTCGAAGAACGCCTGGTGAGTCGGCTTCCCGCGCCGGACGGCGGCGCTGAGGACGGCGACGAGCCGTCCGCCCGCGTCGAGGCGGCGGAGCGCCTGGAGCACGTGGTCGGTGCCGACCGTCGGGACGCGGCGGGTCCCGAGCCGTCCTGCGGTCATCGAGAACGGGGGGTTCATCACGACCACGTCGGCCCGGACGGACGCCGGAAGGATGGCGTCGAGGTGGTCGGCGTTCTCGCGCGTGAGAGTCTGGGACGGGTCCTGGCCCGACTCGTCGAGCAGCACCGCCAGCAGGTCGGCCCGGCGGCCGGAGAGCTCGTTGGCGTGGACCGTGGCGCCAGCGGCGAGCGCGAACGCGCAGAGTGCGCCGGTGCCCGCGGAGGGTTCGAGGACGCGGCTCCCCTTCCCAACCCCGCTGATCCAGGCGCAGAGGCCCGCGTAGGCGGCCGGCGTCGAGAACTGCTGGTAGTCGTTCTGCTCCGCCGTCCGGCGCGTCTGGCTGGACAAGAGCGCCGAGAGGCGCTCGACCTCGGCGAGGGCGTCGCGAGCGCCAGAGGCCTCTGGCGGAAGGTGTCCAACGGTGCGGAGCAGGTGGAGGTGGAGGCCGAGTTCGGCGGCGTCGTAGGCGTCGCGGGGCGTGAACGCGCCCTGGGCGAGCGTGCCGCCGTAGGCCTCGGCCGCGACGGCGAACAGGTCCGTCGCTGTGAGGCGCCGGGATGCTGCGATGGCGTGCTCGACCACGCGTGCGAGAGCCTGGCTAGCGTCGGCGTTCAGAATCGGTGTCATGGTCGCGGGGGTGTGTGAACGGGGCGTCGCCAGAGGCCGCCCCGGTCACACAGCGTCCGCGGTCCTGCGCAGCGCGGTCCTGCGCAGCGCGGTGTCACTCCCCAGGGGTCCTCACGCCAGATCTGGCGTGCCCCACCAGGCGCCCGCCTGCCCGGCACACACGAGCCCTAACCCCCAGGATGGGGGCGGCGTGACGCCGACCGGGAGCCACACCAGGGCGCGCATGCCCAGGCCGAGCGCCAGCGCCAGCGAGGCCCACGACCCGGAGCCGAAGCCGGCGAAGCAGGCCGACGAGGACGCAGACGGCACCAAGCCCCGCGGGCACGCACGGCCCGGAGCGGACACCCAGAGCGCCAGAGGCCCTGCTGCAGCGACGCGCCGGACAACAGCGGTAGAGCGCCGCGCGAAGCGGCCCCGCCCCCGCCCGAAGCGGGACGCCTGGAACACGAGCGCCGACGGCGCGAGCCCACGAGCCACCTGATCAATGCCGGACATGCAGCCGGTAACGACGGAGGCACCCGGGGCTAGCTGGCGGAGCGCCCACGCGACGGCCCGGGCGCAGCCCGGAGAGGCCGAGCGGCTGCCGGAGACGCCGACGGCAGAGGCGGAACGGAGACGACGTGCGAGAGCGGAGACGGAGGCGGGCATGGCGAGGGGGAGCGGGAGGAGCGCCCCGTGCTGGGGGCGTCACCACTCACCGAGGCGCGCCAGAGGGGATGGCAAAGCGGATCCCAGGCGACGGCACGTCGCCTATCCGCGGGGCCGCCCGGAGCCACGCGCAGCCGGGCCGTCGGCGGCCCGAGTGAGCATGGCGAGGACGGAGCCGGAGCCCGCGCCTCCCCTCCCGAGGGAGGGGAGCGGGCGAAGCGTCCCTTGCCAGGCCTGAGGCGTGCCCGAGCGTGTACAGCCCCCACTCGGGTGCTCCCTTCGCCCCTTCGCCCGTGCAGGCGACCGCCCGTGCCTGTGTTTCGCGGCCCTATCGCCCCGTCAGTGTCTCGTTCGCTCCGCTCGTTTCTGCTCGTCCCGACGAGGCCTACGCGCACACGCTCCGCTCGCCTCGGGCGAGGAGGCCGGGGACGGTCTCGCCGTAGAGAACGCGGAGCGACGCCTCGCGGACGTGGCGGCGGGCTGGCCGACCTGGAGGGCGTAGCTCATGGCGATCTCCGGCGACGTGATGTCGGCGCTGGGCGCAGCGAGGTGCGCGACTACGACTGCGTCGAGCGCCTTGCGGCGGCGCCAGCCGCTCGCGCTCGGCTTCGTTCCGACTCACCAAGCAAAGCCTGGCAGCCGCTAGCCATTCGCCAACGCCGTGCGGGGTCCGCGGAGGTGGGCACGTGCGACGGCGCAGCGGAGCGCGTCCGGAACGGTGAGCGCGCGCAGAGCCGCTTCGTGCGCGCGGACGGCTGCGGCGGCGCTCGCGAACCGGGCCGTTTGCACCCTGGACGCGCACCGCGCCGCGTGGAGGAACGCGGCCGGGAGGGAGACGGACCGGAGGGAGCGGACGAGCAGGCGCGCGGCGTCGCACAGCGCGACCTGCGCCGTACGGAGCGCCGGGGGGCCGGGGTCGACGGAGCGGCCGAAGAGCACGAGCGGGGCCAGGACCTCGACGCGGGCGGGATCGGTGGGCTCGCCGAAGCGGGCGGCGAGGGCCGCGACGCCGTCGCGGTGGTAGAGGCCGAGGTCGGCGCGGCCGAGCTGGACGGCGGCGATCTCCTCGGGCGTGGGCTCGTGGTAGACGACGAGGAGCCGGGGGACGGGCCCGTCGAGGAGAAGGCGCGCGCCTTCCAGGGGCGGAGGCGGGCCGTCGAGGAGGACGGGCCTGCCCACGGTGAACGGGGGGGTGCTCATGAGCATGCGGGTGTACCGAATGCTCCGCGTGGGCGCGCTCGGAGGCGTGTCATGGCCCGTGGTGGGGGCGGGCAAAACGTAACGGCGCTTGAGCTTGCTGTCAACTTTTTGCCTCGCTGCCACCCGGTCGCCTCCGCGAAGCCCCCCTGGAGTCTCCAAGGGGGACGCGGGGGAGTGGCGCTAGTAGCGGTGACGCGCGGTGCGGAAGTAGCGGAGTTCACCGGCCACGACGCCGATGAAGAACAGCGAGACGAAGCCGCACACGGCGCAGCCCGCGGACTGCCAGCCGACGTGGACCGCGCCCCAGGCGAAGAGCAGCGCCAGGACGCCGTAGATGAGGACCGGAGCCGGAGCCCCGAGGAAGCGCCGGAACGCAGGAGAGGAGAGGAACGAGCGGAACATGGTGAGACACGGGACGGGACACGAGCGACCCAGAGTGCGCGCGAACACGCGCGCAGGGTTTGGACCGGAGCGCCGACGGCGCACGCCCCCGCGCCCGCGCCGCGCGCAGGACGGTCAAGGCCGCCTGGCGCGCGTGCAACGCGCGGTGGGCGCGTGCGAGGGCGGCCTGCCGCCCGACGGCCTTGACGGGCCGAGCACGGTGCGTTGCTTGCCACGAGCGCCGCCGCCCCCTCCCCTTCCCTACGACCTCCGCGGCGCAGGTGCCGGGTGTGGAGACCCGCGCGCCGTGGCTCATGTCTGTCATATGTGCAGCGACCTCTCGCGCCCTGGGAGGCCCTCAGAGGGTCCGGGACTCGGGGTCAGGCATGGGCATCGCGCCGAGCGGCGGCGCGCGACAGAGGCGGCCGTGGGCGCGCCAGAGGGGCCGTGACACGTGATGTGGCACGGGGGACGCGCGAGCGTTGGGTGCCTCTCCCCTCTCGCCTCATGCCCTTCCACTTCGACACATCCTCGGGCGACGGCGCCGCTTCCGGCATCTCTGGCGACGGCGCGTCGGCGCCGATCGCGACGCCCGGCGAGCTGGTGATCACGGCCTACGTCCCGGCGAGCGAGGTCGGGCCGGGACCGCCGTTGCCGCTCGTGCTCTCGCGCGTCTCGGCGGGCTTCCCCTCCCCTGCCGACGACTACGTGGAGGGGCACTTGGACCTCCACGAACTGACCGGCGCGCTCTCGCCGTCGTGCTACTGGATGCGGGCCGATGGGGAGTCGATGACGGGCGCGGGGATCCTCTCGGGCGACCTGCTGCTGGTGGACCGGGCGGTCGAGCCGGCCTCTGGCGATGTCGTCGTGGCGGCCGTCGACGGGGAGCTGACCGTCAAGCGGTTCCTGCGGCAGGGGAAGCGGACGGCGCTGCTCGCGGCGAACCCGGCGTACCCGTCGATCGAGCTGCGCGAGGGGCAGGACCTGGTGGTGTGGGGCGTGGTGACGTACGTGCTGCACGACGCGCGGCGGGGCCGGTGAGCGGGCCAGTGGGGAGTGGGGAGTGGCCAGTAGCAGAAGGGGCGCCCCTCCCCTGCCCTCTGGGCTCGGACGAGGCTGCGCGAGCGCCAGGGGCCTCTGGCGTCCGGGCCTCTGGCGTCCGGGCCTCTGGCGAGGGGCGGCCGCGGCGGCTGTTCGCGCTCGTGGACTGCTCGGCGTTCTACTGCTCGTGCGAGCGGGTCTTCGACCCGTCGCTGGAGGGCGTGCCCGTGGCCGTGCTCTCCAACAACGACGGCTGCATCATCGCACGCTCGCAGGAGGTGAAGGACCTCGGCATCCCGATGGGCGCGCCGTTTTTCAAGCACAGGCGCGAGCTGGCGACGCAGGGCGTGCGGGTGTTCTCGTCCAACTACACCTTGTACGGCGACATGAGCCGCCGGGTGATGGCGTGCCTGGAGACGTTCACGCCGGACGTGGAGGTGTACAGCGTGGACGAGGCATTTCTGAGCGTGCCGATCCCGGGTCGGGGTCCGGGACAGGCTCTCGACGGGACGCCAGAGGCGGTCTGCGCGGAGATGGAGCGGCGGGCGCGCGAGATCCGGGCGCGGGTGCTGCGGTGGACGGGGATCCCGGTGCGGGTCTCGTGGGCGGAGACGAAGACGCTCGCCAAGGCGGCGAGCGAGTGGGCGAAGGTGCGGCTCGCCAGAGGCGAGGAGCCGTGCGTGTGCCTGTGGGGGCACCCGGAGCGCGAGCGCTGGTTGCGGTCGATGCCGGTCGGCGACGTGTGGGGCGTGGGGCGCCGGTGGGCTTTGAGCCTGGAGGCGCTGGGCGCGACGACAGCGCTGGGGCTCGCGGCGCTGCCCGACGGCCTCTTGCGGAGCCGGTTCAACGTGGTGCTACTCCGGACAGCGATGGAGCTCAGGGGCGTGTCGTGTCTGCCCTTGGAGGACGCGCCGGTGGCGCGGCAGACGCTTGTCAAATCGCGCAGCTTTGGCGAGCCGACGGGCGACTTGGCGGCGATCTCCCAGGCCGTGGCGACGCACGCGGCGCGGGCGGCGGAGAAGCTGCGGGCGGAGGGGCTCGTCGCGGGTCGGATCTCGGCGTTCGTGACGACGAAGCGGTTCGGGGCGGGGCCGCATCGGTCGGGCAGCGGGGACGAGGTGCTGGCCGAGGCGACGGCGGACTCGGCGGCGCTGGTCGGGGCGGCAAGGCGGTGTCTGGAGCGGGCGCATGCCGGGTGCGACGCCAGAGGCGTGCCCTACCGCTACCGGAAAGCGGGCGTGATGCTGGCGGAGATCCGGCCGGTGGGGACGGAGCAGCGGGGGCTGTTCCCGGCCCCTGGCGGCCGGCCGGCCTCTGGCGGCCGGCGCGCGATCACGGACGGCGACACGGCGGCGGGCCGCCAGAGGCGTCAGGCGCTGATGGAGGCGCTGGACGCGGCGAACCGGAAGTACGGGAAGCGGGCGGTCGTGGTGGCGAGCCAGGGGGCGCCAGAGGCGCTCCGGCGGGCGCGGGAGGCCTCTGGCGCGCCGGCGTGGGAGATGCGTCGGGAGCGGATGAGCCCGCGGTACACGACGCGGTGGGAGGAGGTGGCGGTTGTCCGAGCGTAGCCTGTCACTCAAGCCGAGGAGACGACGGCTACGGGCTGGCGCTGGGGTCTAAGCGGAACGCTCGGGATACCAAGCGCGCTGGCGACGCTATCCAGCGCACGGGCCGGACCTCCTCCGCCAGCGGCCTAGCTGCTCGGCGACGAGATCGCGGCGACGAGGTCCCGCCGGAAGGCGCGGAGGGTGGACAGCACGGCGGGGCGCATGTCGGCCTCTGGCGTGCCCGCCTCGGCGGCCTCGCGGTACCAGGCGTGGATGGGGGGCGCATCCGCTCTCATGCGGGCGACGGCCTCGTCGGTGAGGGCGTCCTGTTCGGCCTGAGGGAGGGCGGCGAACGCTTCGTCGAGCGCGCGGTCGCGGGCCTCTCCCCTCTCGCGCTCGGACTGCGCCGCTTGCGCCTTGCGCTCCTCGCGCTGACGCTGTTGGGCATCGCGGGCGCGCTTGGCGTCGGCTTTTTTCTCCTCGGCCTGGCGGACGACCGCGGGCGGCCCGGCGCTCGCGGCGTAGTCGCCCCGGACGGCCGCGACGGTGAAGGCGGCGACGTTCTTGACCTCGCCCTTGTCGATCTCGGCTTCGACGTGGTCGAGGTTGGTGGCGACGCGCGCGGGGTCGAACTCGGTGGAGAGGTCGAGGGCCTGCGCCTCGGAGAGGCCGAAGGTGAGCAGGCGGCGCTGGAGGTCGGCGAGGGGGTGGTCGGCGATGACCTCGGCGGGCTCGGGGGCGAGCGAGCGGGGGTCGGGGACGGCGCCGAGGGCTTGGCGGATGGCGGGGCCGACGGCGCCAGAGGCCTGGACCGCTTCGTCGCCCGCCTCGGCGACGGTGAAGCGGAGGGCGGCGACGGAGCGGCCCTCCTTCTTGGTCTCCATCTCGACGCGGATGTCCGAGTAGCGGTTGACCTCGTCGGCGGCGCGCTTGAGGACCTGCTTGTTGAGGTACTTGTACTCGGGGTACTGCCCCTCCTCGACGCCGAGGAGGCCGCGCCAGGTGTCGAGCGGGAGGAAGCCGGTGGTGCCGACCTTGCGGAAGCGGACGCAGTTCTCGTAGAGCGCGAGGGCGTAGCCGGAGCCGAAGCGGGCCTGGATGGCGAGGTTGATCCGGGCGTAGACGGCGGGGTTGGCGAGCTGGCGGCGGAGCGTGGGCGGGTAGACGTAGGAGGCCGTGCCGGAGCGCTCGACCATCTCGACCTCGGCGAGGTAGGCGCTTCTCCCCCACCGCTTCTTGCCGTCCTTGTCCAGGACGTTCCACTCGATGCGGACGTCGGTGAGGGCGCGGAGGGCGTCCTGGAGGTACTCCCAGTTGTTGGAGTCGAAGCCGCAGATGCGGGCGAGGTCGCGGAGGGCGATCTCGTGGCGCTCGACGCGGTCGTCGGCCAGCTCCTCGAAGGCGTTGAGGAGGAGCACGTTGGCGACCTTGCGCTGGAGGAGCGAGAGGGGCGCCTTGGAGTGGACCGCGCCGACGTGCTTCTTGACCTCCACGGCGCCGGGCCGGGCGGGGTCGTCGAGGCCGAGGAGGAGCGAGGTCTGGATGGGTCGAGGGGGAGCGCGCGGAGGGGAGACGGGCCGCGGATCCGCCCGCCCGACCTTTAGGTGGTCGTTTGTGGGAGCGGCGGGGGCGAGCCGCCCGGTCAGGGTACGGCTGCTCAGAACGGCCCGCAAGGAACGGGGCGGCCTATCCCATAGGTGACCACCTTTGGACGGGGAGACGCCCGCCGGGCCCTCTCTGGGCCTCCCTGAAGGCCGGTCGCGCGCCGCCTCTGGCGCTATGCGTCCCATAGACGACCACCTGAAGCGAGCGCGATCCCACAAACGACCACCTGTCATCCCATAGGCGACCACCTCCGTGCAATTGCGTCCCTGACAGCGTGGGTAACGCGTTGGAGGACAAGACTTTCGGGAGCCGTCCCATAAACGACCACCTGTCGAGGTCGCGATCCCACAAACGACCACCTTTCGTCCCATAGACGACCACCTCACGTCCCATAGGTGACCACCTGTCATCCCATAGGCGACCACCTTTGCGACTGCATCTCTTTGGGGCGCAACGAGATCGCCCCCCCTAAACGGTATTAAACGTTCTTAAACCTTATTAAACGCGTACGGGGCGCGTCGCGTTGAAAAAGGGTGGGATGGAAGAGAGCGCTGTCAGCGCGCACGGGGCTGGGGTACACGAATGGACCCTCACGGCCTGAGCCCTTTTCGGTTGGAGGTAGGACGGGGGTGGCCTTGCCAGAGAGGGAATCGGGACGGGCGGGCGCGGTGAGCAGGAGCACACCGCTCGGGCCGGTGCAGAGAGCCAGCCTATCCGCGAGAGCGGGGGTCGCCGTTCCCCTGTCGGGGTGGCTCGGATGGATCAAGGGGTACCATTGCTAGCAATGTCAGAAATGTCGACCATTCGCGACCGAGTCTCTGGCGACGATAAACGCGCCCGCTGGCTGAGCCCCGCTGGCTGAGTCCCCAGGGGCCGTCAGAGGCCACGGCGCGGACGACGGCGGCGGACCGGGCCGCGCGCACCGTGCCCAGAGCCGGACGCGGGGGCGTGGACGACGCGCGCAGTGTTTACAGCATTGCTTGCAATGCTGCACATGCCGGATGCGTAGCCGGTGACAACGGACGCCGACGGCGCCCCCGGCTCGCGCGCGCCGAAGGCGAGGAGGGAGGGGAGGGTGGCACCAGACGTGACGGACGGGGGCCCAAACGGCAGGCCCTGGGGGCGTACCCCCCGTATTGGGGAGGACGGAGCCGCGCGCAAGGGGTAGCGGGACCGATCCCTCATGGTGTGGAGCGGGGCCTGTGGGCTCCTCGCGCGGGGTGGAGGCCGACCCGTCTCGCGGTCGCCCCTGGGCCGAGGGCCGACACGACTGAGCCCGCCCGCGTTGGTGGGGCGGTAGCGAGGACCGCTCCAGGTTTGCGCTGGGTGGCGGCGTGTCCGGCGCCGGGCGCGGCGGTGTGTCGGTCGAGTGGGAGTTCTACCGAGCGGACGCGGGGCCGCCGTCAGGCGGGCCGGTGGCGCGAGTTGGGGTAGCTCGCGTCGGTCGGTGTGACCTCCCGCTAGCGCTGGGTGCGTTCGGCCGGGTAGGAGTCCAGGGCGGCGGATCTTGGATCGCGGAGGGTGATGCCGGTGAGGCGCTCGGACTGGGCGGCGAGGGATCGCCGGTGTGGACGAGGTGTGCGGCCTTGGGGACGGTGGCGAGGACGGCGCGCTCCCGCAGGAGCGTCTCGGGAGAGGCGTGGCCGAGGGGGCGGCCTGCGACGGCCTGTATGGTCCGCTCGGTGAGCGGGTGCGAGTCGGGAGAGAGGGGAGGGGGGACGGTCACGGGGTCGGTGCCGGATGGGTGGACTCTAGCGGGTCACAACTGAGGACTATCAATGCCAGCATTGCTGGTCATTTCTACATTGCTGGTCATGCCTGCATGACTGGAGGAGGCCTCGCGCCGGAGGCGAGATGGGTGTGCCCTCTCGTGGTGTGATGGAGGCTCCAAGAGGCATCGCGCTCAGAGGCGCTCTCTGCTCGCGGGGGCTGCCGGCGGGCTGGGCGCCGGGCGAGACGCCCGGGCGCGTTAGGGCGGGCTCCAGGCGGGTCAGGCGGGACGCGCAGCGTCCGGGTGCAGGCGGCGGCTTCGGAAACGGGCGTAACCGGAGAGCGGTGGTGCCGGACGGCCTCGGCGCGACATCCGAAGGGGATCATAGCTGTTCCATTGCTAGCAATGCTGGCAATTTGGGTGTTGCTGCCCTTGCCGGCAATGGCGAGATTGGGGACTCACCACTACAGACCTCGTGCTCGCGCTCTGCGTCTTGAATCAGAAAGGGGGGACGGCCAAAACGACGACGGCCGTCCACCTCGCCGCCCGCTACGCCGCCGACGGCGTGCGGACGGTGCTCCTCGACCTCGACCCGCAGGGGCACACGGCTCGGTGCCTGGGCATCGCGCCCGAGGTGCCGTCGGCGACGGCTCGGCTGCTGCGTGACGAGGCGGCGTTGGGCGACGTGACCGTGGAGGCGCGGCCCCACCTCGACCTGGTGGCGTCATCGGGTGACGTGGCGCAGGTGGCGGCGGCGTTGCCCCCGGCGGACGGGGTGTACCGTCTGGCCGACAAGGCGGAGGCGTTTCGGGCGTACGGGGCGCTGGTGATCGACTGCCCGCCGGAGCTGGGCGTGCTGACGCTGGCGGCCTCGGCGCTGGTGGCGGACCTGATCTCGGGTGGCGCCAGAGGCGGGCTGGTGGTGCCGGTGACGCCGGAGCCCCTGGCGGTGGTGGGGCTCTCGGACCTGCTCAAGACGCAGCGGCGGCTGGAGCCCCGGGGGGTAATGCCGCCCGTCTTCGCGGTGGTGCCGACGCGGGTGGACAGCCGGAACCGCGTGACGCGCGAGGTGGCGGAGGCGCTGGAGGCGACGTTTCCGGGGCGGGTCTCGCCCGGCGTGCGGACGACGGTGCGGCTGGCGGAGGCGCCGAGCGCGGGGCAGACGATCTACGAGTACGACCCCGGGGGGCGCGGCGCGGAGGACTACACGGCCGTCGCCCATTTTCTGAACGAGTTGCCCCAGCGGGACCATGTCGAAGCGTAACCGGAGTTCGTTGACCGATCTGCTGGCGGAGGCCTCTGGAGGGGCGGCGACAGGAGCACCATCGCCAGAAGAACCATCGCCAGAGGCTGCTAGGCCAGAGGCCGCGCCGCCTCGCGCGCCAGAGGCTCCGTCCGTGAAGCGGGGTAGGGGAGAGGCCGAGCCGGGCGGGCACGTCCGGCAGAGCGACGGGTCGTACGTGCGTGCGGACGGGGCGCGGCGGGTGTCGCTGCAGCTGAAGATGGACCCGGAGGACAAGCGGGCACTAAAGGTGCAGGCGGCGGCGGCGGGGCTGAGCCCGGCGGAGTACGTGGCGCGGTTGGTGCGACAGAGCGCCCGGTAAGCCTGTGTGCCGTGCCGGCGGCCCCGGCGGTGTGCTCAGGCGGTAAGCCCATCGAGCGGGCTGGTGACGCCGCGCACGCCGCGGTTGAGCACGTGGGTGTAGACCTCGGTCGTGCGCACGTCCTTGTGCCCGAGCAGCTCCTGCACGGTCCGGATGTCGGCCCCGCGCTCGAGCATGTGCGTGGCGAAGCTGTGCCGGAAGGCGTGGGGGCTGACGGGCTTCTCGACGCCTGCGGCCTTCGCGGCTGTGCGGACGGCCTTCTGGACCGCGCTCTCGCCGAGGTGGTGCCGCCGCACGGCGCCCGCCTCAGGACTGCGCGGGTCGACCGAACGGCGCGCGGCGGGGAAGACGTACTGCCAGCCGGTCTCGTAGGCGGCGTTCGGGTACTTGTGCGCGAGCGCGCTCGGGAGGTAGACCGCGCCGTAGCCCCCGGCGCGGTCGCGGGCGTGCAGCGCGCGGACGACTTCCAACTGGAGGCGGAGCGGCTCCTCGAGCGCCACCGGGAGCATGGTCACGCGGTCGCGGTCGCCCTTGCCCTCGCGGACGGTGACCTGCCCCTCGGCGAGGCCGACGTCCTTGACGCGGAGGCGGAGGGCTTCGAGGAGGCGGAGCCCGGAGCCGTAGAGCAGGCTGGCGACGAGGCGGGGCGTGCCGTCGAGGCGGGAGAGCACGGCCTCGGTCTCGGCGCGGGTGAGCACGACGGGGAGCCGCTTGGGCCGCTTGGCGCGGGGGAAGGCGCCGAGGTCCGCCAGAGGCGCGCCGAGCACGGCGTCGTAGAGGAAGAGGATCGCGGCGAGGGCCTGGTTCTGCGTGCTGGAGGCGACGTCCCGCTCCTCGGCGAGGTGGGCGAGGAAGGCGACGACCTCGGCCTCGCCCATCGTCTCGGGGTGGCGGGGGCGGCCGTCCGTGTCGCGGTGGAAGAGGCAGAAGCGCTTGGCCCAAGAGGCGTAGGCGGCCTCGGTGCGGATGGAGTAGTGGCGGAGGCGGCAGGCGGTGCGGACGGCGTCGAGCAGCACCGGGCCGCCAGAGGCGGAGGCGCCAGAGGCCGGGGTGTCGGAAGCCGAGTCGCCAGAGGCCTCTGGCGGGGTAGGGGAGGGGAGGGGCATGTCGATACCGGGCGGGGGGCCGGATAAAAACGAGGCGATGTAGGCTAAGCTATTGACGGGCAAGGGCGCGCGCGGTACACTCCGCATGTTATCCCGCGCGGCGCCTCCGTTTTTATCACGCCTGGCGCGGCCCAATACTTGTTCTACCGCCTGAGAACCCATGGGAATGGACATTTGCTTGTGCGTGGAGAGGCGGGGCGCGAATGGACTCTGGGAGCGGGCTGAGCCCCTTGTCCCAATCCAGTATCCCTACGACGACTTTCCCTACCCCGTGCCAGGCTTGGAGCGTGAGGCCCTATACGAGGGCCGCAACCGCACCCTTTTCAGGTTGCTCCAAGGGCCTATCTGGCAACTCAGTCCGGGGGGCAGGTCACTCCCCTACAGCCGGGGGCTCCCAGACGACGTCAGCGCGGAGACGCGGGCGGCATTCGATTGCGACAACGACCCGCCGGACCTCTTCGGGATGTCGTGGCTTCTACTGGCAGAGTTAGAGGCCTTCGACTGGTCGCAACCACTCACTGGGAGCTACCACCGCCCTTCGGGAGAGTCTGTCACCGAGGAGCGCCCTCTCTCGCATTGGTGTAAGCACTTCCTAGGTACGACCGTCTCCGCTATGCGCGAGTTAGGTCCTCCCGAGGGTGTCCGGGCTGTGTTCTGGTTCGGCAACTGAGCCCGGGCGGGCTAACCCACGGCTGCACTCCGACGAAGGGCTCTGGCGTTTTCACTTCGTGCGGCCTCTGGCGCCAGAGGCGTATCCTCCGCTCTGACTCACCTCTGGCGGTCGGTGCCCTTCGCGGGTGAGCCGCATTCTGTTAGCGCGCCTCCAATGGACTCCGCTCGACTGGAACGGTTGAAGGCCCTGATTTCGGAGCGCCAAGGCGTGCCCGAGCACGAGATCTGGCCGTCGTCCCGACTGACGGAGGACCTTGGCATGGCCGGGGCCGACGGGTGGGAGTTCGTCGAGTCGTTCGCAGATGCCTTCGAGGTAGACATCACCCGGTTCCAGTCCGATCCGCACTTCGGTCCAGAAGCGGGTTCGCCGCTCGTCGGCATCATCCTTGGCGCTGTGGTCGTCGCGGGCTCTATCTCGCTGTGGACCGTGCCCGTTTCTGCTATCGGTCTCGTCGCAGGCTACCGCTGGTTATCTCGTCGTAGCGCGAGGAGTGGGCCGTACACGGTCACTGTTGACGACCTCATGCGGTACGCGGAGGCGGGCGAGTGGACGTTCGATTATGAGCAGGCCAAACTCAACCACAATGCCCGGGCGCGCTAACCCGCGCTTGCAGGCCGACCGAGAGGGTCAGCGTCTCGGCGCGTCCAAGCACACCGTCAGTCATAGCTTCTTCCCACCGCCGCGCCGTCACCTCTCGGCGGCTGAATCGCAAACTGTTCTACGGCCCCATCCACACTCATGGCTCGTCCCAAAGGCAAGAGGGGCTTTCGGCCTATCACGGTGGACGGCAACGAGTACCGATGGAGGCTGAACACGTCCTCGGGACTGGTAGAGATCAACCTCGCCGATACCCAGAACCAGCGGCTGGCGGTAGATGTCGGTTGGCGGGACCCGTGGCTAGACATGCCGAGGCGGGCTGCCTCGGTGCCCCTGACGGTGACTCCTCGGGTCGTCGAGTCCGCTATCCGTCTCGGTTGAGCACAGGGTGGAATCCAGAATCCAAAGGGGAGCCGCTCAAGGTCTCCCTGCTGCCGGGGCCGTAGAACCCGCCACTGCAGGCCGACACATCGCTTCAGCGCTCTTGCCTCGTTCCACTACCAACGTCTACGTTGCCTCGTCCAACCGCTCTGCCGCGTTGTGCGGCTGAGTGGCAAACTGTTAGCTGGCCTCCGTGCACCGAATGTCTCAGAAGGACCCGCTAGCGGACGTACAGCGACGGATCGAGGATGACTTGAGACTCATCGTTGCGGGCGAGGTGGACCCCTACGACGCCGGGTGGCGGATCTGGGGCCAGGCGTTCGGACACGCCGCAGAGTACCCGGACATCATGTGGCCGACGTGGCTCATCTGGGGAGCGCTCACGGACCGAGTGGAAGTGAGGCCGGAGGAGACCGAGCAGGCTTATGAAGCCATCCGCCGCGCCGCTCGGGAGTGGTTGCTCCTGCCCGACGATCCGAGCGCGCAGGAGGCTTACTTCCAGCGGTGGGTGTACGAGGAGCTGGGCTACGAGCGTCCAGAGGATGCGAGCCCGGCCAGCTAACCCGCCGCTCCAGCGGACACAGGGCTCGGCCGCTTTGCCCCGTCCGCCCGCTGGCGTCTACATTGCCTCGCCCCGCCGTAAGTCTGCCCTGTGCCGCTGGGCGACCCCTCGTTACACGGCTACTCCGCCTCGCCTTGTCTAAGAGCTTCCATACCGACCCTCCCGAGATAATAGCTGGTCGGAGGCACGCCCGCGACGCCGCAGGACTCGCCGCTCTGCCGCGACTTATCGAGCGGAAGCCGTATCCCGGTGACGTTCACCCCCTCGACAAGGGGATTCTCCGTGGCGTGCTTCGCCGCGTCCCGGATAAGTACCTCTATGGCCTCAGCCGGATCGAGTTACGGGCACGCGGGGGCGACATCGGTCGTCCGTTCGGAGTCTATCTGCCCGACGAGAAAGCGATTCTCCTCTACTCCGTGCCGGAGGTCTGGCACTTGCCCCGTACAGGCTCATGGCTCCTCAACAGCCTCCACCGCTTTTATGCCGATGTACGAGAGGTGGAAGGCGGCTTGGAGGTTCGGTGGCCGGAAGACGGGTTCATGACGGTCTGGTTCTTCTACGCCGTGCTCGCCCATGAGCTCGGCCGCCACTACGCAGAGCAGTACCGCCGGAAGAACCGCCAGCCAGTCGGGGTGGTCCATGAAGAGATCGTAGCTGACCTGCACGCCCGGCGCATCTTTTCAGAGCGGCTAGAAGCGCCGCAATGCGCCCAACTCCACGTAGCCGTATAGGCCGCGGCTGTTGTTGGGCTGAAGTCAAGGGGCGACGGCGATTCCGGTCGATAGAGCGTGGAGAGGTGCGGGCGGTGAGCGAGTGCAGACCGCTACCCCGGTGGACCGCTTGGGGCCGAGCCCACGTATCCTGATCGTGTACCTCTCTGGCTGCACCCACACCTGGTTGCCCCCCTGACTGCGATGGACTACGACGAGAACAAAGTGGACGAGGCCGCGCTCGCGCTTCTCTGGCTGACCGCGTGGCGCGAGGCGTCCTATCCCGAGGGTGCGTTGGGGCCGGGGGAGCCGGCCGTGGAGGTGTGGCGCGCGTGGAGGGGGATCGACTGGGCTGTGCTCGACCGCCTGCATGCGGGGGGCCTGATCGGGGACCCGAAGACGAAGGCGAAATCGGTATGGCTGACCACGACGGGGCGCGCCCAGGCCGAGGCGGCCTTTGGCAGGCTGTTCGCGAGAGGGGAGGGCGGGGCGCCTGCTGGCGCTGCTCCTGACGACGCTGTCGGGGACGACGCCTCGCCGGACGCCCCTCGCAGCACGCGGTGACGCTATGGTGGTGCGTGCGACCCGTCGGCTGCTCTCGACTCGCTCCGCCCGCGCGCGGGGCGGTGGAAGCTCCAGCGTGCGTGGCCGCCTCGCACCCGGTCCTCCGCCGGAGGTCGGGTCCCTCGGGACGTGGTACGCGAACGTCGTCCCGCTGCCCTACCCAGGCCGTTCGGTCGTGCTGTTCATGGCCGCCGACGCCATGCTGAGCGTCGTCGCTCCAGGTCGGTCGCTTGGGACGACGCTGCCCGTTTTTCAGCACCGCGTGCCCCGCCTCTTGCACCGACTCGGGCTCCCGGAGGCGTGGGCCGAAGCGAAAGCGAGGGACCTGGCAGACATCCACATCGCGCGTGCGGGCGCCGAGACCCTAGACCGCCGGGTGCTCGGAACCATGAACGACGCGGCCGTCCAGATTCGCTACGATGCCGAGGCCGCTGGGGCGTTCGAGCGGCTCGACCTGGACGCTGTGGAGGATGGACTGGCGGACGTGCCGCTCGGTGCGCTCGGCTACAGCAGCCCGGCGGAGACCGTGGTGAGGGTTGCGAGGGGGGAGCGCTCTGGCGAGGAGCGCTCCGGCGGGTAGTGCCGGAGCGGCGCCGGCCGCTCGCGTGGGCGACCGTTGAGATGGATCCGCCGCGTCGTCCCGGCCGGGCTGAAACCGTTTACGGCGGGCGGGTGTGCGCCGAGAGTGACCGCGGAGGTCGCCGTTTCAACGGGAGACGGTGAACAGCCGCGCCTGGGCAGCGGAGCTGTCCACGGCGGAGCCGTCTACGGCGGCACCGTGGCCGCTCACGGTCACCCGAAGGGCGTAGACGCCCGCCGCCAGGCCGCTCGTGTCGACCTGGAGGTCCACGCGGCCACCGGGGTCTGTCCCCGGCCCAGCGAGCCGGTCGTAGACGACGGACACCTCGCGCCCGAGCGCGTCGTAGACCGCGGCACGCACGTGGGCAGGGCGGGCGAGCGTGAGCGTGGCCGTGGTGCGACTGCCCGCCGGGTTCGGGGTGGGCGCCGCGAGGGTGAACGGTTGGGCGTCGGGACCGTTTTCGCTGTCGGTCGAGGCGTCGATGGAGAGGCCGACGTCGCCCAGCGGCGTTTCGTCGCCGGTGGTATCGATGGCGGTCAGGCCAACCCGGTACGCGCCGACGGCGAGGGGGCCGCCAGAGGCCGCACGAGCGACGTCCAGGCCGTATGCCGACGGCTGGCCTCTGGCGTCGACCGCGCCCCACGTCGTCCAGGGCGACCCGAACACGTCGGCGCGGCCGTCGATGCGGAACGAGGCGACGCCCGCCTCGGCCGACTTGCTCCACGCGATGCGGGCGCCAGAGGTGGTATGCTCGGCAGTGAAGGAGGCGAGTGTGACGAGGACAGGCGGCGGGCCGAAGGCTCGCGAGGCGAGCGTGGCGTCGAGCACGAAGGGGTTGGCCGTGCCCTGGTGGGCCTCGATCGTCAGCGTCCGCTCGATCTCCGTTTGGCCTGGCGGGTCCTGCTCGTGCCAGTCGAGGAGCACGTCTCGCTGCGCGGTCCAGAACGCGGCGTCGAGGTGGTCCGCGCCCGAGGGGCCGTAGACGGTCCAGACGTAGAACATGGCGCGGGCGGCGTCGCCCGCTCGGTCCTCGCGCGGTTCGAGGACGGGGCTCGGCCCGTTGCGCTTCTCGGTGTAGAGGTCGCGGACTCGAAGTGGCGGCGGAGCGGTCCGCGTGGTGCCGTCGGGACCCCACCAGCGGTCGGCGTCTGTGTCAACGATCTCGCCGAACGGGTGATCGCTGCGGGACGAGTTGACCGACTGCATGACCGGCGCGAGGTGGTGCATGTCGCGGTGCGCGTCGGTGCCCTCGCTCGCGCCCCGGTTCTCGGGCCAGAGGTGCTCGGTGGAGAAGCGAGGGGAGGAGGCCCAGGCCGCTGCCGTCGGGTCGAGCGCCGGGTCGATCCAGACGGCGTGCCCGCTGTAGAAGCCGCGGAGCGAGTCGGTCGAGGTGCCACCCGCATCGCGCTCCATGTGGACGGCGGCGAAGAGGGTGTCGCGGGCGCGGTCGTAGGGGTAGGTGGAGACGGGCGCGTAGGTCGCGGCCAGCGCGGCCGTCAGCTCGTCTCCGGTGAGGCCGGGGTAGATCAGGCTCGCTGAGTTCGCGGGGGATGGGGGATCCGCTCGCCGGCGCTCGCTGGGGATCTCGCGCGCGACGGCGCGCGGGGGTGAGGGCTGTGAGGCCGCGTGCGGGACCCACGTGAGGACGGCGGCTGCGATCAGGGGGAGGCGCATCGGGGTCAGCGGGCGACGGTGAGCAGGCGGGTGACGGCCTGCGTGGCGCCCTCCGCTGTGACGCGGACGGTGTAGACGCCAGGGGCGAGGCGCGACACGTCGAGGCCGAGCACGGCCCCCACGGGCCTCTGGCGCAGGACGGTGCGGCCGAGGGCGTCGTAGACCGCCGCCACGACGCGGGTGCCGGGCGGTGCGGAGACGGTCAGGCGGGCCGCGCTGCGCGCCGGGTTGGGTGCGGGGCGAGAGACCGTCAACTCCCCGGCCTCTGGCGCCAGAGGCGCCGCGAGCGGTGTGTGGGGCGCGTCTTCGTCGTGGCCGGTGTCGACGGCGGGTGCGAGGAGGCCGAGGGGGACGGCGTCGCCAGAGGCCCACCCGCTCGCGGGATTGGCGGCGGATGCGGGCGCCTGCCAGCTGTTGAGGCGGCCGCGCGAGTGCGGGAGCGGCCCGGTCCAGGCGAAGTCGGCGTAGGCGGAGCCCGCGCCGGTGAGCTGGAGGGTGTGGCCGGGTGGGAGTTCGCTCCACTGCTGGACGCGGCGGTGGGTGCCGCCGGCCTGGCGCGGGCCGCGGATGGCGGTGCTCCACGCGAGCGAGTCGGGGTGCGCGGGCGACCCCGCGCCAGAGGCGTGGCGTTCGGCGGCCTCGTGGACGGGGCCGCTCGTGGCGTTGAACCGGCAGCCGCCGTAGGAGAGGAACTGCAGGAGGGCGCCGTCGGGGTCGGTGAGCGCGAGTCCCTGGCAGCCGCCCCGGAGCCCTTCGGCGCCTTGCCAGACGGCGCCGAGCCCGCCGCCTTCGTCGTCGATCGTGCCCCGGAAGGCGATGGCAGGGGAGTTGTCGGTGCCGTCGCCGTCAACCTGGTAGACGTACCCGTAGCCGGAGTAGACCCAGACGCGGTAGCCATAGAGGTCCGTCCCTGCGCGGCCTGCGATTTCTACGCCCTCGTTCTGGTCGGCGCCGCTGTTGGAGTGGTGGACCTCGTTGATCCACAGGTCGCGTGGGCGCGGCTGGTTGGCCCCCTGGTAGAACGTGCGGCGCATGAGCGTCGGGTCGAGCACGAAGGGGTTGCGGTTGCCCTGGATGCGGTACACGCGCTCGTTCCGCTCGCGCTCGGCGTCGTCGACGGGGTCGGCCTCGTGCCAGTCGAGAAGCACATCGAGTGTGGCGTCGATGAAGGCACGGCCTTCGTCGCCCATCTCGGCCTCGATGCGGTAGGTGGTGAGGAAGTAGGCGGCCATGCGCGCGACGTCGCCGCGCAGGGCGTGGCGCACGTCGAAGCGGCCGAGCTCGTCCAGCTCCTTCCAGCCGTCGCCGTTGTCCGACTGGCGGAGGAAATCGTACTCGACACGGCTCCAGGTCTCCGGGTCGGACGGCGGCCCCGACGAGTTGTAGCGGCTGGTGGCGTTTCGGAGCCACTTTTGGGTGTCGGACGCGGGGAAGTCGTCGCCAAAGGCGCGGTTCGAGCGGGCGGAGTTGAAGGGGCCGTAGGCCGGGGCGAGGTGGTGGAGGTCGTTGTGCGCGGCGCCGTCGGTGGAGGGGTGGGTCTGGGCGCCACGCGACCGGGGCCAGACGTGCTCGGTGTTGAAGTCCTGGGCCTGCATCTGCTCGCGCGGCGAGAGCGGCGAGCGCGGGGTCCAGGTGCGGACGAGGCCGCCGTAGAGGCCGCCCACGTCGCGTTCGTCGCCGCCCGCGCCAGAGGCCCAGACGGTCTCGAAGAGGTGGTCGCGGGCCTCGTCGTAGTTGTAGGTCCGGAGGGGGGTGAAGGCGCCTCGGATGCAGCTCTCGGCGGTCCAGCCTCGGAGCCCGTCGCAGACGACGGTGGCGGGGGCGCTCGGTACGAGGACCATCACGTCTTCGACCGCGGCGTGGTGACCGTCGGGGTGGGGGTGCGCGGGCGCGTCGGCGGCGAGGCCGAAGGCGGGCGCGCCCACGAGTCCGGGGACGGAGGCGGTCGGCAGGGCCGCGCCGTCTACGTGGACGGTCCAGGTGTGACCGGTGGAAGACGGGGCGCTCGTGATCACGACCGGGACGCGCCGGGCGTAGCCGCTGGCGGGGAGCGTGCCGAGGGCGACCGGTGCCGCCGCGGCGCCAGAGGCGACGGCGACGGCATCGACGGCGACCGTTCTGCCCGTCGCCGTCCAGCGGAGCCGGAGCGCGGCGTAGTTGTGGGGGTCCCGGTAGCGCTCCATGAGGTAGAGCGTGACGTCGGCGGTGTGGCCCTGGGGCTCCCACACGACGGCGCGGAGGGTGCGCTCGCCGGTCGGCCCCCGGCCCACGGCGATGGCGGGAGAGCCGGGCTGAAAGGCGAGTCGGCTGGACGTGACGGTGGGCTTGAGCGCGTCGTCCGCTGTGCCCTCGACCGTCCAGGCCTCGCCGATCTCCGGCGCGTGCTGGTCGATGGGCGTGTCGCCTGCCTGGCAGCACATCGCGTCGAAGAGCACGAGGGTCTGGTCGTCGTCGGTGTAGGTCTGCGCGGTGACGGGGACCGCGAGCAGGGCGAACGCCAGAGGCACGAGCCGGGAGCAGAGCGAGAGGGGAGAGGCGGCCATGGGCGGCGAGGGTTAGGGATCGAGCGCGTCCAGGCCGTCGGCCCAGAGACCGGCGCCAGAGGCGCGGGCCTCGCGTTGGAGGGCGCGGTAGTAGCCCATCCGCTCGTGCGGATAGCGTCCGCCGCCGTCATAGGCGTGGGCGTAGCCGTCGGCGATCATGCGGGCGCCGAAATCGAAGGGCTGGCCGAAGTCGTCGGTGGCGTGGATGGTGCCGACGAGACGGCCGTAGCGGTCGCGTTGGGCGGGTGCCCGCCCATCATCCGTCACCACGCGGACGGCCGCGCCGGGCGGTAGGAGGCGGGCGGCATGACTGGAGGCACCAGCCCCTAGCGCACGGATGGCTTCGCGGTCGAGCGCGCTGCGTTGGCCCTGGGCTCGGGCCACGTCGCGGTCGAGCTTCGAGGAGGCGTGTGTCTCGGGCGTGTCGATGCCCTGGACGCGGACCTTTTCCTCGCGGCCTCTGGCGTCGGTGAGCACGACCGTGTCGCCGTCGACGATGCGCTCGACGGTGTAGGCCTCGCCGGGGGCTCTGTCCGTCGTCGCGGCCCGGCCGTCGCCCGGCGCGCATCCGGCCAGGAGAACGGTGAGGAGCGCGACGACGCGCGCCACGCCAGAGGCGGACTGGAGGGAGAGCCCCGGCGGTGGCGCCGCCGCAAGGGTGGCGCTTGAGGGCCTTCCGGCCAGGTGCGGGGTGGCTTCGAGGCGCGGCACTACTTCGCCTCGGGCTTGGGCTGGAACATGAAGAACACCCGGTAGACGCGGAAAATCAGGTAGCCCAGGACGGTGAGCAGCGTGAGGATGATGTAGAGGTCGGTGTTGCGGACGCCGATCATGAGCACCCGGAGCGCGCCGAGGCCGATGAGGAAGAAGACGTAGATGAGGCCGAGGTTGAAGAAGGGCGCGTCGTCCCGGGCTTGGAGGTCGCGCACGTCCTGGCTCGTCACGAGCTTGGACTGCGCGCCGTCGTGCATCATCGCGCGCATGGCGGCCGGGTTGCCCTCGGCGCGTCGGATGACCTCGCGGCGGTAGTGGTGCACGTCGGCGCACGTGATGCCGTAGCGCTGGAGGAAGTACTCGAAGAGCGCCGCGATGTGGCGGGGGTCCAGCGGGCGCACCCGGATCTGGCCGAAGGTGGCGAAGAACATCCGCATCGAGCGCGACGGCGGGATGCTCCGGATGGCGCCGACGATGGTGGCGCGTTGCTGGATCTCGCGGAGGAAGAGGCCCTGGCTGGGGGTCGCGCGGTCGAGCGCGTCGATGACGACGACGAGGCGCGGCGCGCGGCCCCCACCGGCGAGGTCGTGGAGGGACGCCACGACGGCTTCCTGCCGGTCGGCGACGGTCCGGAGGAGCTTTTTGACCTCGGCCCAGGCGTACTCGGCGCAGGCGGCGGCGCGCATGGGGAGCGGGATGCCGGGCAGCGCGAGGATGCCGAGCTCGTGGAAGGCCTCGGCGAGGGAGTCGACGAGCCGCCCGTGCGGCCCGGCCTCGGCGACGTAGACGAGGGTGTAAGCCTCGCCTCGCTTCTGGGGCATCGTGACGTATCTGCGGCGGACGGTCTTTTGCTCGGCCGGGTCGAGGAGGACCTTGTGCCCTGCGACGACGGCCGCGAGGTCTTCGAGGATGCGCGTTTTGCCGATGCCCTCGGCGCCGATCAGCAGCGTGTGGCGGCCGACCTTGGTGCGCTCGGCGAGTTCGGCCAGGAGTTCGCCGTGACCGAATCGGATCGGGTCGGTGAGGACGGTGCAGTCGGGCGCGCCGGGCACGCCCTGCGGGCGGAGCCGGGCCGCTCCCGGCCCGAAGCCGACGGCGGCGCCCTCCGCCAGAGGCGAGCGCGCGATGGAGCGGGTGCGTGGGGCGGTGGTGGCCGGCATCACTGGCAGAGCCTCGCCCAGAGCTGTCCGACCTCGTGGATCACGACGTCGTCCACGTGGGCGTTGGCGGAGTGGAACGTGAGGAGCTGGGTGCAGACGTCGCCGTAGATCTTGCCCCGGGCGCGCTTGTAGCCGTGCCAGCGCTTGGGCGGGTCGTCGCACAGGAGCGCCCGGAGGTAGGCGACGGTGTCGACGGCCGAGACGGGCGAGGCGATGCCGGTCTCGGTCAGGACGTGCTGCTCGTGGGCGACGGCTTTGTCGCGGCCGATGGCGTCCTCGAAGAGCGCGTAGACGCTGGCCCGGAGCACGTCGAGCTCGGTGGCGAGGACGTGGCGGGCGCCGCCAGAGGCCGGGAGGGAGGGCGCCGAGGCGGGCGTCCGGATCTCGGGCGCTGCGGCGCTCGGCGTTTCCTCGGGCGTGCCGCCGGGGAGGGCGTCCGGCGTGCTCGGCTCCGGGGGTGTGTGCGCCACGAGTGGCACGTCGGCGGGTAGGAGCGGAGGGCCTGCCACGTCCTGGTCAGGAGAGACGGGCTCCAGCCCGCTCTGCCCGTCTCCGGATGGGCTGCAGGGGAGAGGCAGCCCGACCGGCTCGGTGCTGATCGGACTGGCGGTGACGCCCAGCCCCGCGAAGGGCTGGACGCCGCCGCCGCCTTGCATCTCGCGCACCATGGCCGCCAGGCCGACGTGGTGGGGATGCGTGGGCGCGACGGCGCCCGGGTTCTGGGCCGCGTCGCGGAGGTAGTGCTCGACGGCCTCCACCTGGTCCGGTGGGGCCTCGGCGCGAAGCTGGGACGCCATGACGGTCGCCTGCTGCGCGGCCTGGGTCGGGTCCACCGCTCGCCGGGCTTCGGCGAGGCGGTTGGCCTGCTCGATGGCGGCGTCGAGGTCGAACGGCTTGCCCGCCCGGTGGGGGAGGGCCGCGCGGTTTTTGGCCCGGTCGTAGAGGAGCACGCGTCCGCGCACGCCGTCGAGGGGGCCCGCCAGAATGGACGCGAGCCCGACCGGATCGATCGCGCTGGGCGCGATGGCAGGCGCGACGCGGGGTCGGGCGCCTCCGTCCGCCAGAGGCGGCAGTGGGACGGTGGCGACAGATCCCGCCAGAGGCGGGTCGGTGCCGATGGACCCGGCCAGCACGTCGAGGTCGAGCAGGCGGATGCGTGGCTCTCCGGGCTGGGAGAAATCGTTGACCTCCAGGATGCCGCCTCCGCATCCGCAGCAGACGATCTGCTGGGCGACGAGCGGCGCCGAGTCGGCGCCGTCGACGTGGAGCTTGAGGCACTCGCTGAAAAAGACGGTCTCCACGAACCGGGCGCAGTCCTCTTCGCTGAGTTCGTAGACCGACACGAAGGCGGGGCGCCCGGCGTCGCGGTGCTCGATAAAGCGGGCCAGCGCGACGGCGGGCGTGACGGGGTAGCGGTAGTCCGCGGTGGTGCGGGCGACGGCGAGGAGTTGTCCCGAGACGGCGACGTAGCTGTCGTAGAACGGTCCGAGCGCGTCGTGCTGCTGTCCGTCGCCGGGCTCGTAGCGGACGACGACGAGGGAGACGACGCCCTGGGCCTGCTGGTCCGCGAGGCCCACCGGGTCGGCATAGGCGACAGGGACGTGTTGGAAGATGGGCGTCGCTGTGGTCAGCATGGGGTGCGCCTTCGGCGCGGGGATGGGGGATGCCGCGCGCCGGCGCGCGCTAGGGATGAGGGATGGGGGGGATGCCGCTGTCGGGTGCGTGGTGCTCGGGCGGTGCGCCGGCTTGGAGGGCGAGGGCGGGGTCGCCAGAGGCCGAGAGGGTGGCGAGGCGGGCGGCGACCGTGGCGCAGGCGTGCTCGGCCGAGAGCACGGCGAGGCGGGAGCGGGCGAGGGCCTCGTAGTCGATTTCGGACTGCTCGTACTTCATCTCGGCCAGGCGGAGGAGTTCGCGCTGGGCGCTGAGGTGGCGGGCGAGGAAGCCGGCTTCGATGCGGAGCTGGGCGGCCACCAAGTCGGCGCGGCGCTGGGCCTGGGCTTGGCGCTCCTGGCGGTCGGCCTCGCGCTGGGCGCGTGCGAGGACACGCTCGCGGTCTCGCGCCTGCTGCTGCTCGCGGCGGGCCTGGTACGCGTCGATGCGGGCCTCGGCGACGGCGACGGCGTTGCGGGCGCGGTCGACGGGGCGGCGGTCGAGGACCTGGTCGATGGACCATGAGAGCGTGACGCCCCAGGTGTCGCCGGGCCATCGGGCGATGGCGGCGTAGGCGGGGTCGTACCCCTGGGAGGAGATCGACGGGAAGGCCAGTCCACGGGTGGACATGCTCACGAAGAAGTCGGCGGCGGGGCGCCAGCGGCGCCATCCTGTGACGGCGCGCAGCTCCGACTGGGCGAGGTCGAGACGGGCGCGCTCGACGCGGAGCCCGGCGTCGGACGTGTCGGCGAGGAGGGAAAGGGCCGTGATCGGGTCGTCCTGCGTCAGGCCGGTGCCGGGGAAGTCCTGGGCGAGTGCCGCGCGCGAGGGGAGGATGAGGAGCGCTGCGAATGCGAAGAGCGCCGCGGCGGACCGGAGCAAGCCTCTGGCGTTCGGTTCGTCGCCGGGCGGGTCGGTGAGTCGGCGCATAGGAGGTGGGGTCTAGGCCTCGGCCGTGGCCTCCCCCTCCAAGGAGGGGAGGGGCACGAGAAGCCCGATGGCGGGCGCGTCCTCGGGACGGAGTCCGGCTGTGGTGGCCAGGTCTTTGAGGAAGCCGTCGCCTAGCACGGGGCGGCCAGCGAAGAGGCTGAGCGTCTGGCTGGCGAGCTGGGCATGGAAGCCCTCGGGCATGGCGGAGTAGCGCTGGCAGTGGTGAAGCCGGAGCGCTGCGACGGCGCCCCGGTCTACGTCGAGCCCGGCCGCGCGGACGGCCTCGTTGACGACGCAGAGGTCGTACTGGTGGCCGGTCAGCATCCGGTAGAGCGCGAGCGCGACCGAGCGGCGGCGGAAGGGGTCGAGGGCGTCGAGCATGGATCAGCAGGGGTTGCCGGAGCACTCGATGCAGCGGCAGCGGTCGAGGCCGAGTCCGCAGTCGGTGCAGATGTCCAGGGGGCGGGGGAAGAGCCAGTCGAGAAGCCAGTCGAGCATGGGCGGGGGCGCCTGCGGCGCGGGAGTGGGGAGGGGCCAGTCGCCAGTGGCGGGTCCGGCCGGAGGGTTCCCTACGGGCCCATCCCGACTGGCCACTGGCCCGCACGCGACGCGAGCGCTATCCCTCGGTGTTCTCGCGGATCACCACGCCGTCGCCGCCCCGCTGTTTGGTTTGGCGGAAGCTGGTGTCGGGGTAGTCGTTGCGGGAGACGAGCGAGCCGTCGGCGAGGTCGCCCGACGAGCTGAGGGTGCGGAGCAGCGTGCCGGTGAAGGACCCGTCGGCTGAGATGGCGAAGTCCGCGCCGAAGTACCGCGTCCGCACCGCGCCGTCAGCGCCACCGTCCCGGACCGTGCCGGTGCCGTTGGTGTTGAGCGTGACGACGGGCTCGCGGACGGTGACCGCCTCGCGCAGCTCGGCGTTGGCGTAGCCGACGACGGCCAGGCCCACGCCCGGCGAGTAGACCTGGGCGACGCGCCACGTGTCGTAGGCGGCGAAGCTGGCCTCGGCGTCGTCGCTCGCGCCGGTGAGGTAGGCGTTGGTGCCGGCCCCGAGGGCGGTCACGAAGGCGTCGAGGTCCGCGTAGGTGAGGAAGGTGAGCGTGACCGACTCGACGGCGTCGAGGTCCGCCGTGGCGGCGTCGGCGTCGTGGTCCACGCCGCGCGCGTGCTGGACGCGGGCGGTCCAGACGCCGACGCCCTGGGGCTGGCGGTACTGCAGGGTGAGCAGGTAGCCCTTGGCGTTGCCGGTGTCGTAGATGCCGGTGTACGTGGTGGTGTCGACCCGAGCGCTCATGGAGGCCATCGCCAGAGGGAGGGAGGCGTCCTTGGCGGCAGACGACGCGTTGAAGCCGAGGTCGAACAGGTCTTCGACCTCCTGGAAGGCGGCCGTGACGAGCGCCTGCTGGTTGGCGGAGATCGGTTCGAGCGGGTCCGGTCCGACGGGGCTGGGGGTCTCGATGACCGTGTCACAGGCGGCGAGCGTGAGGGCCAGCGTAAGGGCGGCGGCGAGAAAGCGAGAGAGTCGCATCATGACGGGGAGGGTTGAGGGTGCGTCCCGGCGGGGAGTGGCGATGGGGATCGCCGGTGCGCCGGTGGGCGGAGTGAGGCCGTCCAGGGGGTGGATCAGCCGAGGATGCGGGGCGGCTCGCCTGGCAGAGCCGGGCGGCACGTCTCCGCGTGAGGTGTGTCGGGCTGGGTCTGGTCGCCAGAGGCCCGGCGACTGCGGGACCCGGTCCCTCTAGGGCGTTCGTGCCGCCGGTCGGCGGGCGTGGGTGGCGTCCCTCTCGCCGGCAGGAGCGCGAGACGAAGTAGGGGCAGGGAGGCGGTCGGGCGCAGTTGTGCGCGGCGCGACGAGCACGACACGCACCTCGGTCCGGTCGGGGCCGACCTCGCGGCGTTCGATCTGGCGCACGGTGCCTGCGCCGGTGGAGAGCACGTAGCCGTCGCGGACGGCGGCCTGCTGCCGGATGCGTGCGCGGCGGAGGCGGGCGCTGGCGGTGCGGATGCGCTCGGCTCGGCCACGCTGCCACTCCGCCCGACGTGCGGAGGCCGCGGCTTCGGCGGCGGAGAGCTGGGCGCGGAGGTCGGCGGCCTCGGCGCGGGCGGCCTCCACGGCCGACGGCGGCTCGAAGCCCTCGGCGGCGCGGTCTTGGACGCGGGCCTCGGCAGCCTCGGCAGCGGCGAGCCTCTGGCGGAGCGCGACGTTGTTGGACGCCAGAGGCGGGAGGTCGCCCTGGGCCGCGGCGAGGTTGGCTGCAGCCTCGGCCACGTCGAGCTGCGCGGTGAGCAGCGACGCGGACGTGAGAGCGGCGAGGGTGTCGCCGAGCGCCACGGTGTCGCCTTCGTCGATGAGAAGCCGGGGCGGCTCGGACGGCTTGTGCGCGAAAGACACGCGGCGGACCTCGGACGAGCCCATGCCCTCCGGGTCGTAGGATTCGGCCAGGCCGGTGGGGAGGTAGACGCGGACGTTGACGACGCCCGCCTCGACGATGGAGCCGAGAAGCTGCAGCCGCTCCAGGTCGCGGAGCGTGGCGAAGCGGAAGGCGATCCTCTTCTCCGCGCCGGTGACGGTGTTGAAGTGGAACTCGTCGGGCGTGACGCCCGCGGCCTCGGTGAGGGTGACCTGGCCGTCGAGGAGGTGGCGGACGCGCGTTCCGTCGGCGGTGCGCGGGACGAGGTTCTCGAGGTCGGCCAGCACGCGGCCCTCCATGTTGATCTGCCGCCGCGAGATGGTGACGTGCTCGCCCTGGTGCGCCACGACGCGGTCGGGCTGGAAGTTGGCGGTGTAGGCCGGCCCGAGGGAGAACACGAGCCCGTCGGTGCTGTCGCGCACGAGGAGCGTGTTGGCGCCCGTCGTGCCGATGGCCTCGAAGCGGCCCGAGAGGCGGCGCATCTGCTGGGGGTCCGACGCCTCGACGTCCACGTGGACGATGTAGCCCTCGGCGCTCCAATCGAGGAAGTCGCGGACGGCGGCGGAGGCGTCGGCCTGGACGCGGCGGACGAGGCGCTGGTAGCCGTCGGCCTGGACGAACCCGAAGGGGATGGTCACGATCAGGAAGCCGACGCCGAAAAAGGTGTCGGCGCGGCTCCCCGTCGTGGTGCGGTAGGCGGTCTCCTGCCGGTTATAGAACGGGAAAACCCCGCGCACGTCGCTCCACGGCCAGAAGATGCGGACGCCCTGGACGGTGAGGGTGTCGAGAAAGCAGTGCGAGGTGTAGCCCGCCAGGACGGCCGCGTAGAGGTGGGGCAGGTCGGCCCAGACGAACGGGAGCGCCAGCACGCCCACGGCGACCTGCGCCGCGTAGCAGTGGGTGATGGTGCGGTGGCCGAAGCGTCGCTCGATGCGCCGGGCGACGGGCGCGCACATCCGGCCGACGGTGCTGCCCAACGTGTCGACGTCGGGCGCCGCGGACGCGGCTGCGGCGACGACGATGCCCGTGGGCGTCCACGGCACCTGGAAAAAGGTGGCGCTCACGGTGTAGGCGAGCACGCCGCCGGTGATGTGGGTGCCTAGGCGCAAGGGGGATGGGGGATGTCGCTGGCTTCGCCGACCTGCCGGTTCGCTCCGCTCGCTGGGGATGAGGGATGAGGAGCGTCGTGCTCGAATCGGACGTCTCGGTGGGGGTTGAGGCGGCGGAGGTGGGCGAGGACCTCGGCGCCAGAGGCCTCTGGCGTGAAGGGGAGAGGCACGGCCTCGATGCCTGCCAGCCGGACGAGGGCGGGGTCGTGGAGCACGTAGCCGGTGGCGGACCTGCGGACGGTGAGGGGGGAGCGGGCCTTGCGGGTCACTCCGGTGTCTCGCGCTCGGCTACGTGTCGGATCCTCAGGCATGGCTCACGAGCGGAACATGATGGTGGTGAGCGTCCACGCCTCGGTGCGGTCGGAGCCGTCGAGGCGGGCGTAGAGCTCGATCTGGTATTCGCCCTGGGGGGCGAAAAGGCCGCTCGGTCCGACGCCGCGCCAAGCGGCCGTGCGTGGCCCGGCGGTCTCGCGGCGCTCCTGGGTGATCTGGCGCACCAGCTCCTTGTTGCCGTCGGGGTCGACCCGCACGACGCGGATCTGCACCAGGGCGGGCTCGTCCAGGCTGTACTGGATGGTGCAGGGCTGGGTAAAGGCGTTGAACGTGGGGCTGACGCGGTAGCCCTGGACGATGACGAAGTCGGTGACGCCGACGGGCGGCGTGCAGGCGCCGAGCGCGGCCGTGGCCAGCGCGAGGAGGAGCGTCGCCGCGCCAGAGGCCCGGTGGGGTGGGAGGGGCCGGATCACTGTCTCAGGGCCGAACGGCCGGTAGAGCGCGCAGACGCGCGCGGGGTGGGGCGGCCGGTGCCGAAGCCTGCGCCCTCCACGATGGCACGCAGGCCTTCCTCCTCGACGTAGGTGTAGATCTCCGTGGTCGAGATCGTCGCGTGCCCGAGGAGGTCCTGGACGCCGCGGAGGTCGCCCGAGGTGGCGAGGGCGCGCGTGGCGAAGGTGCGGCGGAGCACGTGGGGCGTGAGCCGGTGGCGGGTGCCGACGCGTCGCCCGAGGGCGAGGCAGTCCAGGCGGATCTGTTTGGGCCCGACGGGCTGGCCGGAGAGGGTCAGCAGGACGCGGTCGGTGGCGCGGGGGACGGCCCGGCGGACGGCGAGCCAGTCGGAGAGCGCGGGGTAGGCGGCGCCGACGAGGGGGACGGTCCGGATCTTGGACCCCTTGCCCGAGAAGGTGAGCGCGAAGCCGGTGGGCTTGGCGACGATGGACTCGGCGGCGAGGGCGCGGACCTCGCCGGTCCGGAGGCCGCCCATGCCCATGAGGGTCAGTGCGGCGCGACGGCGGGCGGCGTGGAAAAGGGCGGCAAAGGCCCTCTGCCTGGGCTGGCCGCGCTCCGCTTCGACGAAGGCCCCGTTGGCCTCGGTGGTGTCGGCGGTGAGGAGGTGCAGGACACGCTCGAACTCGTCGTCCGAGAGGACCTTGTGGGTCTCACTCTTGCGGTCGAAGCCGGGGAGGTCGAGGGCGTCGAAGGGGTTGGCCGCGACGAGCTCGATGGCGCGGAGGTGGCGGTAGAACGACCGGACGCACGAGATCCGGCGTCGGACGGTGCGGGGCGCCAGCTCGCCCGCGAGCCGCGACAGAAACAGTTCGGCGTCCCGTCGCGCGACATCGGTGTAGCGAACGCGGCGGCTGTTCAGGAAGGCCTCGAAGGCGCGGAGGTCGGTCCGGTAGGCGCTCTCCGTGTGCGCGCTGCCGGTCCGGGTGTGGCGGGTCCGGGCGATGAACAGCTCGACGGCGTCGGCCAGGGAGGTCGGCCTGGCATCCGCCCGGGCCTGGGTGCGCGCCGTCGTCTCGGCGTGCCCGGGAGCGGGCAGGAGGAGGCCAGGTCGAGGTCCTGAGTCGGTGGAGCGGGCGGATGAGGCCACGAGCGTGGACGCTGGAGAACGGGGAGTGTTCGTCATGCCAGCCTCTGGCGTGACGATGCCGGAAGAACCCGGACAGGCGGCTCCGTGTCAAGCGCACCACGGGACCTCCCCTATGTGCGAGGGGTGTCGGGCTGCGAGGTCGACGCCCTCGAACCGGCCAAGACAGGCCCTTTGGGCCGAAACGCGCGCCACACCTATCAGGCGACACATCGCCCCGGTCTGCGCATCTTTTTTTT
>NZ_MQWB01000009.1 GCF_002257665.1 Rubricoccus marinus | reverse complement strand
CGTGGCGAAGGGGTTCGACGAGATCGACAACGCGCCCGAGGAGCGGGAGCGCGGCATCACGATCGCGACGGCGCACGTGGAGTACGAGACGGAGGCGCGGCACTACGCGCACGTGGACTGCCCCGGGCACGCGGACTACGTGAAGAACATGGTCACCGGCGCGGCGCAGATGGACGGGGCGATCCTCGTCGTGGCGGCGACCGACGGGCCGATGCCGCAGACGCGGGAGCACATCCTCCTCGCGCGGCAGGTCGGCGTGCCGTACATCGTGGTGTTCATGAACAAGGCGGACTTGGTCGACGACGAGGAGCTCCTCGAGCTCGTCGAGATGGAGGTCCGCGAGCTGCTGTCCTCCTACGAGTTCCCCGGCGACGACCTCCCGGTCGTGCAGGGCTCGGCGCTCGGCGGCCTCAACGGGGAGCCGCAGTGGGTGGCGCAGATCGAGGAGCTCATGCAGAGCGTCGACGACTACATCCCGACGCCGGAGCGGGCGGTGGACCAGCCGTTCCTGATGCCGGTCGAGGACGTGTTCTCGATCACCGGCCGCGGGACGGTCGTCACCGGCCGCGTCGAGCGCGGCGCGATCAAGGTCGGGGACCCGGTGGAGATCGTCGGGATCGCCGAGGAGAAGCAGACCTCGACCGTGACGGGCGTGGAGATGTTCCGGAAGCTGCTCGACTCCGCGCAGGCGGGCGACAACGCGGGGATCCTGCTCCGCGGCATCGACAAGGAGGCGGTAGAGCGCGGCATGGTGCTGACGAAGCCGGGCGCGGTGACGCCGCACAAGGAGTTCGAGTGCGAGGTGTACATCCTCTCCAAGGAGGAGGGCGGCCGGCACACGCCGTTCTTCAAGGGGTACCGCCCGCAGTTCTACTTCCGCACGACGGACGTGACCGGCGACATCGAGCTCAACGAGGGCGTCGAGATGGTGATGCCCGGCGACAACAC
>NZ_MQWB01000008.1 GCF_002257665.1 Rubricoccus marinus | reverse complement strand
GGGGGGGGGGGGGGGGGGGAGCGGCCGGCGGTGGTGGGGTGGGCGGCGGGGGGCGGCGGGTGTGTGAGGGTGGGCAGCGGGGGGATGGCCCGGGCGGGGGTCTTGTTCGACGGGGGCTCGAGGGAGGGCTGGACATGCGTTTGGCCCATCGTGAACGTGACCCCCTGGTTCATGGCCGCGCGGAAGGGCAGCGTGAGCGTCTTGGCGTAGAGGCCGGGGACGGAGATCGTCCCGCCCTTGCGGCACGCCATGATGGCCTGCTGGAGCGCGTAGCCGCGGTCGCTCTGGAGGTGGACCGCC
>NZ_MQWB01000007.1 GCF_002257665.1 Rubricoccus marinus | reverse complement strand
GTCCCCAGTCCCCAGTCCCCAGTCCCTAATCCGCTTCCAACTCCGCCTCCAACTGCTGCTTGCGGTAGAGCGACGCGTAGAGCCCGCCGCCAGCGGCCAGCTCCTCGTGCGAGCCTTTTTCGGCCACGCGACCGTCTTCGAGAACGATGATCTGGTCCGCGTCCTGCACCGCCGAGATGCGGTGGCTGACGACGACGACCGTCCGCTTGCCGAAGTGGCGGCGGAGGTTAGCGAGAATCGTCGCCTCGGTCCGCGTGTCGACGGCCGAGAGCGCGTCGTCGAAGAGGAGAATGGGCGCGCGGCGGAGAAGGGCGCGCGCGATGGCGGTCCGCTGCTTTTGGCCTCCGGAGAGCGTGATGCCGCGCTCGCCGACGCGGGTCTGGAAGCCCTCGGGGAAGCCCTCCACCTGGTCCTGGAGGTCGGCCTCCTCGGATGCGCTGCGGATGGCCTCTGGCGTGGCGTCCATCGCGCCAAAGGCGACGTTGTTCTCGATGCTGTCGGAGAAGAGGAAGACCTCCTGCGGCACGTAGCCGATCGCGCCGCGCAGCGTCGCCAGAGGCAGGCTCCGCACGTCGTGGCCGTCCACGAGCACGCGGCCAGACGTGGGATCGGTGAGGCGCGGGATAAGCTCGACGAGCGTGCTCTTGCCCGAGCCCGTCCGGCCAACGATGCCGAGCGTGGTCCCGGCCGGCACGTCGACCGTAACGCCGTCCAGCACGAGCGGGCCGTCTTCGGTGTAGCGGAAGTCGACGGCGTCGAACGTGATGCGGCCCTCGATGGCGTCTACCGCCAGAGGCGTCGCGGGGTCGGTCACGTCGGGCTGCCAGTCCAGGATCTCGAAGAGGCGCGAGGCGCTCGCGCTGGCCTGCTGCACCATGCTGACGACGTAGCCGAACGAGGCGACGGGCCACGTCAGAATGGTGACGTAGATGATGAACTCGGCGATGTTGCCTACCGTGAGATCGCCCGCGATGACGAGCCGGCCGCCCACGCCGACGACGAGCAGCGTGCTCGCGCCGATGAGGACGAGCAGGACCGGCCGGAAAGCGGCGTCCACCCGCGCGAGCGCGAGGGCGCGCGTGAGGTACTCGCCAGAGGCCGTCCGAATGCGCGCCGCCCACGCGTCCTCTTGCGCATAGGCCTTGACCACCCGAATACCGCTCAGCGCCTCCTGCACGCGGCTCGTGAGGCTGGAATAGGACTTCTGCTGCCGGTCCGTGCGGCTGTGCACCATCTTGCTCACGAAGAACACGCTCACGGCCAGGATCGGCATGGGCAAAAGCGCCCAGAGCGTGAGCGTGGACGAGATGGCGAGCATCACGGCTAGTGCGGTCACAATCGCGGCGACCGCCCGCGCGATGTACATCAGCGCCGGACCGACGTAGCGCCGCACTTTCTCGATGTCGCTCGTGGCGCGCGTCATTACGTCGCCTGTGGGGAAGCGCGCGTAGAAGTCGCCCGAGAGCGTCTGGAGGTGCGAGTACAGCCGGTTGCGGAGGTCGTACTCGATGTGCCGGCTGGCCACGACGACGGTCTGCCGCATCGCGAAGATGAACACCCCACTCGTGAGGCTTAGCCCGATCACGACGAGCGCCGCCAGAATCAGCGCGAGCCGGAAGTCACCGAAGAGCGCCTCTTGCGTCGCCGTCCCGCCGAAGAGCCTGTGGATCGCCACCATACGCGGGACCGCGTCCACGACCTCGCGGATCACGATGGGCACCACGAGCGCGAACAGCGCCGAGACGAGGGCGAAGAACAGGCCCGGCATCATCCGCCACTTCTGGCGCCAGATGTACGGGTTGAGACGGCGGAGCGGGGACACAGGCGAGGGCGGGACGGAGACGGCGGTGCGCCGGCCTCTGGCGCCACGGTACGACCGCCAGGCGCGAGGGGTCCAGAGAGGTGCGGTGAAGCGGTCGGCTTCTGGCGCCAGAGGCTACCGCTTGCGAGCGATGAGGGCTTCACTCGGCACGCCCCACGGCGCGACGCGCTCGTGCACTACAACGTCCCACCCGTCGCCGATGAGCGGTGCCAGGGCCACAGGCCTGCACCCGCCCACCCATTCCGGCTTCGCGCGCCAGAGGCCGCGCCACCCGGCGGCGACCATCCGCGAGAGCACGGTGTGGCCGGGCCCGAGCCCCGCGAGGCACAGCAGCCCGCTCGGTCGGAGGAGCCGGTGCGCGGCCTCAACGGTGCCTCTGGCGTCGGCCTCGCTCAGCAGATCCAACACGTACGTCGCGACAACGCGGTCACAGGACTCGGGCTCGCCAGAGGCCGGGCCGCCCTCGCTTAGTCGCACCGTCGCGCGGTCAGCCCAAGGCACCAGCCTTTGGCGCGCGAGACCCGCCATGACGGGGCTGAGGTCGGTTCCGGTGTAGCTCGCCTCTGGCGCCAGAGGCAGGAGTTCGGCGGCGAGGCGGCCCGTCCCGCAGCCCATCTCGTAGATGTCGCGTGCATCGGCCCACTCGCCGTGCCGGATCAGCACGTCGGTCGCGGCGTCCTCATACCAGCCCTGCTTGTCTTGGCTCGCGCCGACGCGGTCGTAGACGCGGCGGGCGTCGGCGGGGGAGAGG
>NZ_MQWB01000006.1 GCF_002257665.1 Rubricoccus marinus | reverse complement strand
GCCGCTGGCGCGAGCAGAACGGGTAGCGGCCCCTGGCGCTACCGCGCGACCGTCAGCCCCGCGCTCACCGCCCCGTCCTTGGTCTCGGCGCGGACGACGTAGACGCCAGCGGCCCACGCCGACGCGTCCACCTCCCACGCGTGCTCGCTTCTGGCGGGACTGGCGCCAGAGGCCACCCTCGGGCCGCCGTGCCTACGCCCGAAGCCCTATACCGCCTCTGGCGTCGCGTCCAACTCCGCGTCGGAGAGCGCGGCCATGTGTGGCGCGGCCACAGACCGGTCCGTCTCGACGGACCCATCGCGGAGGCGCACCACGCGGCGGGCGTGCTCGGCGATGTCGTCCTCGTGCG
>NZ_MQWB01000005.1 GCF_002257665.1 Rubricoccus marinus | reverse complement strand
GTCGATCTGTGCCGCCTCCTCGGTCAGCCTCTGGCGCTGGCGCTCCAGAAGGGCGACCGGGTCGAAGTCGGGCGCGTCGAGCGCGGCGCCGATCTCCGCCAGAGGCGTCCCGAGGGCGCGGAGCGAGCAGATCTGCTGCACGCGCTCGATCTCCCTCGCGCCGTAGCGGCGGTGCCCGGCGTCGGTGCGAGGGAGATCGAGCGCGTGCAGCAGATCTGCTCGCTCCGCGCCCTCGGGACGCCTCTGGCGGAGATCGGCGCCGCGCTCGACGCGCCCGACTTCGACCCGGTCGCCCTTCTGGAGCGCCAGCGCCAGAGGCTGACCGAGGAGGCGGCACAGATCGACGCGCTCCGCC
>NZ_MQWB01000004.1 GCF_002257665.1 Rubricoccus marinus | reverse complement strand
GGGGGGGGGGGGGGGGGGGGGGGGCGGGGGGGTGGCGGTGGGGGTGGTCGGGGCGGTGCGGGCGTGGGACGGGGGGCGGGGGGGGGGGGTGCCGGCGGGCGGGGGGGCGTGCGGGGCGGTGGTGCTGGGGTGGGCGGGGAGGGGGGGGAGGGTGGGATCCGGCCGGACTGCGAGGGCCCGGCCCGCGTCGGCCAGGGCGTGGTAGTAGTAGGCGACCCGCGCCAGCTCCGGGGGGACGTCCGGGTCGGGGAGCTGAAACCGGAGCGAGGGGAGGCGGGGGGGCTCCCCAAACGCCCGGAC
>NZ_MQWB01000003.1 GCF_002257665.1 Rubricoccus marinus | reverse complement strand
GGACGACGACGCGCGCCCAGTCCCCGCGCACCTCCAGCGCGCGGAAGGCGAACAGGTAGTAGTCCGGCCACCACGACTCTGGACGCAGCCACGCAGGCGCAGGCGCCGTCACCTCATCCCCGCCGAGGTGGACCGTGATCTCGTGCTCGGGACGCGGGGCCTCTGGCGAGGCGTAGAACCGCAGAGCGACGGAATCCGGAGGCCCCGCGTCCCGAGCACGAGATCACGGTCCACCTCGGCGGGGATGAGGTGACGGCGCCTGCGCCTGCGTGGCTGCGTCCAGAGTCGTGGTGGCCGGACTACTACCTGTTCGCCTTCCGCGCGCTGGAGGTGCGCGGGGACTGGGCGCGCGTCGTCGTCCACGAGGAAACTGGCCGTACGCTCTGGCTGCGGACCGGCGGGG
>NZ_MQWB01000002.1 GCF_002257665.1 Rubricoccus marinus | reverse complement strand
TCTTGCCCTGCCCGTTGCCGCCCGAGAGGCAGGCCACGTGGATGCCCGCCAGGTCGAGTTCGGGCACGTCTTCGCCGTAGCTGAGGAAGTTGCGGAGTCGGAGGCGGACGGGGGTCACGCGGTCGGGGTACGGGGTACGGGGTACGGGGTACGGGAAGCTGGCCGGAGTGCGCCTCTGGCGCCAGAGGCGAACGCCGCCTTCTCCTACGTGTCATCCCGAGGGAAGCAAAGCGACGAGGGATCTACTCGCCAGAGGCTTTCGGGTCTGAAAAGGACACCGGGGCGCGCGTGGCTAGATCCCTCGTCGCTCCGCTCTGTCGAGATGACAAGAGCGGGGCAGCGAAGGATACCCGACCTCTGGCGCCAGAGGCGTGTCAGGGGCACAGCTTCGCCAGAGGCCTCTGGCGCTACGGGCGCGCCCCCGCTGGCTACTCCCCACTGGCCCCTTCCTCCACGATCTCCTCCCCCGCCCGCTCCTCACGCGACTCCTGCCACGTGTTGAACCGGTCCTGCACGGCCTCTTGGATTCCCGGCGCGAGGCCTCTGGCGAGGTCCCACGCAAACGGCGCGACGGGCTCGATGGGCGGCGCGAGCAGCGAGGTCTCGCGCGTCTCCTGCGAGATGAGGATCGGCCCGGAGCCAGGCAGCGGCGAGAAGCCGGTCACGAGGAGCATCACGCTAAGGCCGAAGGCGGCCCGGAGCGCGCCGACGCCCGCGCCCGCGAGCTTGTCGACGCCGCCCAGCTTGACGGCCTCTAGCCCCTTGCGCGCGACGTGCGCCGCGGCCATGAGTCCGACGACGACGGCACCGAAGGCGACGACGAAGCCGAGAATCGGGCCGGTCCGCGGGCTCACGCCCAACGCCGCGGCGGCCATCTCGCCAACCGGCCCCATCAGCGCCGTTGCCACCACGAAGCCGAGCAGCCAGCCGACCGTCCCAACAGCCTGAGCAAGTGCGCCAGTCTTGACCCCGCGCCAGAGGCCGATGCCGAGACCGGCCGCGAGAACCCAGTCGAGCGTGCTCACGCGTTCAGAAGCTGCTGCACCACCGTGCGGACGCGGTTGCCATCGGCAACGCCTTTGAGTTCGCTCATCGCCTCGCCCATGACGCGGCCCATGTCCTTCATCGTCGTCGCGCCGGTCCGCTGCACAATGGCGTGGACGACGTTGTGGATGTCCTCGTCGCTCGCCTGCGCAGGCATGTACACCTCCAGCCACGGAAGCTCGGCACGCTCGCGGTCCGCGAGATCCTCGCGCCCGCCCTCGACGAACTGCTTGATGGACTCGCGCCGCTGCTTAGCCTGCTTCTGCACGACCGCGACCAGATCCTCTGCGCTCAGCGGCTGGCCGGTCTTCTTCTCTTCCTGCGTGATGGCCGTCTGGAGCATCCGGATCGCGCCGAGTCGGACGGTGTCTTTGGCGCGCATGGCGTCCTTGAGGTCCTGCGCGAGTTGTTCTTTGAGCATGAGTCCTGAGGGTGTCGGGTGCAAACTACCGACGCGCGGCGGCAGCCTTGGTTGGAGGCCTCTGGCGAGCGTTGCGGGGCGTGGGAACGTCGGCTTCGAGTGCAGCAAAGGACCGCTGCTCGTACGCCTCTGGCGCCAGAGGCCAGAACCGAGTTTGGGAGCGCCCTCTCTTTTCCCGCTCCCGCCTTCGCCCGGACTTCGCGAACCGCACCGTGCCCCGGGCGTGGACCGTGCCGACCTTCGTGCTATGACTTCTCGCCGTCACCATCATTACCACGCACACCTCGGTCTCCTGACCGACGTGGTGACGACGGCTACGCCCACGCGCTAACCGCGCCAGAGGCCCCCCCCGTTCGAGCCCCGCCGGTCAACCGGTGGGGTTTTTCTGTTTCTGCCCCTCTCGTCGCTCCCCGCTCCCATGCTCAAGCTCGTTCTCCCCAAAGGCCGCATCCAGGTCGCCGTGCAGGCCGCCCTCGCCGAGTGCGGCATCACGCTCTCCGGCGCCGAGCGCACCTACCGCCCCTCGGTCAACGTGGACGGCATTCAGGTCAAGCTGCTCAAGAGCCAGAACATCCCGCCGCTGCTCGCGCTGGGGCAGCACGACTGCGGCTTCGCCGGTGCCGACTGGGTGCGCGAGCAGCGCGCCGACGTGGTGGAGCTTCTCGACCTCGGCTTCGATCCGGTCAAGATCGTCGCTGCGATCCCGGAGGATCAGGACTGGGACGCGCTGCGCAAGAAGCCACTGATCGCGGTCTCGGAGTACCGCCGCCTGACGACGGACTGGCTGGAGGGTCTCGGCGTCGACTTCACGTTCGTCCGCTCCTACGGCGCGACCGAGGTCTTCCCGCCAGAGGACGCGGACTTGGTCGTAGACAACACGGCGACGGGCGCCACGCTCCGCGCCAACCGCCTCCAGATCGTCGAGACGGTCATGGAGAGCACGACGCGGTTTCTCGCGCACCCGGCGGCGCTGGAGGACATGGAGAAGCGCGAGTCCATCGAGAACCTCGTCGTCCTCTTGCGCGGCGTCCTCGCCAGCCGCAAGCGCGTCCTCCTGGAGATGAACGCACCGCCAGAGGTGCTCGACGCCGTCGTCGGCCTGCTGCCCGCGATGAAGTCGCCGACGGTGAGCAAGCTGCACCGCGAGGACGGGTTCTCGGTCCGCGCCGCCGTGCCGATGAGCGCCGTTCGCACGCTCGTGCCGCAACTCCTGGCCGCTGGCGCGACGGACATCCTGGAGCTTCCCATCCGCAAGATTATCCCCGGCCTCGACACGCCTCTGGCGGTCTCGGGTACGGGGGTCGGAACACAGGGTGCGACGCCAGAGGCCTCTGGCGAAGCCGCACCCGACCCCGCCGCGCTCGATGGCGGCGACGTCCTCCCTCCCCC
>NZ_MQWB01000001.1:3773118-3954487 GCF_002257665.1 Rubricoccus marinus | reverse complement strand
CGCGTGGGGCGCGCCGCCAGAGGCCTCTGGCGCCTCGGGCAACCTCCCACCCTTCCAGATCAGGTCCCCTCTCCCCCGGGGAGAGGGTGAGGGGTGAACCGGCCCGCTGGCGCCAGAGGCTCCAAGCCTGTTATCCCGAGGGAAGCGGAGCGGAGCCTGTCCCGAACCAGCGGGAGGGAAGGGATCTACTCGCCGGATACTCCATAGCCTCTGGCGCGCACGGAGTTGGGTGCGACTAGATCCCTCACGTGCGTTCGGGATGACAGGGTCGGGGCTTTGCGCGATCGTAGCAGCAGCCCGACAGGCCGCGCGGTGGCCTCTGGCGAGACGGCAACGCGGTGTTGAGAAGCGCGCCTCTGGCGAGTCGGTCTCGCCAGAGGCGCCGGGATCAGCCGTTCTCCGGCATCGAGAAGAGGTCCTCGACGGAGAGGTACCGCTCGCCGGTGTCGTAGCAGTAGGTCAGCACGCGGGCGCCGGGCTCTAGCTCCGGCAGCTTCTTCGCGACGGCCGCGAGCGAGGCGCCAGAGGAGATGCCGATCAGCAGGCCTTCCTCGCGAGCGGCGCGGCGGGCGTACTCCTTGGCCTCCTCGCCCGAGACCTGGATCGCGCCGTCGAGCGCGTCGGTGTCGAGGTTGGCGGGGAGCCAGCCGGCGCCGATGCCCTGGATGGGGTGCGGGCCCGGCTCGCCGCCCGAGATCACGTTGGACGCCTCGGGCTCGACGGCGAAGACCTGGACGCCGGTCATCTCGCGCTTGAGCACGTGCGCCACGCCCGTGATGTGGCCGCCGGTCCCGACGCCCGTGATAAGAGCGTCGAGGCCATCCGGGAAGTCGGCGACGATCTCTCTCGCGCTGGTCTCTTCGTGGATCGCCGGGTTGGCGGGGTTCTCGAACTGCTGCGGCATCCACGCGCCCTCGGTCTCATCGAGCACCTTCTGCGCGCCCGCGATCGCGCCCTTCATGCCGTCGGCCGCTGGCGTGAGGACGAACTCGGCGCCGTAGGCTGCCATGAGGCGACGGCGCTCGACGGACATGGACTCGGGCATCGCGAGGATCACGCGGTAGCCCTTTACGGCGCCCACCATCGCGAGGCCGACGCCCGTGTTGCCGCTCGTCGGCTCCACGATCGTCCCGCCGGGCTTAAGCGCGCCAGATGCCTCGGCGGCCTCGACCATCGAGAGCGCGATGCGGTCCTTGATGGAGCCGCCGGGGTTGGCCCGCTCCAGCTTGATCCAGACGTTGGCGTCGGGGCCGAAGAGGCGGTTGATCTTGACGTGGGGGGTGTCGCCGATGGTGGCGAGGACATTGTCGAACGGCATGGTCGTGGGGGTTTGTCTACGAAAGAGGGGGCGCGCCTCTGACGCCAGAGGCAGCGCGGAAGTCGGGTCGCCAGAGGCCTCTGGCGGGGCGCGCTAGATGACGTACTCGGGCATGGGCTGCGTGCGGCCGTCCTGCGTGCGGAGCTGCGCTTTGTGCGTCACGACCGAGCCGGGCGGGACCGAGCGCGTCAGCCACACGTTGCCGCCGACTGTGCTGCCCGCGCCGACGACCGTCTCGCCGCCGAGGACGGTCGCGTTGGCGTAGAGCACGACGTCGTCCTCGATCGTGGGGTGGCGCTTGGTCTGCGCAAGGGCCTTCTCGACGAACAGCGCGCCGAGCGTGACGCCCTGAAACACGCGCACGCGGTCGCCCACGATGGCGGTCTCGCCGATCACGACGCCCGTGCCGTGGTCGATGGCGAACGAGTGCCCGATCTGCGCGCCCGGGTGGATGTCGACGCCCGTCTGCCGGTGCGCGACCTCGGCGAGCAGGCGCGGCACGAGCGGCACGCTCTGCCGCCAGAGGCAGTGCGCGAGGCGGTGCACAGCCGTCGCGAAAAAGCCGGGGTACGCCAGCACCACCTCGTCCACGCTCTCGGCCGCCGGGTCGCCAGAGGCCGTGGCCTCGGCGTCCTCGCACAGCCTCTGGCGCAGGCGCGGGAGCTCGGCGAGCGTGGCCGCCGCCAGAGGCCCGGCGCGCTCGGGCACGACGGGCGTCAGGAGGTCGCGCACGAGGTCCTGGAAGCGGAGCGCCTCGGCGCGCACGTCGCCGCCTCTAGCGTAGGCCGGGAAAAGCAGCGCGAGCGCGGCGTCCACGACGGCCTCGGCCTGCTCCACCGACGGCGCGCGCTGGACATGCGCCTCCCGCTGGGCCTGCACATCTGCGGCGAAGGCGTCGAGATCGAAGAGGGCTTGCATAGGTGGCACCCGGGGTGTTCGCCCTTGCAAGCCTGTGGCCCGGTCGCGGTTCTCGCACGGCGCTCCGGTAGCGCTTTCGCCACGCCGTCTTCGCCAGAGGCCTCTGGCGAGACCCTGCCTAGGGCGAACCCCATCGGCGCCTGCGCGTGGCAGCGGCATGGCTTCCAACTCCACCGGCGCCCGGGGCGACCGCAGAGCGGCACGCGCGACGCAGGGCCGGGGCGGGCGCTCCGCCGCCGCCGATCTCACCTTCCGCCAGAGGCTGGGCGCGCTGCGCCACCTGCCGCCGCTCTTCCGCCTCGTGTGGAGCACGAGCCCCGCGCTGTTTGCGGCCAACCTCGCGCTCCGGCTCGTTCGCGCGCTCGTGCCGGTCACGATGCTGTGGGTGGGCAAGCTCGTCGTGGACGAGGTGGTGCGCGTGGCCGGGACAGGGGCGGACCTCGGCGGACTGGGAGCGTGGGCGGATGCCCTTCAGCCTCTGGCGTGGCTGCTCGCCGCTGAACTCGGGCTGGCGGTCCTGAGCGACGTGCTGGGACGCGCGACCGCGCTGTGCGACTCGCTCCTGGGCGACCTGTTCACCAACGAGACCAGCGTGCGCCTCATGCGCCACGCCGCCGCGCTCGACCTCGCGCACTTCGAGGACGCCGACTTCTACGACCACCTCGAACGCGCGCGGCGGCAGACGACCGGGCGGCTGGTGCTCCTCAGCCAGGTGTTCGGCCAGATGCAGGACAGCATCACGGTCATCTCGCTCGGCATCGGCCTCGCGGCGTACGCGCCGGGGCTTCTGGCGCTGCTGGCGCTCGCGCTCCTGCCCGCGTTTCTGGGCGAAGCGCACTTCAACGCGCAGAGCTACAGCCTCGCCTACTCGTGGACGCCTGAGCGGCGCGAACTGGACTACCTCCGCTACATCGGCGCGAGCGACGAGACGGCGAAAGAGGTCAAGGTCTTCGGCCTCAACGACTACCTCGCGACGCGTTACCAGACCCTCGCGGACTCCTACTACCGCGCCAACCGGACCCTCGCGATCCGCCGCGCGAGTTGGGGCGGCCTGCTCTCCGCCGTCGGCAGCCTGGGCTACTACGCCGCCTACGCCGTCATCATCTACCGGACGGCCTCTGGCGCGTTCACCATCGGCGACCTCACGTTCCTGGCGGGCTCGTTCGGGCGGATGCGGGCGCTTCTCGAAGGCATGTTGGCGTCGTTCTCGACCGTCAGCGGGCAGGCGCTCTACCTCGAAGACCTGTTCTCGTTTTTCGAGATCGAACCGCAGGTCGCCTCGTCGCCAGAGGCCGTGCCGGTCCCGGAGCCCATCGCCAGAGGCTTCGTGTTCGAGAACGTCGGCTTCCGCTACCCGGGGAGCGAGCACTGGGCCGTCCGCGGCCTCTCGTTCACGCTCCACGCGGGCGAGGCGCTGGCGCTTGTGGGCGAGAACGGCGCGGGCAAGACGACGCTCGTCAAGCTTCTGGCGCGGCTCTACGACCCCGAGGAGGGCCGCATCCTCTTGGATGGGCGCGATCTGCGCGAGTACGACCTGGACAGCCTGCGCTCGGCCGTCGGCGTCATCTTCCAGGACTTCGTGCGCTACCACCTCACGGCGTCCGAGAACATCGCCGTCGGCCGCATCGCAGAGCGCGAGGACCGGCCGCGCATCGAGACCTCGGCGCAGCGCTCGCTCGCGGACTCCGTCATCGAGAGCCTGCCCGAGGGCTACGAGCAAACGCTGGGCAAGCGGTTCAAGACCGGCGTGGACCTCAGCGGTGGGCAGTGGCAGAAAGTCGCGCTCGGCCGCGCGTACATGCGCGACGCGCAGCTTCTGATTCTCGACGAGCCCACCGCCGCGCTGGACGCCCGCGCCGAGTACGAGGTGTTCGAGCGCTTCAAGGACCTCACCGAGGGCAAGACCGCCGTGCTCATCTCGCACCGCTTCAGCACCGTCCGCATGGCCGATCGCATCCTCGTTCTGGATCAGGGCCGCGTCGAACAGGTCGGCACGCACGAGGAGCTCCTGGCCTCTGGCGGGCGCTACGCGGAGCTGTTCGAACTCCAGGCCCAGGGCTACCGGTAGGAGGAGTCGGCGGCCAATCGCCACTGGCAGAGAACGGCTGGCCCCTGGCGCCAGAGGCCGTGCAGCGCCAGCGGCGCGAAGTCCGTATCGGTGGGTCCGCCCCTTCCCGATCCGATGCGTCACCTCCTCCTTCTGCTCCTCGCCTCTGGCGTTCTCGCCGCCTGCGACGGCTTCGGGCCGTCCGACGCCATCAAGGACCTCGCGGACCCCAGAACAGACCCCGCGCTACTTCTGGACGGGCCGTGGGTCGCCGTCTCCGCCGTCTCGGACGGCGACGCGTTCGAGTTCACCGCATCGGACTTCACCGCGGGGTTTTCCGACGACGGGTACGTGGGCGGCCGCACATCCGCGAACAGCTACGGCGGTGACTACGAGGCCGGCGCCGACGGCTCCTTCGCCGCTGGCGACATCGTCACAACGCTCGTGGGCGAGTCCGCGCGCGCCGAGCGGCTTTCAGGCGTCCTGCTCCGCGAGATCTCTGAAGCCACCACCTTTGAAGTGGACGGCCCGGTCCTCCAGCTTCGCGCGCCAAATGGCGACGGCCTGCGCTTTATCCGCGCCGCCGAGGAATAACCTCTGGCGCGAGAGACGCGGCAGCGTTTGCGGGTGAGCCGTCCGCGCGAGACACCGCCCGAACTCCCGCCAGAGGCCGGAGCCCGCCCCGGACCCGATCCGGGGGCGGTAGTTTGGTGCACATACCTCCCGCACCCATGAAAGCGCTCGCCTCCCTCGCCCTCCTGCTCCTCCTCGCCGCCGCGCCCCTGGCGGGCTGCGACTCTAGCGAAGATGGTGTCGCCGACGCCAACAGCACCGTTACAGTCGCTTACGAAGGGCGCCTGACCAACGGGACGATCTTCGATTCCAGCCCGAACGCGACGTTCTCGCTTCGGCAAGTCATCCCCGGATTCCGCGACGGCATCATTGGGATGGAAGTCGGCGAGAGCAAAACCATCACGGTTGCGCCCGAAGACGGGTACGGTGCGAGCCCGCCTCCCGGCAGCGGCATCCCGCGCAACGCCACGCTCATCTTCGACGTGACCCTGCTCGCCATCCGCTAGCCTCTGGCGCAGCCGTGCCGCCCGCGCCCGGCGTGCCGAGATGCGCAGCATGCGCCAGAGGGCCGCATCCCTCCATCCCTCCCGAGAGGGTGACACCGCGCTGACACCGCCAGAGGCTAGGTTGCGCCGGTTCCCGACCCCGCACCTGTGTACGCCTACATCACCGGCACGCTCGCCGAGAAAAAGCCCACCCACGCCGTCATCGAAGCCGCTGGCGTGGGCTACTTCCTGAACATCCCCGCATCGTCCTACGAGAAGCTGCCGGCCGTGGGCAAAGCGGCGAAGCTGCTGACGACGTACGTGGCCCGCGAGGATGCGCACACGTTGTACGGTTTCGCGAGCGAGGGCGAGCGGCAAACGTTCGAGACGCTCATCGGCGTGAGCGGCGTGGGACCGAAGCTGGCGCTGGCGGCGCTGAGCGCGATGAGCCCGAGCGAGCTCCGCGACGCCGTGATCGCGGACGACGTGGCGATGCTGACGCGCATCCCCGGCGTGGGCAAGCGGAAGGCCGAGAAGATGGTCGTCGACCTCCGCGTCAAGATGGCCGGGCTGGACGGCCTGGAGGCCTCTGGCGCCAGCGGCGACGGTGCCGCCGCCGAGGCGCGCGCCGACGCGCGCGCGGCTCTTGAAGGACTGGGCCTGGCCCGCGCCGAGGCCGAGAAGCGCCTGCGCAAGATCCTGCGCGAGAACCAGGGCCTGCAGTCGGCCGAGGAGATGATCCGCCTCGCGCTCCGCGCCTAAGGCCCAACGTGCCGGAGCCCCCACCGCGAGTCGCCAGAGGCCGCTGGCGTAAGAGGCCGGGTGCCGTACTCTGCGGGAAAGGCCGGCCGCCGCGTCCGTCTTCGGCGTGCTTCCACACAGGGGCGCGCGGCCTAACACTGGCGTAACCGGGGGCCGTCTACTTTGGCGCTCCCTCTCGGCTTCCCCCCTCAATGGCCTCCGCAGACTCCGACTCCCCCACGATTCTCCTCGTCGATGACGAGCCGGACCTCGTCGAACTCCTCCAGTACGCGCTCGAAAACGCCGGCTACCGCGTGCTGACCGCCGGCGATGGCGAGGAAGCGCTCCGCATCGCCGAGGCCGAGCGGCCCGACCTCGCGGTCCTGGACATCATGATGCCCAAGATGGACGGCATCGAGCTCACGCAGCAGCTCCGCGAGAACGCGCAGCTCCGCCTCACGCCCATCCTCATGCTCACGGCCCGCGCCGAGGAGGGCGACGAGATCGCCGGGCTGGACGCGGGCGCGGACGACTACGTGACCAAGCCGGTTTCGCCCAAAAAGCTCGTCACACGCGTCAAGGCCATGCTTCGGCGCGTCGCACGCGAGGACGAGGCCAGCACGCTGCAGCTCCGCGTCCACGACCTGCTGATCGACCGCGAGCGCTACATCGTGGAGCGCCCCGATGCGGACGAGTCGTTCAAGCTGCCGCGCAAGGAGTTCGAGCTGGTGTACTACCTCGCCAGCCACCCCGACCGCGTGTTCACCCGCGCCGAACTCTTGGACGCCGTCTGGGGGCCCGATGTCTACGTCGTGGACCGCACGGTGGACGTGCACGTGCGCAAGATCCGCGAGAAGCTGGGCAGCCAGTACATCGAGACCGTCAAGGGCGTGGGGTACAAGATGGTCGGCCACCTGTAGCGCCTCTGGCGTGCCCCTCGCCTCTGGCGCGGCCAGCGCTTGATTTGGTGAGGGCGCCAGAGGCCCCGTCTCGCCCGTTCGTTTCTTGCGCCTGTGGCCGTTCGTCTCAACCGTCTCGCGCTAAACGCCGCGCTGCCCGTCGCGGGGGCGGTGGCGCTGGCGGCGTGCGCGGGCGCGCTGGCCGCCAGCGGCGGGGCCATCTTCGCCTCGCTCGCCGTAGGGCTGGCGGTAGGGCTGATCGCGGGGGCGGTCTCGTACAGGTCGGTGTATGCGCGCGTGGCGCGGCGGCTGGACCTCGCGCGCGAGGTCCTGCGCGAGGCGCGCAAACGGCGCTTCGACGCACTCACGCAGCTCCCGAGCGGGCGCGACGAGCGCGACGAACTCGACGCCCTGATCCGCCAGGTGTACCGCGCCGGCCGCGCGCTCCAGGCCGAGATCGAGCGGCTGGAAAAGCTGGAGAGCTACCGCCGGGAGTTCCTGGGCGACGTGAGCCACGAGCTTCGCACGCCCATGTTCGCCATCTCCGGCTTCGCCGAAACGCTTTTGGACGGCGCGCTGGACGACGACCGCGTGCGCCAGAGGTTCGTGGAGAAGATCCTCTCCAACGCCAACCGCCTGGAAGCCCTCACGCGCGACCTCGCGCAGATCTCCAAGCTCGAGACTGGCCGCCTCGTGTTGGAAACGGAGTCCTTCGCGCTCCAGCCTCTGGCGATGGAAACGATCGACGCGCTGGAAGTCGTCGCCTCGGACGCCGACGTGAACCTCTCCGTCCGCCTGCCCTCCGCCATCCCGGCCGTGAGCGCCGACCGCGAGCGCATCCGGCAGGTGCTCACCAACCTGGTGGAGAACGCCGTGAAGTACAACGAGAGCGGCGGCCACGTCGAGATCGTCGCCCGCGCGTTGCCCGGCGGCGCGCGCGTCCGCGTCGGCGTCGTGGACGACGGGATCGGGATCCCGCCAGAGGCGCTGCCGCGGCTGACGGAGCGTTTTTTCCGCGTCGACAAGAGCCGGAGCCGCAGCCAGGGCGGAACGGGGCTCGGCCTCGCCATCGTGAAGCACATCCTGGAAGCGCACGGCACATACCTCTCCGTGGACAGCAAGCCCGGCTACGGCTCCACGTTCTCGTTCGAGCTAGACGCCGCGCCAGAAGCAGAATTGGCCTCTGGCGCCGGCGCGGTCGCGCGCGCGGAGGCGGCCTGAGCCTCTGGCGCCAGAGGCCCGGTTCAGCGCCTAGAGCAGCGTCTCGCGCGCGGGCTCGCGGAGGTTGTACCGCGAGGCCATCGACGCGCCATACGCGCCGACCGTGCCGACGGCGATCACGTCGCCCTCGTGCGACTCGGGGAGTTCCACGTCGTGGCCGAAGGCGTCACCGCTCTCGCAGATCATGCCCACTACCTCGTGCGGCCCCGCCGGAGGCGCGTCCAGCCGCGAGAGGTTCACGATGGGGTGCCGCGCGCCGTACATCGCCGGCCGCACGAGCGAGTTCATGCCCGAGTCCAGCCCGATGTACCGCACGCCGGCCTTTTCCTTGGTCTGTGTCACGCGGCACAGGAGCACGCCCGACTCCGCAACGAGGTAGCGGCCGGGCTCGGCCCACAGCTCGAACTCCGGGTGCCTCTGGCGCACGCCGCGCAGCAGCTCGGCCGCGTGCGCGAGGTCGAAGCTCGCCTCGCCAGAGGCCGAAGGGACGGGCAGCCCCCCGCCGATGTCCAGGATGCGAACGTCGGGGAACGAGGCCGTGGCGGCGACAAGCGTTTCGGCGGTGTCCGCCCACGCCTCGGGGTCGTCCACGCCGCTGCCCACGTGCGCGTGCAGGCCCGTGACGCGCGCGCCAGAGGCCGCGACGGCGTCCGCGAGACGGCCGAGATCACCGAGATCGATCCCGAACTTGGAGTGTTTGCCGGCCGTGCGGACGTGGTCGTGGTGGCCGCGCCCCTGGCCCGGGTCCAGGCGCACGAAGATGTCCTGACCGCGGAAGGTGTCGGCCCAGGCCTCTAGCGGGTACAGGTTGTCCACGGTCACGCGAACGCCCTGGCCGAAGGCCCACTCGTATTCCTCGCGCGGTACGAAGTTGGGCGTGAACAGCACGCGATCGCGCGCGAGCCCGGGGAAGAGGCCGAGCACGCGTTCGACCTCGGCGGGGGAGACGCACTCGAAGCCCAGCCCCTCGCGGTAGAACACGTCCAGGATGCCAGGGTGCGCGTTGGCTTTCACGGCGTAGAGCAGCCGGTCCAGCACGCCCGTGGCGTTGAGTTTGCGCGCCTGCTCGCGCAGCGTCGCGCCGCTGTACACGTAGCGGGGCGTGCCCGTGCGGGCGAGGTCCAGGAGGGCGTCGCGCCTCGCGCGCCACCAGTCCGTGGGCGTGTCGATGGCGGTGGCGGAGTCGGTATCGGGGGTGGGCATGGGGACGCGGGAGCCTCTGGCGCCAAAGGCGGCGCGCGCGCAAGCTAGAACGCACCGGGCGGCGGGTGAGCGGTGATTCGCCAGAGGTGAGGCGTGGCCTCTGGCGCAGTGGGGACGGCCCTGACCTCCAGGCAGCTCGGCTGTGACATACGGGTGACACCGCATGTTTGTACTGTGTCTCAAACCCGCCGCATTCCGGCCATGCTGCTTCTCGCTGCGCCCTCCGTCCCCACTCCCTCCCGCCGCGCCGCCGATCGCGTGATCGACCGCGCCGTTGCCGCGCACGACGCGGCGCCGCACGACAGGACCGGCGAAGCCCTCGCCGGCTACCCGCTCCGCTTCGGCGCGCCAGAGGCCTCTGGCGTGAGCCGCCCCGCGCCGGGCGCGGACTGGACGCTCGCGGAGACGCTGGGCGAGATCGAGCGCCGCGGCGTGCGCTTGGCGGTTTCCAGCCGTGGGCTGAAGGTCCGGCACGCCAACCGCCTGCCGGACGTGGCTCGGAACGTGGCGCGCCATGAGACCGCCTGCGCCACGTGGCTCTCGCTGCGGGACGCCGACGTGCCCGCCCCCTTCGACGCACAGGAGTGGGACCCGGCCGTGCGGCTCTATGCCGCGTGGTTCGCGCTCCGCTTCGACGCGCCGCCCACGCCGTTTGTGCTCCGACCCGGAGAGACCTGCGTGGATGTCTCCCTACTCCGGGCCGGCATCGCCGGGCGCCTGGCGGCCGGGCCTCTGGCGGAGTCCGCGGTGCGTCTCCGCGCCGAGCTCTCGTCGTTGTTCGACCGCTACGCGCTCGGTGCGGTCATGACGCCCGTCGTCCTGCGCCAGCGCCGCGCGGCCTGACGGAGGCCTCTGGCGCCGCGCCAGAGGCGCCGCGGAGTCGGGTTCGCCCTGACGGCCGGTCCGTGCGGAGGGCGGTAGTTTGCGCCGTCCCCGCACGTCCCCTCTCCGATGGCTGATCTCACACCTCTCGACCTTTCGACGCTCAGCAACGAGCTTCGCCTCGCGTTCTACGGCGCCCTCTTCTCGATGTCCAACGCCGACCGCGACATGGACGAGGCCGAGGACGACCGCATCTTTGAGTCCCTGGACCTCTCGGACCTCGATAGCGAGTCCCGGACGAAGATCCTCCGCCTCGCGATCGACCCGCCGCCGCTGGAGCGCGGGCTGCTCGCCTTCCGCGGCGAGTCCGAAAGCCTCCGCCGCGCGCTGATGCTGAACCTTATCGACGTGGTCCTCGCCGACGGCATCATCGAGCCCGGCGAGCACGTCGGCCTGCACGAGGCGCGCCAGGTGCTCGGCCTCTCGCGCGATGTCGTCTCCGAACTCCACGACATCGCGCACGACGCGCAGTCTGTCGAGAACCTCTCGCGGCCTATTCAGCCCGCCTGAGCGTGGACCACAGCCCGCGCTTTCTCGCGCTCGTGACGCGCGCTCGTGCGCGCATCGCGGAGACAACGCCAGAGGCCGTCCGCGACCGCCAGGAAGCGGGCGAGCCGTTCACGCTCGTGGACGTGCGCGAGGAGCACGAGTGGCAGGCCGGGCGCATCCTGGGGGCGATTCACCTCGGCAAGGGCGTGATTGAGCGCGACGCGGAAACGGTTCTCCCGGACCTCGGCGCGCCCATCGTCCTGTACTGCGGCGGCGGCTACCGCTCCGCGCTCGCGACGGCCGCGCTCGTGGACATGGGCTACACCGCCGCCGAGTCCATGGACGGCGGCATCCGCGGCTGGCGGGAGGCCGGATTCCCCGAGGACACCGCTAGGCCAGAGGCCTGAGCGCGCCTCTGACGCCAGAGGTCTCCCCTGCCGGTTAGCGGCCGAGCGTCTCCGGAAGGTCCGCGTCGGCCACCGCCAGAGGCAGCGTGAGCGTGAACTGCGCGCCGCCGAGGCGCTCGGATCGGCCTGCTAGGAGCGAGCCGCCGTGGCCCACCGCGATGTCGTAGGAAAGGGAAAGGCCCAGGCCCGTCCCGGAGCCCGGCCCCTTGGTGGTGTAGAACGGCTCGAACACGCGTGGCAGCAGCGCGTCCGGGATGCCCGCCCCGTTGTCCTCCACGCGCACGACGGCCACAGGCCGCCTCTGGCGGTCGGTCTCGCGCCGCGTCGTGATGCGGATCTCGGGCTCGAACTCGGCATCCATGCTCATGCCCTCGCGTTCGCGGACGGCGTGGAGCGCGTTCTGGATCAGGTTGATGAGCAGCCGCGCCACCGCCGAAGGCACGAGCGGCAGCTCGCCGATCTCAGGGTCGTCCTCGCGGTGGATGCGCACATCCGGCGCGCCCTCGGGGCCAAGCGCCTGCGCAACGGCGGCGCTGATAAGCGGGGGCAGCGACGTTTGGGAGCGCTCGCCCTTGACGCCGCGCGCGTGGATAAGCATGGCTTGCACGATCTCGTCGGCGCGCTGGCCGTGCGTGAGGATCGCTGCCGAGTTCTGGCGCAGGTCTTGCAGGATGTGCTCCGTCTCGTCGTGGTCGCCTCTGGCGAGGGCTTCGGTCGCCTCGGCCACCAGCTCGGTGGAGAGCTGCGCGAAGTTGTTCACGAAGTTGAGCGGGTTCTTGATCTCGTGCGCCACGCCGGCCGTGAGCCGGCCCATGCTCGCGAGCTTCTCCTGCTGCACGAGCTGCCCTTGCATCGCTTGCACGCGCGCGAGCGCGGCCTCGCGAGAGGCCAGCGCGGTGGACAGGGACTCGTTGCTCTCGCGCAAGAGCGCCGCGTCCTTCTCGCGGCGGCTGAGGTTGGACCGGATGGCCGCGCCCATCAACACGAGCGCCAGCGCCAGCGCGCCGTTGGTTGCCAGGAGCGAGAGCCACGCCCGGCGGCGCGCGCGCTCGACGCCCGCGGCGTAGTACGCCCGGACGCGCCTCGCCTCCTCCTGCATCGTGCCGATCTGCTCGCGCAGGCTCTCCATGGTCCGCTCGCCGGCACCGCTCCGCACGACGCCCAGCGCGGCCGCCTGCCCCTGCTCGTCGTACAGCCGGATCGTCTGGTCCAGCTCCGTCATCTTGGCATCGATCGTCTGCTTGAGGCGCGGCAGGCGGTCGACCTGGAGCTCGTTCCAGCTCACCAGGTCGGTGAGCCGCGCAAACAGCGACTCCAGGCGGGCCTCAGCCGTCCCGTATGGCTCCAGGTACGACCGGTCGCCGGTGAGGAGGTAGCCCCGCTGCCCCGTCTCCGCGTCTAGAAGCGTTTGCAGCAAGCGCGTAAGCGTGCGTTGCACCTCGGCGGGCCGGGTCGCGTTGTCGAACCCGTTGGAGAGCGTCCGCACGCTCTGCACCATTACCGCCGCGTTGGCGATCAGGACGAGCACGAAGATGGCTGCGGCGAGGCGAGTCGCGAGGGAGCGGTCGGGAGTCGGAAGGGTCAATCGTGTCAGGCGGGAAGGGTGCGCGGCCTGCAGCGATCCACGTGCCAGATTCGCCCGCGCGGCGCGTCTCCGCCTTGCGCGCAGCACTTTCGTGCGCCAGAGGCCCTGACGGCCCTGCGTTCAGCCTCTGGCGAGACATCGGGCGCGTGCCGGAGGTTGAGAGGCCCGCCGTTTTGTCCTGTGCACGCGTCGCCCCAGGCGTCAGCCGTGCACGCCCAGCCGCGCCAGGCCTCTGGCGAGAAGGCCTGCGAGAAACGCCGGATACGGCTCGCCGACGAGCTCGGCCAGGATCGCGAACGTGCCATCGGGCGCGAACGTCGGCAGCGGGTTGATCTCGATAAACCAGACGCCGCCCGCGGCGTCCACGCGGAAGTCCGAGCGCGAGAAGTCCGCGCACTCCAGGGCGCGGTGCGCCGCGAGGGCGTCGCGCTGGAGGTCCGCCTCCAACTCCGGCGTGAGCACGCCCGCCACGTCGTACGCCAGCGGCGCGGCGCCAGAGGCCTCTGGCGCCGTTTCCAGCGCGTGGAGCCCGATGCCGGTCGTCCGCTCGGTCGCGCGTTGCAGAACGGGCAGCGCCTCCGCCTCGGCGCCCGTGCCGATCACGCCGACCGTGAACTCGGCGCCCTCCACAAAGCGCTCCACGATGAGGTCTTGGCCGTACAACCGCCTCTGGCGCGCGACCTCGCGGCCCAGCGCACCGGACGTCTCGCAGCGCGAGGACGGCGCGATGCCTTTGGCGGTCCCCTCGTAGCGGGGCTTGACGAAAACGGGGAACGGGAGCTCTGCCAGGTCTACCTCAGCCGGCCCCGCAGCCGGCACGACTATCCAGTCTGGTGTGCGAACGCCCTCCCCCCGAACGACCGTTTTGGTCAGCGCCTTGTCCAGCGAGACCGAGAGCGCGAGGGCGTCCGAGCCCAGGCACGGCACGCCCGCCAGCTCGAGCAAGACCGGCGCGTGCGCCTCGCGGTTGCGGCTCCCGTAGCTCTCCGCGATGTTCACCGCCGCGTCCAGCGCCAGAGGCCCGCGCTGCATCGCCGCAAGCAGCGCGCGCGCGTTGCCGATCCGGACGGGCCTGTGGCCCAACTCCCGCACCGCTCCCTCCAGCGCCGCGATGGTCTCCTCGGGCTCGTACTCCGCGTCCCAGTCCGGCGGCGCGCCAGGCGGCGCCTCGGCGTCACCGAAGCGGTCGTAGACGAGTCCGATGCGGAGGCTCACGGCGCGTGGAGGTCAGGCATCGGGCCTCTGGCGCTAGAGGCCCGGCGGGCTTAGATGCCGCCGCAATCGCCGAAACCGGGAAAGCGGAACGGGGTCCGCGCGATCTCATCAAACGTGGGCGTCCACGTTACGCGCACCTCGTAGGCGGAGCCGATAAAGCCGAACCCGTTGGTCACGTTGCTCAGCGTGCCCGGCTCCACCAGCAGTTCGGGGTCGAAGACGCCGCCCGGGGGGCGCCAGTCTTCGCTCGCCACCTCCACGATCAGCGTGACCTTGCGCAGGGCCAGAGGGTCCTCGTACTCGTTCAGGCGGGCGTAGCGCCCGATCACCTCGGCCGCCTCCTGCCGGAGCTGGAGCCGCGTCTGCCACCCGAACTCCACGGGCCGCGCCGAGCCCGACCGGAGCCCCACTTCGATGAAGTCGGCGCTGCAGGACTGCGTCTCCACCTCGTACTCCGCGCGCACACGGTTCAAGCGCGGTGCGTCGATCCAGAGGTGGGGATACGTCACCCCGCCGACGATGTCGGGCGTCTGCCGGATCGGCTCGATCAGTTCGGGCACGGCCACCAGCGCCGAGGTCTCGGTCCCGTCCTCGCCTCTCACCCTGAACACGTGCTCGCTGCCGTAGGCCGGGCGGAAGTCGGACACGTACACGTGCCCCACGGCGCCGTTGGAGAACGTGACCACGCTGTCGCGCCAGGTCTTTTCCTCGCCAGAGGCGATATCCACCGATGTCACGGTGACGGGGAGCGGGTCGGCGCTTCCCACGCTGATCGTGTCGCTGATGGGGATGACGCGGACGGCCTGCATGTCGGCCGTCGGGTCAAAGGCTCCCCACAGCGTGTAGTACGCCCGAAGCTCTGGCGGGGCCGCGATCTCTTCCGTGCAACCGGACGCGAGGACGAGCAGGCCGAAGAAAACGGGCAGGAGGCGAAGGGAGAACCGCATCAGTTGGTAGCCACTTTGATTCCGAACGTCGGGACGATGGGAAGCTGGTCCACGCGCTGGAGCGTGAAGATGTCGAACGCGAAGAGGTTGCGACGGTCGTAGGCGTTGAGCAGGCCGGCCTGCGCCGTGACCGTCCCCCACCCTAGCGTGAACTCGCGGTCCACCGACACGTCGAAGCGGTGATAGGTGGGGAGCAGAGCGTTAAAGGGCCGCTCGTAGATGACGCGCGCCTGCCCTGCCTCCTCGAACACCTCAGGGACGCCCTCGGGAAGGATGAAGGTGTCGAAGCCCAGCGCGCGGCTAAACGGCAGCCCGCTGCCAAACTGCCACCGAACCGACGTGTTGAACCCCATGATGGGCGCGCTCGCCACGAACGCAACCTGGTGCCGGCGGTCGTGCGGCGGGCGGAAGCGGAGCGTCTCGCTCCCGTACCAGAGCTCGTTGCGGGAACTCTTGGCGGCGTACTCCACGAAGGAGAGGCCGTAGTTGAGCGAGAGCATCGCCTTGCCCGGCCGCACCTCGGCGCGGAGGTCCATGCCATAGGCTTCGCCATCGGCGCTCTGGAGCCGCGTGGTCAGGCGCGGGACTGCGGTCCACTCGGCTACGGAGAGGTTGCGGAGGCGCTTATAGAAGCCTTCCACCGATACGTCTGCCCACTTGACGGGCCGCAAGCGGTACCCCCCCACGAGGTGATCCGCTTCGGGGATCTCCTGCCGCGGCGCTACGGCGTACGCCGTGAACACGCTTGTCGCATCCCGGCGGTCGCTCACGCCGACGATCGGCTGGTGGTAGCGGCCCATCGCGAGGCTGAGCCGGTGCGGGCCGCCTTCGTACGACGCGCGCAGGCGGGGCTCCACGAGCTCCCAGGAAACCGTCCAGCGCAGGCCCGGGGACACCTTCAGGTTGCCGAGGTAGATCTCAGGCTGGATGTACAAGCCGGCCTCTAGCGTCGCGCGGTTGTCGGTCTCCACGTTCTGGAACAGCCCGCCGAGTTGGGAGCCCACGAACGTGTGGCGCAAGAAGCCACCGTACCGGATGTCCGCGTTGGGCACGATGTTGACGAGGTCGAACTCGGACGTGAAGCGTTCCAGCGACACCGTGCGCTCGGTCCGCGCAAGGCCGTCCAGAAGCTCCCGCTGCTGGTCGCTCGATCCCAGCTTGGAGTCGAGGTCGGAATACGAGAGGTTGATCTCGGCACGGAACGAGGACTCCGAAGGGAGCAAGAGGTAGCGGAAGCCGAGCGCCTGGTTCTGGTAGCTCACCTGGTCCGAGCGGCGCCCATCTGGGCGCCCGATGCCGCCTTGGTCCGTGGTGTACAGCCCCGTCACGGAAAAGCGGCTCGTGGGGGACTGGGCGTAGTACAGCTTGGCAAAAGCGTCGCCGAACTGGAAAGGCAGGTCCTCCTCGATGTACGAGGCCGCGATCTCCTTCACGGTCGAGATACGGGCCGAGGCGAGGAGGGAGACCTTGTCCTTGATGATTGGCCCTTCGGCGCTAGCCGCTGCCACGAACGGCGCGATGCTGCCGCTGGCGTTGATCCCGCGGAGGTTTCCGGTCCGCGCCGTCACGTCGAGCACGGACGAGAGCTGGCCGCCGTGGCGGCTGTCGAACCCGCCCGCGTAGATGTCCGCGTTTTGCACGAGGTCCGCCGGGAAGGCGGAGTAGAACCCGAGCACGTGGAAGGGCTGAAAGATGGGGATCCCGTCCAAGAACACCTGGTTCTGGCTGGGCTCACCGCCTCGGATGAAGAGCTGCCCGCCGCGGTCGCCAGAGGACACGATGCCGGGAAGCGAGACGAGGTAGTTGACGAGGTCCCCCGAGATATCGGGAGCCGGGACGGAGCGGATGTCCTCGACGCGGATGCGCTGGAGGCCTGCGTCCACGTTGGCCGAGCCCGTCGTGCGCTCGCTCTCCACGGTGGCCTGCCCCAGCGATTCCGAGAGCGGCACCATCTGGAAGTCGATCTGGCGCGTGCCGTTTTCCAGCCTCAGCGTGTCCGTGATGGTTTCGTAGCCGACAGACGAGACCTGCAACGAGTACGTCCCCGGCGCCAGGCCAACCACGACGTACAGGCCGTCGATGTCCGTCGCCGCACCGACAAACGCGCCGTCCTCGCCGGACGCCGAGAGCGCCACGTTGACGCCGATAAGCGGTTGCCCGTCGGACGCGTCGCTGATAAACCCGCGGAGCGAGGCCTGGCCACTGGCGCCAGAGGCCACACCGAAGCAGAAGAAGGCGAATAGAAGCAGTCGGCGCATGCGCGGACGGGGCCGGTAAGAGGGAGCGCTGAAGCTAGCCGCGGCGGCGGGCCTGCGAGGTGGGTGAATCGCACTGCCCCTCCAACGTGCGGCCTCTGGCGTGATAGCTTTGCCGGATCCCTGTCACCGCGTATCTGTGCCCCGCCTCTCCTTGCTACGACGTTTGTTTCTCGCCACATGCCTGGTCGCCGTCGCCAGCGGCTGCGACGGCCTGCCCACGGAGGAAGAGATCACGGGCAACGTGGTGGAGCAGCTTGAGCGCCGCCGCGGCTTCGAAGACCTCTCGGACGCCATCGCATCGGCGGGGCTGGAGGGCCTGCTTACCTCCGGCACGTACACGATCCTCGCGCCGACCGACATCGCGTTCGAGTACGCCGGCGACGACTTCTTGAGGTCCATCACCGATTCCCGGAATCGGGACATGCTGGCACGTGTGCTGCGGCACCACGTCATCGCGGGACGCGTGGCGCCAGAGGACTTCGTGGACGGGGCCACGCTGCGGACCATCGACGGGCGCACGCTCACGGTGCAGCGGTCCGGCCCGTTCGTCCGCGTCGATGGGGTCGCGGTCGACATCGCAGAAGGGATCGACGCCGAGGGAAGCCTGGCGTACCCCACCGGGGACGTGCTGCTCGGCGCGCTCCGGTTGCGCGAGAGGCTGACGCTTTCCCCCTCGGTCTCCCGCTTTCTCAGCCTCACGCCGCAGGTGAACCTGCTGGACCGGGCGGAGGCGTTGGAAAGCGCCACGCTCCTGGTACCGCTCGATGACGCGATCGCCGCTCTCGGAGGCATCGGCAACAGCTTGTTCGGGCTTTCCAGCACCACCGACGTGCGGGCCCGGGTCCTCGAGTTCCACCTCGTGCCCGGGGTTTCGCCTCTGGCGCCGGGCCAGAGCCTGACGAGCATTGAGGGCGCGAGCCTGCCGATCGAGGTGGACGCCGATGGCGTCCGCACCATCGCCGGCGCGCGCGTGCTGCGCGAGGAGATCCTCGCGGACGGGCGGCTGCTGGTGATGGGCAACGTGGTCCTGGAGCCGCTCACGCTGGCCCAGCAGATGCGTATCGACCCCACCCTTCTCCAGTACACACAGGAGCTCCGGGCAAAGCTGCCCGAGGTTTGGGCCCGGTTGCAGGACGAAGACGTGGAGGTCACGGTCTTCGCGCCAACGGCCGCGGGGTATCAGTCCCGTGGCGCGGCTCTGAACAATGCCCTCTCGGACCCCCTCAACGCCGCGCTCAACAACGACCTGCTGCGCATTCATGTCGTGGAAGGCTCCTACCCCCCAGGGTCTCTTTCGGAGGGGACCGTCCTGACAGGGTTTGACGGCTCCGCGTTCACGATCGGGACCGACGTGGGAGCCATCACACTAGATGGGAAAAGGGTTGCAGGTGGGAGCAAGGCCGCCAACGGGTACCTGTACACGCTCGGCTCGTTTATCCTCCCCCGCGCCGACTTGTACGACTCGATGCTCCTACAGGGGTTTACCCGCCACTTCCAGGCTGTCCGGCAGGCCGGCCTGGAGTCCACGTTCAGGGCGCCAGGGGCCACGGTATTCCTCGCATCGGACTCGCTCTTTGCGCAGGGTCCCTCGCGCTTGATCTCGGACCCGGGCCCCTTCGTGCGCTACAACGCGACCACCGCCTCCATCCCCTCTCTCGCGCAGACGCCCTCGTTCACCTCTCTGGACGGCGCCAGCCGTGCGATCCGCGAAGTGCCGTGCCCGACCGGGGATGAGATCGACCGGGAGTGCTCCCCGTACCAGCTTCTCGATGGCACCCAGGTGTACCAGGGGCGCGCCTCAACCGATGGAACAGGGACGTACCACGTCCTCCGCACGCTGAGCCTGCCCCCCGGCTTCTAGCCGCCAGAGGCCTCTGGCGGGAAACGGCGCGGGCGAAGCGGCTCGCGGCCTCTGGCGGAACCCACGGGCCGCGGCGTGGCTTGAACGCGCTCACCCCACAGAGCAGATCATGCGCCTCGGACGCAGCCGGAGAAGTGACAACGTTATCGACGCCAGAGGCGGCCGAGGAGGCGTAGGCAGAGGAGCCGCCATCGGATGCGGGCCGCTGATCGTGGTGGGCATCCTGGCGCTCCTGTTCGGCGCCGACCCGAGCGAGATCCTGCGGATGCTGGGCCAGCAAGGCGGCGCGACGCAGCAGGTGGAGCAGACGGCGCCCGGTCAGGCCGACGAGGCGAGCGAGTACGTCCGCCGTGTGCTCGGCGAGACCGAAGACGTGTGGGAGGACGTGTATCCCGCGGCCACAGGCCAGCCGTACCGCGAGCCCGCGCTCGTGCTCTATTCAGGAGTTTACCCGACCGCGTGCGGGACCGGCAGCTCGGCCACAGGCCCGTTCTACTGCCCCTCGGACCAGCGCGTCTACATCGACCTCTCGTTCTTCAACCAGCTCGCGCGCATGGGCGGCACGGGGGACTTCGCGCCGGCCTACGTGATCGCGCACGAGGTGGGACACCACATCCAGAACCTCACGGGCGTGCTCGCGGCGAGCCAGCGCGCCAGAGGCCGCTCGGACGTGAGCGTGGCGGTGGAGCTGCAGGCGGACTGCTACGCGGGCGTCTGGGCGCACCACGCCGACCGCGAGCGAGACGTGCTGGACGAGTCCGACGTGCAGGAAGGTCTGGACGCCGCGGCGGCTGTCGGCGACGACGCGATCCGGGGCGGGGCCGTCGCGCCGGACGCGCTCTCGCACGGCACAAGCCAGATGCGCGCCGAGTGGTTCCTGCGCGGTTTCCGCTCGGGGGACATGCGCGCCTGCGACACGTTCGGCTGAGCCTCTGGCGGCGCGCGCGGCAGGGGGTCCGCGCGCGTTCCAAACCGGAGGGGTAACGGAAAGGCATCGCAGAGATCTGCGGCTTCACGGATCGCATGGAGCAGGACCGGGTAGGATTACCACCCGGGTTTCTCTCTACCTGATGCCGCTTGTTTCCGCGCGTTACCCTGCATGCCCTCTGGAACCCCCTCTCAGCTCCACACCCGAGCGCGCGTGATCTTTCTCGCGGCGCTCGGCATGATCGCGGCCGCGTTCGCCAGCGCGATGTTCGCCGGGACGCGAGCGCCGGTACTCGTCCTCGTGCTGCTCGTCCTCGCGGCCGTTCTCTTTGCCGCCTCGGTGATGGTGCGCCGCGCCGGAGACGCCAAGCGCCGCGCGATGGAACGGGACTAGCGGCCTCTGGCGGAGCACCCGCTATTCGTCTACGAACTCGAAGTAGTGGCCCGTAGAGGAGTCGTAGTAGACGCCGAGTTCGGACATGCCCGGTCGGAAGTACGGCGAGGTGGAGTCCAGACGCGTGGCGCCCGCGGAGTCCTGGCGCGCCTGCGATGCCGGGGCACCGCTCCGGAGCGGCAGGTCGCCCGTGGCGTCTGGCCGGGGCCACGCCGCCCAGAGCGCGACGAGGAGCGCGGCGCCGGCGAGCCCCAGCGCGAGCGCGACCAGAGCGCCGCCTCTGGCGGGCCGTCGCAATAAGCTCGCGCCCGCCGATTCTTCACCCGCTGGCTGTTCCACCGCGCTCGCCTCTGGCGCCAGAGGCCGGACGGGCGCCGCGAGGCGGTACCCCGTCCCGCGGATGGTCTCGACCGCGCCCGAGCCCTCGGCGCCGAGCGCCTTGCGGAGCTCGGAGACGGCGCGCGTCAGCGCCTCATCTCCCACGACCGTCTCGCCCCAGACGGCCTCGAACAGCGCCGCGCGCGTGACGACCTCGCCCGGCGTCTCCGCCAGGACTGCCAGAACGCGCATCACGCGCGGCTCCACGTCCTGCGCTTCACCCTCGCGCACCAGCCGGTTCAGGCTCGGCACGACGACGAGGTCGCCCAGGCGGAAGGCGTCAGACGGGAGGGCGAGATCAGGCATTGGAGCAGGATACAGCGGATCTGGACCTCATCTGGAGACAATCTGGACGTTGCCATTCGCCTCTCGTCAGGCGCCCGAGGCCTCGGGCGTGGCACCCTGCGGTCCACACCACCCCCGCTCCCATGCGCTTCGTCCTTTCCGCCCTCGCCCTCCTGTTTGCCTCTGGCGCCGCTGCCCAGTCCGCCGCTCCAGATGCCCTTCCCGACTCGGTCCGCCAGAGGCTACAGATCGAGCTCACGCACCTGAAAGCGGAGGACCAGCGCGTGCGCTACATGTACGAGTACGGCACGTTCTCGCCGTGCGTGGCGGACAGCTTCCGACTGGCACTCAAGGACCTGCCGATCGAGGAGAACATCGCGCGCAGTCAGGCCCTCCAGGCCGAGGCGGACGCGCGCACGTCGCCAGAGGAGAAAGCCGCCTTGCTTCAGATCATGAACAGCACCGACGCGGCGATCCTCGCGAGGCTGCGCGAGATCATCGCCGCGCACGGATGGCCAAGCGACGAGCGCACGGGCGCCGACGCGAGCCCGGTCGTGTTTCTGCTCCACTCGCCGCATGCGATGGACGAGATGCGCGACGAGCTTCTGGCGGAGGTTGCCGCCGGCCGGCTCCCCGCCCGGGAGTTCGCGATGGCTGTAGATAAGTCGCGCAAGGTGCGCGGCGAGCGGCAGCTCTACGGAACGGGCAACGAGTTCGACGCCGAGACGCGGACCATCCTGCCACCGCGCATCGACAGCATCGAGGCCACGAACGCGGCGCGGCGCGAGATCGGTCTGGAGCCTCTGGCGGAGTACCGCATCGCGGGGCGCCAGGCTGCGGAGTAGCGCGGGCGCCAGAGGCGGATCGGGCGCGGGTGGGTAGACTCCGGGCCCGCTCCCGACACTTGCTCCCCATGCCCACCTCTGTTTCCGAGGATTACCGCAGCCGAGCGCGCCTGCTCCTGATCGCCGCCATCGTCACCGACCTCGCGGCCGTGGTGGTCCTCATGCTGCCGGTCTTCCGCGACGGCGACATCATGGCCGTGCTGCCCATCGCGCTCCCGCTGTTCATGCTGTCGGGCGCGCTGCTGGTCGCCCACATCGGGATGGCGAAAAAGGCGAAGGCTGCCGAGCACGAGGCGTAGCCTCTGGCGCCAGAGGCGTACCTCGCGCCGCGGTGGACACGGGGCGACAAGTGCGCTAACGTCCGGCATGCCCTCCCCCTCCGTCCCGACGCACCTGCTGAAAGCCGCCGTCGCGCTCGCCGCGGCCGGCGTGCTCGCGAGCCTCGGCGTCCATGTAGCATCGCTCAACGGACTGGCCGGTTCGACGGCGTTGGGGCTCACGGTCTCTGTCTGGATAGGTGCGTCGTTTGCGCCCGTCATCGGGGCCTTGATCCAACGGTCCGAAAAGGAGATCGGCCCGCTCGTTTCCGACGAGAGCACTCCAAACCCCTTCGAGTTCTTGCCGCGAGCGCTTCAGTTAAATGGATGGATGCTCCGGTTTTTGCCCATCCGGGAGCGCATCGTATTCGGGCTGTTGCTCGCGTACACGGCGGTCTGGATGGTCCGCGGGATCGCCAACGTGGTTTCTGAGCCCGACGCGGCTGGGTTTCCCCTGCCGATGGTGTCGGCGTTCTGGCTGTACTTCTCCGGCTTCAGCATGCTGTTCGGGCGCCGCCTGCTCGCGCTCCGCTCGGCGGACGCCTGACGCGGCCCGGTGCCGGTCCTCTGGCGCCAGAGGCGGGCCGGTTCGGCACAGCGCCGTAGACGGGCAAGACGCGGCGTGTACGTTGAGGCCTCACCGCGCGCCGCCTCATGAAGCTTTTCGCCCTGCTCCTCCTTCTGGCCTCTGGCGCGATGGTCCCCGCGGCGGCGCAGGGCGTCGTCGTCAACGAGGTGCTGGCCTCGAACGGCGGGACGCTCCAAGACCCGGACTTCGGCGCCTTCGCCGACTGGATCGAGGTGTACAACGCCTCTGGCGAAGCGGTGGACCTCAGCGGCGCGTCCATCACTGACGACTTCGACGAGCCCGGCAAGTGGGTCTTCCCAGACGGGACGACGCTGGACGCGGGCGCGTTTCTGCTCGTCTGGGCGGACGACGAGGACACGGCCGGGACGGCGCTGCACGCCAACTTTAAGCTCTCCGCGGGCGGCGAGCGCGTGGGCCTCTACAGCGCCTCTGGCGCTGTGATCGACACGCTCACCTTTGGCGATCAGACAGCCGACGTCTCGTACGGCCGCTACCCCGACGGCGGCATCGCGCGCGGCTATTTCGCCGTGCCTACGCCAGAGGCCGCCAACAGCGTCGCGCCCATCCGTGAAAGTGCGGAGCCGCCGGCGTTCTCGCTCGCCAGCGGCTTCTACGCCTCGGGCGCGGCGGCGGAGATCGCGGCGCCCGGCGCGACCGTTCGTTACACGCTGGACGGCACGGCGCCGACCGAGTCCTCGGCGGTCTACACCGCGCCTCTGGCGCTGGCGCAGAACACCGTGGTGCGCGCCGTCGCCTTCGCGCCCGAGCGCGAGCCCAGCCCCGTCGTCTCGCGGGCGTACTTCGTGGACGAGAGCAGCACGCTTCCCGTCGTCTCGCTCGTGACCGATCCGGCGGGCTTTTTCAGCGACCAGGACGGCATCTACGTGGAGGGCACCAACGGCATCCCCGGGCGGTGCCGGGACTACCCGGTCAACTGGAATCAAGACTGGGAGCGTCCGGTGCACCTCACCTATTTCGAGCCCGACGGCGCGGGCGGCCACACCCTCGCGCTGGAGCAGGGCGCCGGCGTCCAGATCTTTGGCGGGTGCAGCCGGATCTACCCGCAGAAGTCGCTCACGCTGCGCGCCCGCTCCGAGTACGGCGCCTCGGACTTCGCGCACCGCTTCTTCCCCGAGTTGGACATCGACAGCTTCGATGACCTCATCCTCCGCTCCTCGGCGCAGGACTGGTGGCGGACCATGTTCCGCGACGGCATGATCCAGACGCTCACGCGCCACATGGACCTGGACGGGCAGGCCTACCGCCCGACGGTTGTGTTCCTCAACGGCGAGTACTGGGGCATCCACAACCTGCGCGAAAAGCTGAACGAGGACTACCTCGCAGCCCACTACGACGTGAGCGACGACGAAGTGGAGATCATCGAGGGCACCTGGGGCGGGCAATCCGAGCACTACGACGCCTTCGACGACTTCCTGGACACCGCCGACCTGACCACGCCAGAGGCCTGGGCCGAGGTGGAGGCCAACATCGATGTGGACCAGTACACGGACTACCTCGTCGCGGAGATCTATTCCGCGAATGCGGACTGGCCCGGCAACAACCTCAAGCTGTGGCGGGAGCAGGCGCCCGGCGGCCGCTGGCGCTGGATGCTCTACGACACCGACTTCGGCTTCGGCGGCAACGCCAACGGGCAGTACGACAGCAACACGCTCGCGCTCGCGGCAGAGCCCAACGGGACGGGCTGGCCCAACCCGCCGTGGTCCACCAAGCTGTTCCGCCGGCTGCTCACCAACGACGGCTTCCGCCACACGTTTATCCAGCGCATGGCCGCGCACGCCAGCACCACGTTCGAGCCCCAGCGCGCGCTCGCCACCATCGACAGCCTGCAGGCGGCCATCGCGCCGGAGGTGCCGCGTCACAAAACGCGCTGGCCGCAGTCGATCTCGTTCGGCCCCAGCTGGGACGCCCTTGTCGGCATCATGCGCGACTTCTCGACGGCCCGGCCTCTAGCGATGCGCAGCTTTGTCACCAACCACTTCGGCGAGGTGGTGGGCGCCGCGCGCCTGACCCTCACGACGACGCCTGGCGGGCGCGTTTTCGCCGAGGGCGTGCCCATGGCGCCGCTCCGGCTGGACGGCACGCCAGAGGCGCATTCCAGCGCGGCCTCTGGCGACGTCTTCGCGCCCATCTTCTACCGCGGCGTCCCGCTGGAGCTGGTGGCGGTCCCGGACGAGGGCTACGTGTTCGCGGGCTGGTCCGGCTTGGTGGAGACGAGCGCGGACACGGTCTCGGTCGTGCTCACCGAGTCCACCTCGCTCACGGCCACCTTCGCACTCTCCACCGACGTCGACGCGGCAGCGCCAGAGGCCTCGGCCCTGCGCGCGGTGTATCCCAACCCGGCCTCTGGCGCGGTAACGGTCGAGACCACGCTCGGCGCGCCGGGCGAGCTCTCGGTTCGGGTGCTGGACATGCTCGGCCGCGAGGTCATGGTCCTCGCCAGAGGCCCCGCCGCCGCCGGGCCGCATCGGCTCTCTCTGGACGCAGGCGCGCTTCCCGCGGGCGTGTACTCCATCCTCATGACCTCCGAAGACTTCCGCGCGACGCGGCGGCTGGTGGTGGCGCGGTAGCTCCCCGGCGACCGGAGCCTCTGGCGCCAGAGGCCGCCTGCGGAACTCGCTTTGCGGCGTGTACCGTAGCATGGGCGCCTCTCCGATCCCGCCCGCTGCCATGCCCGCCCCATCCCGCGCCGAGGAGGAAGCCATCGCCACCGTCCGCGCCTTTCCTGGCCGAGGGGTTTACCGGGATTGGAACGGGGCCCAACGAGTACTTCGCCACGCGAGACGCCATGGGCGAGCTCTTCGAGCGCGAAAAGGCGGCGATGCCCGATCCGCCGGCGTCGTTTGGCCTGACGTGGGTGGACGCGCGGACGCTCCGGCCCGACTTGATCGCGGTCAACTGCCAGATCCGCTCGGAGGTCGTCGCGGGCGGCGTGACGCACGTGATCCAGCCCCGGAGCTCGTACCTGCTGGAACGTCAGGACGGCCTCTGGCGGATCGTGCACATGCACTTCTCGACGCCGGACGCGCGCCACGAGGATGGGGACACGCTTCGAGACGCGCTCCAGCGCCGGAACGAGGCGCTGGAACGCGAGGTCGCCGAGCGGACCGCCGAGTTGGAGCGGTCGCTCGCAGACCTCAGGGCGGCGCAGGGGCGGCTGATCCAGAGCGAGAAGATGGCCTCACTCGGAGAGCTCACGGCCGGCATCGCGCACGAGATCAAGAACCCGCTCAACTTCGTCACCAACTTCGCCGGCCTCTCGCGGGAGCTCATGGAGGAGTTGGAGGAGGAGACCGACCCGGAGGAGCGCGAAGCGATCTTCGCCGACCTCAAGACCAACGCCGCCAAGATCGAGGAGCACGGCCGCCGCGCCGACGGCATCGTGCGCGCCATGATGGCGCACGCCAGAGGCGGCGCGGGCCACCTCCAGACCACCGACGTCAACGCCCTCGCGCGGGAGTACGCCGACCACGCGCTCCACGCGATGAAGGTGCGCCACCCGACGTTCAGCCCCATCCTCACCTTCGACCTCGCGGCGGACGCCGGGAGCGCGGAGATGGCGCCGCAGGAGATTGGCCGCGTGCTCGTCAACCTCGTCGACAACGCGCTCGGCGCCGTGCGCCAGCGGGCCTCTGGCGCCATGGCGGGCTACGCGCCGGCGGTCACCGTCTCCACGCGCCGGACGGCCTCTGGCGTCGAGATCCGCGTCGCGGACAACGGACCGGGCATGGCGCCAGAGGTGCGCGCCAAGGTGTTCGAGCCGTTTTTCACCACGAAGCCGGCAGGCGAGGGGACCGGCCTCGGGCTCAGCCTGAGCCACGACATCGTTGCGCAGGGGCACGGCGGGTCGCTGACGGTGGAGAGCGCCCAGGGCGTCGGGACGACGTTCACCGTCCGTCTGCCGCTGACCTGACCACGCCTCCGGCGCCAGAGGCCTCTGGCGCTACGCCCGCCGCGCCGACTCCGCGCGCCTCGTCGCCCACTCCAGCGCGAGCAGCAGACCAGCAAAGGCGGCGACGTTGATCAGCCCGACCAGGGTGGCGCTGACGAAGAACGCGCCGCTGTCGCCCGGCCCGGCCGAAGCGGGGATCAGCCAGTGGTAGAGCGTGTGGACGACCTCCGCGAGAAGGCTGCTCGCGAGCCCTGCGACTCCGACGGCGGCGAGCAGGCGCGGCATCGGTGCGGACCGCATCGCCCAGAAGGCCGCACCCATGCCGAGGACGGACACCAGCATGACGCCTGACGTACCGAGGACCGCCAGGACGGCGAGCAGGATCAGCCCGGCGACGGCGACGCGGTCTCTCATGGCGTGTCTGTGTTTGGGGTGACGGAGGATACAGAGCCTCCGGTTCGGCCTCTCCTCCAGTGGGCGAAGTAGCCTCGCCAGAGGCCTCTGGCGCTACCGTCGCCGCTTGGTCCGCGCCGTGGCGGTGGCCGTGAGTGGGTCCTCCGGCCACGGGTGCTTGGGGTAGCGCCCGCGCAGGTCCTTCCGCACGTCGAAGTAGCCCTCGCGCCAGAAGCTCGCGAGATCCGTCGTCACCTGGACGGGGCGCCGGGCGGGGCTGAGGAGGTGCATCACGACGGGCACGCGGCCACCCAGCACGCGCGGCGTGTCCTCCATGCCGAACGTCTCCTGCAGCTTCACCGCCAGGACGGGAGCCTCTGGCGTGGAGTAGTCCAGCGCGATGTTGGCGCCAGAGGCCACGGGCAGCCGCTCCGGCGCGAGGCGGTCGAGGTCGCGGCGGCGGTCCCATGGGATGAGGGCGTCGAGCGCGGTGTGGAGGTCGGCGCGCGCAAGGTCGCCGAGGGATTTGGCACCTCTGGCGAAGGGCGCGAGCCAGTCAGAGAGCGAGTCGAGAAGCGAGTCGTCGGACACGTCCGGCCACGCTGATTTCCCGGACGCCTCTGGCGCGGCATCGTCGTGGAAAAACAGGAACGCCAGCCTCTGGCGGAGGCGCGTGGCCTCTTTGCTCCAGCGCAGCGCGCCGAGGCCTCGGGCGCGGACGCCGTCCCACAGCGCGGCCTGCACGGCCTCGGGGTCCGGCTTCGCCAGAGGCCCTTCGGAGAGGATGAGCGCGCCCAGCCGCTCCACCTTCCGCGCGCTCACGCGGCCCCCGTCATCGTCCCACGCGACGACGCTCTCGCGGATGATCTGGTCCGCGAACAATTCCTCTAGGTCCTCTGGCGCCAGAGGCGCGGCGAGAAAGATGCGCGCGGCACCGACGCGGTCGTCCAGCGACGCGACCGCGAGCCACTCGTGGTCCGCCAGAGGATCGGTCGCGGGCAGGATGGCGGTGTGGCCTTCGCGCAGACGGTAGCGGACCTCGCGCGGGGTCTCGGCGGTGCGCTGCGCCACGCGGTCGGGGTAGGCGAGCGCGAGGACGCGGCCGGCGTCGCGGGTGTCGGCGTGGCCTCTGGGTGCGGATGCCAGCCGTTGCAGGCGGCCGGCCTCCTTTCGCGCGGCGTGCAAGGCGCCTCTGGCGACCGAGAGGCCGCGGAACGACCGCAGCGCATCGCGCGATCGGAGCGCGTCGAGACGCAGGCCCAGGTCGGCGTCGGGCGCTTTGGGTCCGGATGAGCGCAGGATGTCGCGCTCGCCCAGGATGGCCGCCACGTCCGCCGCCAGAGGCGAACCGGACGCGATCAGCATGTGCGCCAAGCGCGGGTGGACCGGGAGGCGCGCCATCGCGCGGCCGTGGTCGGTGAGCGCGCCCGCGTCGTCCAGCGCGCCGAGCATCCGCAAGAGGCCTCTGGCGGTCTCGAACTGCGTCTCGGGCGGCGGGTCCAGCCAGCGGAGTTCGTCGGGCGCGGCGCCCCAACTCGCGAGATCGAGCGCCAGAGGCGCCAAGTCGGCGCGGAGGATCTCGGGCGGCGCGAAGTCCTGCAAGGCGGCGGTCTCGGCCTCGCTCCACAGCCTGTAGGCCACGCCAGGGGCCGTTCGTCCGGCGCGGCCGCGGCGCTGGTCGGCCTCTGCACGGCTCACGCGGACAGTTTCCAGCCGCTGCATCCCGGTCGCGGGCGAGAACCGCGGGCGCCGCGCGAGCCCGGCATCCACGACCGCCACGACGCCGTCGATGGTCAGGCTCGTCTCGGCGATGCTCGTCGCGAGGACGACCTTCCGCCTCTGGCGCGGCGCGGGCGCCACGGCCGCGTCCTGTTCGGCGGGCGGGAGCGCGCCGTAGAGCGCGTGCAGGTCCACGTCGCGCGGCAGGCCTCGGGCGAGGATCTCCTCTGTCTGGCGGATCTCGCCCGCCCCGGGCAGAAACGCGAGCACGCCGGTCCCTGCGCCAGAGGCGCCCTCGCTCAGCGCGCGATGCACCGCGGCTGCGACGGCCTCTGGCGTCCGCCGGCGATCCTGCGGCGGCCCGAGGTGCACGGTCTCGACCGGAAACGCGCGGCCCTCGGCGGTGATGATGGGCGCGAGAGAGGAGGGATGCGGGATGCGGGATAAAGAAGGATGCGGGGATGCGGAGCCGCCAGAGGCCGTATTTGCGACGGGCGACGGGCCGCTGACCCCTTCCCCGAGCAGTTTTGCGAACCGCTCCCCGTCCAGCGTGGCGCTCATCGCGAGGATCCACAGGTCCGGCCGCAGGAGCTCGCGGGCCTGGATCGCTAGGGCGAGCCCGAGGTCGCCGGCCAGGCTCCGCTCGTGGACCTCGTCGAAGACGACCGCGCCAACGCCGTCCAGGCCGGGGTCTGCCAGCAGCATCCGCGTCAGGATGCCCTCGGTGACGACCTCGATGCGCGTCGCGCCAGAGGTCTGGCTCTCGCCGCGCACGCGGTAGCCGACGGTCTGGCCCACGCTCTCGCCCCTCTCGAACGCCATGCGCCGCGCCGCGGCCCGCGCGGCCAGCCGCCGTGGCTCCAGCACGAGGATGCGTCCCCGGACCGCACCGAGCAGCGCCGGCGGCACGCGCGTGGTCTTGCCCGCGCCCGGGGGCGCCTGCAGCACGGCCGTCCGCCTCTGGCGCAGCGCCGCCAGAAGCTCTGGCAGAACAGCGTCGACGGGGAGCGGGGAAGGAGGGCGGGACACGTCGTAAGATCGGGCCGTCGCCGCGCCAGAGGCGCCCCACAACCGACGGGCCTCTGGCGCGTTGCACCTTAGCTCCACGCCCCCCTCTATGCTCAAGTCCCGTCGTCTCCGCGCGTTTTGGGCACGTTACGTGATGCCCTTGTCGCAGGAACGCGATGTCGGGTTCTGCACGACCCTCACGGCCGCCTCTCATGACGGTCTCCGCGTCGTCGGCTCGTTCGGCTTGCTCACTCTTGTCGCCTACGCGCTCGCGCGCCTGGTCTCGGCGATCGCGACGGGCACGATGATGGACGAGCTCGCGGCAGGGTTCGGAGACGTGCTCTCGGACAAGCTGTTCGTGCTCGCCATCGCGGCGGTCTTCCTGTTCCTGGCCCGGTTCGACCTCTCGCTCCGCACCGTGCGCGTGCTCATGGCCGTGTTCGTGCTCACGGCCGGCGTCTTCCTCGTCTACGACGACTTCCTCCGGGGCGACTTCAACCTCACGGCGGGGTGGCTCGCGCTGCTGCTCCTCCTCGTGGCGGGCGCGGTCCCGCTCCAGCCCATCCAGACCCTCCTGCTCGGCCTGGGCCTCACGGCCATCCACACCGCGTTCGCCATCCAGCCCGCCGCAGACGGCACGCCCTTCGGCGGCGAAATCCGGCGGTTCGTGTTCCTCCTCCTCGTCACGTTTGTCGCGACGGCCGTGGAGAGCGCGCTCTACCAAGGGCGCCATGCGCAGTACCGCGGCAAGCGGAAGCTGGAGCGCCTGCGGCACCTCCTCACCACGCAGAACACGCGGCTCGCGCTGCAGGCGCGCGCCGTCGAGAACCAGAACGCGCGGTTGGAGGACCAGGCCGAAAAGCTGGAAGCGCAGCAAAAGCAGCTCGTGCAGCAGGAGAAGATGGCGAGCCTGGGGCAGCTCACCGGCGGCATCGCGCACGAGCTCAAGAACCCCCTCAACTTCATCACCAACTTCGCCGGCCTCTCGGTCGAGCTGTTGGAGGAGTTCCGCGAGGAAATGGTCGAGGACCCGTCCCGGCCCGTCGGGGAAGCGCTCGAAGCGTCCGGCGACATCCTGGATGACCTCTCTACCAACGCCGAGAAGATCCGCGAGCACGGCCGTCGCGCCGACGGCATCATCCGGAGCATGCTCGCGCACTCCCGCTCGCGCCCTGGCCCGCGCCGCCTCGCCCGCATCAACACGCTCCTAGACGAGTACGTCGGCCTGGCGTACCACGGCATGCGCGCCGAGCACCAGTCGTTCAACGTCGAGATCGTGCGCGACTTCGACGACGCCGTGGGCGAACTCGCTATCGTGCCCGAGGAGTTGGGCCGCGTGTTCCTCAACGTGCTGGACAACGCGTTCGCAGCCACGCGCAAGCACGCCGAGGCGTCCGAAGAACCCTACGAGGCCCGCGTACGGATCGCGACCCAGGCGCTGGCCTCTGGCGGCGTGGAGATCCGCGTGGAGGACAACGGGCCCGGCATCCCGCCCGAGATCCGCGACCAGATCTTCCAGCCGTTTTTCACCACCAAGCCGACTGGCGAGGGCACCGGCCTCGGCCTCTCGCTTTCCTACGAGATCGTGGTCAACGGCCACAGCGGCGAGTTCGACATCGAGGACGCGCCCGGCGGCGGCGCCGCGTTCGTGATCCGCCTCCCCCACGCCGACGAGCAGGAGCGCGACGATGCCGCCCTCGCGGCGCTCGCCGCCCAGCGCCGGTAGGCACAGAAAGCCCGGAGCCGCACCCCGGCGCGCGCCAGAGGCCCGGACCCGAAGCCTCTGGCGCGCGTGAGAGGACGCGCCCCCTTCTCCGCGCTTCTGTGTCCGATCCCGCTCTCTCCGCCGCCCTCGATTCCGGCCTCACGCCCTCCCTCGCGCTCCGCAACGCCCTCGCCGAGCGCCTCGTGATGGATGTCGCGCAGGAACGCTACGGCGCCGAGGTCACCGACCTCGCCCAGCAGCTCCTGGCGCAATCCCGTGAGAAGGGGACGGACGGCTTCGACGCCCTCGCCAAACCCCTGGCGGAGGCGAGCGTGGAAGAGATCGCGGGCCTCTTGCGCACGCTCACGGCGTACTTCCACCTCGTCAACAAGTCGGAGCAGCACGAGATCGTGCGCGTCAACCGGAAGCGAGCGCAGAACGCGACGCCAGAGGCCCCGCGCCGCGAGTCCATCGCGGACGCGGTCCACCAGCTGAAAGAAGCGGGCGCCAGCCGCGAGCAGGCGCTGGAGTGGGTGCGGAGCCTGGACATCCAGCCGACCCTCACGGCGCACCCGACCGAGGCGCGGCGCCGGACGGTCCTGCTCCACCAGGGCGAGGCCGCGCGGCTCTTGGACGCGCTCGGCGACGACGACCTGACGCCGGCCGAACGCGACGACGCCCGCGAGGGGCTCATGAACCGCCTCCGCCTGCTTCTGGCGACCGACGAGGTCCGCACCAACGCCGTCACCGTCGAGGACGAGGTGCGCAACGGCCTCTACTTCGTCGCGACGACGATCTGGGACGTGATCCCGAGCATCCACCGCGACCTCCGCCGCGCCTTCCGCGAGGCCTACGGGGAGGAGGAAGGGGGCAGTAGCCAGTTGGCAGTGGCAGAAGCGGCCTCTGGCGCCAGAGGCGAGGATTCTTCCAATCCCCAGTCCCCAGACCCCAGTCCCTCCACGTTCGGCCCCATCGTGCGCTACCGCTCGTGGATCGGTGGCGACCGCGACGGCAACCCGTACGTCACGCCAGAGGTCACGGCCTGGACCCTCCGCGCGCACCGCGAGGACGCGCTCCGCCTCCACCGCCGCGCGCTCGACGAGGTGCGCCTGGAGCTCAGCGTCAGCGACCGGCAGGCTGAGATGCCCGACGCCCTGCGCGAGTCCATCGACGCCGACCGCGAGGTGGTGCGCTTGGACGACCGCCGCTGGCGCCAGAATGAGCACGAGCCGATCCGGCTCAAGCTGCTCCTCATGGCCGCCAAGATCGACGGGCTTCTGGCGGGCGACGACCTCGACTACGACGCCAGAGGCTACCGGCAGGACCTCGCGCTGATTGCCGACTCGCTCCACGCCGCGGGCCTCGGGCCTCTGGCGGAAAACGGCGCCCTCGCGGATCTGCGCGTCCGCGCCGATGCCTTCGGCTTCCACCTCGCCGCGCTCGACCTCCGGCAGCACAGCCGCCTCCACGAGGAGTCCGTAGCGGCGCTGCTCGCGCACGCGGGTGTCGCGGAGGACTACGCGAGTCTGGGTGAGGCGGAGCGCGTCGAGATCCTGACGCAGGAACTCCTCACCGGCCGGCCTCTGGCGCGAGAGGCCGACGACCTCGGCGAGAGCGCGGCAAGCGTGCTGGGCTCCATGCGCGTGGCGCGAGAGGCCGGCGAGGAGGCGCTCAACGTCTACATCATCTCCATGACCGACGCCGTGAGCGACGTGCTGGAGGTCCTGCTCCTCGCCAAGGAAGCAGGCCTCTGGCGCCGCCACGCCGACGGAACCGTCGAGAGCGCGCTCGACGTGGCGCCGCTGCTCGAAACGGTCGCGGATCTGGAAGCGGGCGAGGCGCTCTTGGGCGAGCTGTTCGAGCACCCCGTCTACGCCGCGCACCTCCGCGCCAGAGGCGGCATGCAGGAGGTCATGCTGGGCTACTCGGACTCCAACAAGGACGGCGGCTACCTCGCGGCGAACTGGGCGCTGCACAAAGCGCAGGGCTCGGTCGCGCGGGCGTGCGCGAAGGCGGGCGTGCGGCTGCGGCTGTTCCACGGACGAGGCGGGACGGTCGGCCGCGGCGGAGGCCGCGCGGGCCAGGCCATCCGCGCGATCCCGAACGAGGCCCAAACGGGCGCGATCCGGTTTACCGAGCAGGGCGAGGTCATCTCGTTCCGCTACTCGCTGCGCGGCATCGCGCACCGGCACTTGGAGCAGATCGTCCACGCCCAGCTCTTGGCTGTGGCCGATGCGGCGCGGAAGCCGGAGGAGAACCTCCCGCCAGAGGTCACCGCGCTCATGGACCGCCTCGCGGGCCGCTCCATGGAGACCTACCGCGCGATGGTGGACCACCCCGACTTCTGGCCGTGGTACCTCGCGGCCACCCCCATCGAGCACATCGCGGGGCTGAGCATCGCGTCCCGGCCCGTCTCGCGGAAGGGTGCCGCGACGCTGGACTTCGCCGGCATCCGCGCCATCCCGTGGGTCTTCGCATGGACCCAACCGCGCATGACCGCGCCCGGCTGGTTCGGCGCCGGGACGGCCTTTGCCGAAGCGCTCTCCGACGGCGAACTCGACACGCTCCGCGGCCTGCACGACCGGTGGTTGTTCTTCCGCGCGATCGTCGCCAACGCCCGCCGCGAGCTGGGCCGCGCGCGGCTCCCCGTCTCGCGCCTCTACAACGCGCTCGGCGAGGCCTCTGGCGCCAGCGGCGCTCCCTTTGAAACGGTCGAAGTGGAGGCGAGCAAGACCGAGATGGCCCTGCTGCGCGTGTCGACGATGGACGACCTCTTAGAAGACAGCCGCGCCATCGCCGCGACCGTCCGCTACCGCAACCCGGCAACCGACGTGCTCAACCTCGCGCAGCTCGAACTCATGCGCCGCTGGCGCGAGACGCCAGAGGCCTCGGACGACGCGGACCTCCGCACGGCGCTGTTCCTGTCCATCAACGGCATCGCCGCGGCCATGCAGAGCACGGGGTAGCCTCTGGCGCCAGAGGCGATTAGGCAAGGAAGGGGTGGCAGCCGGCACGTTAGGTTGAGCGGTCCTTATTCCGCTTTCCCTATGCCGGCTCGTCTCCCCCTCGTTCTGCTCGCCCTCTTTTGCTTCATCGCGGGGTGCTCCATGAGCCGCGTCCCCGCCGAGAAAGGCATCGGGGAAACGGCGCCGGACCTCGACCTCACCGACGTGTGGACCGGCGAGACTCTCGCACTCGCCGACTTCCGTGGTCGTGACGTGCTGCTCAACGTCTGGGCCACGTGGTGCGGCCCGTGCCGCCGCGAGATGCCCGCGCTGGACAGCCTCCAACGCGAGCGGCCGGAAACGCTCGTCGTGATCCACGCGAGCTCCGAGGACATCAACACCATTATCGACTGGACCGTGGACGTGCCTACAGGCAACCGCCACACCCGGGTAGAGCGGGAGGACCTCCGTGGCGCCTACGCCGCCGCATACTCCATCAAGCCGGTCACGTTCGTCATCGGTCGAGACGGCACGTTGCGTGCGCGGCTCGTCGGCGCGGAGACGCTGCAAGGCTTCCGCGAGGCGCTCGGCGGCTAAACACGCCTCTGGCGCCAGAGGCCGCCCTGTGATGGGGGGACAGATCGGCCGGCGAAGAGGCAGGCCTACCACGGCCGGGGAGAGTCGCGCGGTGCAAGCTGGCAGCGTGGGGTGGCATTGGAACCCGCCGCGCATTATGTTGTTGCAACAAGTATCAATACCGACGCCACCATGCCGTGGTGCGCGCCGTCTCCGGTACTCACCCACCCCCTTTTGCTATGACGTTCTCCTTCCGCGCGCTCGCTATGGGCGCCCTCGCGCTCGGCCTCTCCGCCTGCGCCTCCGACACCGACACCGCCGAGCCGCTCGAAGGCGCAACCGAGGTCGTTGAAGCGACCGCGGAGATCCCCGCCGGCACCTACGCCCTCGACGCGGCGCACTCCAGCCTCGGCTTCAGCATCCGCCACCTCGGCGTCTCCAACGTGGACGGCAGCTTCCCCGAGTTCACCGGCACCATCACCGTCCCGGAGCAGGGCCTCGGCGGCATGTCCGCGATGGTCAGCGCACAGGTCGCCTCCATCTCGACCGGCAACGGCGACCGCGACGGGCACCTCCAGTCGCCCGACTTCTTCGACGCGGCGACGTACCCCGAGATCACGTTCAACACCACCAGCGTCACCCCGACCGGCGGCAACTCCTTCGAGATGACCGGCGACCTCACCATGCACGGCGTCACCAAGTCCGTTACGCTCCAGGGCGAGTACATCGGCGCAGCCATGATGGGCGAGACGCAGAAGATCGGCTTCGAGGCCGAGGGCGAGATCGACCGCAAGGACTGGGGCCTGACGTGGGCGCAGACCAACGAGGTCGGCGAAGCGCTCGTCGGCGACACCGTCACGCTCCGCATCAACGCAGAAGCCGACATGCAGTCCGGCGAGGCCGCCACCGCAGAGGTCGACGCCTAGCCTCTGGCGACGCGCGCCGGCCACAGGCCAACGCGTGGCCGCTTCGCGGGCCGCTCCCCACGTGGGGGCGGCCCGTTTTCGTGCCGTGCGCCTCTCGCGATGCGCCAGAGCGCCGCGCGCGGGTCACGCCAGAGGCCTGAGAGGCCGTCAATCCGCGCGTCTCGCGTCCATAGCTCTCCACAAAACATTCGCCCCTCTGGCGCCGCCCGTTCACCGTCTCGCCAGAGGCGGCGGGCTAGCTTCGCAGTCCCGGATTCTGACCCGCCTCCCGCCCCCCACGATGGAGACTCTGACCGCCGCCCCCACGCCCGCACCGGCCCGCACCGCCTCTGGCGACGTCCTCCAGGTCATCGGCCCGGTCGTCGACTGCGAGTTCCCCGCCGACGCCGTCCCCGAGATCCTCGACGCGCTCCACATCGAGCGCGAGAGCGGCCTCCTCGTCCTCGAAGTGCAGCAGCACCTCGGCGAGAACCGCGTCCGCACGATCGCGATGGACTCCACCGACGGCCTGACCCGCGGCACCAAGGTGTTCGGCACGGGCAGCCCGATCATGATGCCGACCGGCGAGGCCGTCCGCGGACGCCTCTTTAACGTCGTCGGTGAGGCCATTGATGGCCTCCCGGCCCCGAAGGCGACCGGCACGCGCTCCATCCACCAGGATCCGCCTCCGTTCAAGGACCTCGCGACAAGCGTCGAGATGTTCGAGACGGGCATCAAGGTCATCGACCTCATTCAGCCCTACGCCCGTGGCGGCAAGATCGGCCTCTTCGGCGGCGCTGGCGTCGGCAAGACGGTCCTGATCCAGGAGCTGATCAACAACATCGCGAAGGCGCACGACGGCATGTCCGTGTTCGCCGGCGTCGGGGAGCGCACCCGTGAGGGCAACGACCTCATGCGCGAGATGCTGGAGTCCGGCATCATCACCTACGGCGACGACTTCATGCACAGCATGGAGGAGGGCGGCTGGGACCTGTCCAAGGTGGACATGGACGCCGTCACCAACAGCCAGGCGACCTTCGTGTTCGGCCAGATGAACGAGCCGCCCGGAGCCCGCGCCCGCGTGGCCCTCTCCGGCCTGACGCTCGCGGAGTACTTCCGCGACCAGGGTGGTAAGGACGTCCTCTTCTTCGTCGACAACATCTTCCGCTTCACGCAGGCGGGCTCGGAGGTCTCGGCCCTCCTCGGCCGCATGCCGTCCGCCGTGGGTTACCAGCCGACGCTGGCCACGGAGATGGGCGTCATGCAGGAGCGCATCACCTCAACCAAGAACGGCGCCGTGACCTCGGTCCAGGCCGTCTACGTCCCGGCGGATGACCTCACCGACCCCGCGCCGGCCACGACGTTTGCCCACCTCGACGCCACGACGACGCTCTCGCGTCAGATCGCGTCGCTCGGCATCTACCCGGCCGTCGACCCGCTGGACTCCTCCAGCCGTCTCCTCACGGCAGAGGTTGTGGGCGAGGAGCACTACAAGGTGGCCCAGGACACGAAGATGCTCCTCCAGCGCGACAAGGAGCTGCAGGACATCATCGCCATCCTCGGCATGGACGAGCTCTCGGACGAGGACAAGCAGGTCGTCAACCGCGCGCGCCGCGTGCAGCGGTTCATGAGCCAGCCGTTCTTCGTCGCCGAGCAGTTCACCGGCAACTCCGGCAAGTACGTCAAGGTCGAGGACACCGTCCGCGGCTTCAAGATGATCCTCGACGGCGAGCTGGATCACCTCCCCGAGTCCGCGTTCCTGTACAAGGGCGCCATCGAGGAAGTCATCGAGGCCGGCGAGAAGATGCTCGCTGAAGCCTAGCGGCTCGGGGCTGGAGACTCCCGGAATGTGGACCGGCTCGCGCCGTCCCGCCAGAGGCTTCCAGCCCCTAGTCCCCCACACCTAGTCCCAAAGACATGGCCTCCCTCCTCGTCGAAGTCGTCTCCCCGGACCGGACCGCGTTTCGCGGCGAGGCCCGCTCGTTCCGCGCCCCCGGCATTGAGGGCGCCTTCGAGGTGCGCGTCAACCACGCGCCCATGCTCGCAGCCACGGGCGTCGGCCAGACCATCGTGACCACGACCTCTGGCGAGCGCGTGACCATCGCGACCTCTGGCGGCTTCGTCGAAGTGCTGGACAACCGCGTGATCATGCTTGCCGAGACGGCCGAGCCGACCTCGGAGATCGACACGCAGCGGGCCAAGGAAGCTGAGGACCGCGCACGCCAGCGGCTCGCCGAGGCCACGGGCGAGGAGCGCGAGGCCGCACAGGCCGAGTTGGACCGCGCCCGCAACCGCCTCCGGACCTCGATGGGCACCGTCTAGAACGGCCCGCCCGCCTCTGGCGGCTGACAGATCCCCGCGCCCGGCGTCCTCACGACGCCGGGCGCGTGTCGTTTGGGCCTCTGGCACCAGAGGCCAGCAGGGTCTCGGCGCGGCCTGCGCGTGGGTGCCGGCGCCAGAGGCTCACATGCCCCCACTTCTTCACCGAACGCCCACCGACACCGCCTCTGGCGCCGGTACCTTGGGGGTGTCGGGTTGAGCGTGCTTTGCAACCGCCGCCCTCGCATAGCACACTATGCTCCCCGACACCCGAGCGTCCGACAGCCCCCCCTGTCGGGCGCTCTCTTGTTTGGGCGAATCGGTCGGGGCCTCTGGCGCCAGAGGCGTAACCCTCGCGGGGTGGCTCGCGTAGAGAGGCGACGTTCCGACCTCCCCCCCCATGGAAGCCCGCCCCTCTACCGCCCGCCCCGAAGAGTTCGACGAGTTCGACACCTACGGCCGCGAGTTCTATGACGACGATGTCCAGCAGAGCGACCGGACGATTTCGGCGATGGCGCACCTCTCCCCGCTTATCGGCGTCGGCCTGATCGTGCCGATCATCATCTACTTCCTCAAGCGTGACGAGTCCGATTTCGCGGCGTTCCACGCAAAGGAGGCGATCAACTTCCACCTCTCGACGCTCCTCGCCGTCCTGATCTCGATCCCGCTCATCATCGTGTTCGGCCTCGGCTTGCTCACCATGCTCGGTGTCGCGGTCGGCTCGGTGATCTACGGCGTGATCGCCGCAGTGCGCGCGCTCGATGGCGAGTGGTACGAGTACCCGTACACGCTCCGCCTCGTGAAGTAGAGTCCGCCAGAGGCCTCAGCGGCCCGCGCCTCTGGCGGCCCCATTCTCGCGCCCGGCTCCTCTGCGGAGCCGGGCGCGGCTGTGTAACGTTGGCATCCTCCCCTCTGCCTCTGGCGACATGCTGCTCTCTGATCTCCCCACGCCCGCCCTCCTCATCGATCGCGCGCGGTTGCACGCCAACCTGGACGCCATGCAGGCCCGCGCCGACGCGATGGAGGTCGCGCTGCGCCCGCACGTCAAAACGCACAAATCGCCGGACCTCGCGCGGCTCCAGGTAGAGCGCGGCGCCAGAGGCATCACCGTCGCGACCGTGGACGAGGCCGAGGCGTTCGCCGAGGCGGGGTTCGACGACATCCGGCTTGCGACGCCCATCGTGGGGCCGCAGAAGCTGGAGCGGCTGCAGGCGCTCGCCTCTGGCGGCACGAGGATCTCGTTCAGCGTGGACTCCGCCGAAGGCGTCCGTCTCGCGTCGGAGGCCTTCGCGAGCGGCCCGGAGGTGGACGTGCTCATGGAGGTCGATGCCGGCTACGGACGCTGCGGCGTGGGCTGGGACGACGACGAGGCCGCGCTCGCGCTCGCCACGCAGGTCCGGGACGCCTCTGGCGTCCGCCTCGTCGGCCTGCTCTCGCACGGCGGCGACGCCTACGCCGGACCCGAGGAAGGGGAAACGCCCGGCGACGCCCTGCTCCGCGCGATGGAGTCCGAGCGCGACCGCGTGCTGGCCCTTGCAGGCGTGCTCGCCAGCGGCGGCTTTCTAGACCCCGCGACCGCCGAACTCTCGGTCGGCTCCACGCCGGGCGTCTCGCGCTTTAGCAACCGTGAAGAGGCCGGCTTCCGCATCACCGAGATCCGGCCCGGCACGTACGTTTTCCACGATGCGATGCAGGTCGCGCTCGGCGCCGCGACGCTGCAGGACTGCGCGCTGTCTTGTATTGGGACGGTCGTCTCCAAGCAGCGCTTCGACGACGGGACCGAACGCGTCATCACAGACGCCGGCAAGAAAACGCTCACCGCCGACACGTTCCCCGGCGCCAGAGGCTTCGGGACCGTCCTGTACAGCCGCCAGAAGATGATCCTCCACCCGCACGCGACGGTAAGCGCGCTCAGCGAGGAGCACGGATGGGTAGACACGCCCGGTGGCTCCATCTACGACGTCGGCGACCCGGTCATGCTCGTGCCCAACCACGCCTGCGTGGCCGTGGCGACGCAGCGCGAGCTCCACGTCTTGGACGGTGACGAGGTGGGCGATACGTGGACGACCGTCGCGCGGTAAGCCCGTCGAAGGCAGCGGAGACGCAGCCCCTGGCGACCGCGCCAGAGGCACGGAATCGTTCCCGGAGGAGACGCCAAACGCAAGAGGCGCTCGGCGGCACAGCTCTGTACAGGCGTTGTGCACTGCCCCGCACGCTCCCATGTCCGACCGTTTCCTTACCGCCCTCGCAAGCCTCGTCATCTTGGTGACGGTCGTGGCCCTGAGCGTCTCGCCATGACCAGCCCCGCCCGCGACGACCTCCTGACTCTGCTCGCGCTTCTCGGCGTGACCGTTCCCATGCTCGTGGTTCTGGTCATGCGCGTGCTCGTGGGCGCGTAGGCCGCGCCAGAGGCCTCTGGCGGCGCGATGCCGCCCCAGGCCGCCGTACCTTGCCGCAAACAGACGGTACAGGTATGGCCGGGCACAACAAGTGGTCGAAGATCAAGCGGAAGAAGGGCGTCGCGGACGCCCGCCGCAGCAAGGTGTGGGCGCGCATCACGCGCGACATGATGGTGGCCGCCCGCGATGGCGGCGATCCGGACATGAACCCCCGACTCGCGCTGTTCGTCGACAAGGCGAAGGCGGAGAACATGCCCAAGGACAACATCGAGCGCGCGATCAAGCGCGGGACCGGTGAGATCGAGGGCGCGGATTACGAGGAGCTGAGCTACGAGGGCTACGGGCCAAACGGCATCGCGGTGTACGTGGACGCGCTGACAGACAACACGAACCGGACGGTCGCGGACGTGCGGAGCCTGTTCTCCAAAGCGGGCGGCAACATGGGCACCTCGGGATCGGTCGCGTTCCTGTTCGATCAGAAAGCCATCTTCGAGATCCCCGCCGCCGACCTGACCGAGGAGGACCTGTTCCTCCTCGTCGCCGACGCCGGCGCCGAGGATCTACGCAAAGACGAAAGCGAGGACGGCGCGCCCGTCTTCGTCGTTGAGGCTCCTACCGAGGCGTTCGGCGACGTGCAGGCCGCGCTCGCCGATGCGGGGATCGAGCCCTCAGAGGCCAGCCTTCAGCAGATCCCGACGACGACCACGGCCCTCGCGCCAGAGGACGCCGCCAAAGTCCTCCGCCTTCTCGAAGCGCTCGACGAGCACCAGGACATCCAGGCCGTCTACTCCACGCTGGAGATGACCGACGAAACGCTCGCCTCGCTCTCGTAGGGACCGGGAAGAGATCGGGGGTGCCCCACGCCCGGTATTCCCTTCGGCCTCTGGCGCCAGAGGCCGCCCCCGCGCCTCTACCCTTCCCCAGCACTGTCTCCGCAATGATCGTTCTCGGCGTCGACCCCGGCACTCGGCACACCGGCCTCGGGACGGTGACCGTCGAGGGCAGCCGCGAGCGGGCGCTGGGCGCGAGCACCATCCACATGAGCGGCGACCTGGACCACACGATCCGCCTCCAGCGGATTTACGAGGGCGTTCTGGAAGCCATCGACGCGTACAACCCCGACGAGTTGGCCGTCGAGCTCCCGTTCATGGGGAAGAACGCGCAGGCGATGCTCAAGCTGGGGCGCGCGCAAGCGGCCGTGATGCTCGCGGCGATGCACCGCGAGGTGCCCGTCGCGCAGTACGCGCCCGCCGAGATCAAAAAGGCCGTCGTCGGCAACGGACGCGCCACGAAGGACCAGGTGACGTACATGGTCCGCCAGAGGCTGGCGCTTACCGAGACGTACAGCGAGGACGCGCACGACGCGCTCGCCATCGCGCTGTGCCACGCCGCGCGGCGCCACACCGGGCCGCCAGCGCCGGGCGGGAGCGCGAAAGCCGCCTCTGGCGCGGGCCGCAAGACCGGCCGCGTGCGCTCGTGGTCGGACTTTATCGAGCAAAACCCCGAACGGCTGCGCTGAGCGCCGCGGGTCAGTTCAGCCTCTCGCGCCCCGCCTCCCGCGCGCCAGAGCGAGGCCCCGAGCTGGAGGCGCCAGAGGACCGACGCGAGCGGCGCCACGCCAGCACCCAGACGGGCACGTTCAGAACGGCCAGCCAGACGGCGATCCACACGCCGAGCCGCCCCCAGTCCACATCAGCCGCGTAGGTCGCGGTCTCGCCAGAGGCGAGCGTCGTGACCGCGGCGAGGATGCCCGCGATTGCGAGCGTGGCGCAGAACCAGAGCACGCCGGCCACGGCCAGTGTCTTCGCCTGCCCATCCCCGCGCCCTCCCGGACCCGCAGCGTCGGGGTGGTTCCGAAGCCAGGACTTCAGCGCGCTGGCGCCTGTCCCGAACCCTGATCCGGGATCGCCAGAGGCCGGCCGGCGCGGCGCGCTCATGCGTTGATGCCGCGCTCCTCGTCGCGCACACGGACGATCGCCGCGATCTCGTCGGTGTCCAGCGACTTATCGCTGAGGTGGTACACCAGCTCCGCGATCTGGGTGTCTTTCTGCGGGGCCTGGTTCCACTCCGGATGCGCGTTCTCCACCAGGGAGACGAGGATGCGGAGGTACGGGAACCGCTCCTCAGCGGTGCTGAGGTCGGAGATCGCCTCGGCGAAAAGCTGGGCGTTGCGGCCGACTTGGCGGTCGATGATGCGGCGATCGTACTGCATAAAAGCGGGGCTGAACGGGCCGCCAGAGGCGTTCGATGGCGGGGACCTGGATGGGAGCACGGCGTATACTCCGAAGCGGGCTCGCCAGTTCACGGCGGGCTCGGCCTGTCTTCAGACCTGATGGAAGCCCCTCCCAGCACCTCGTTCCCGAACCCGCGCCCGCCCTACCGGCTGGAGCTCCTCCCCGTCGTGCCGCCCTACTACCGGCGCGCGCGAGAAAGCGAGGTGCATCGCGGCGAGCTGGTCTACTACGGGCCCGCGCCGTCGTACTACGGGATCGGCGAGGTGGTCGCGGAAACGGAGCAGCACGTGCTCGTCAACTTCCGCGGGACAGGTATGTTTGGCGTCCACGAGGAAGCGCTCGCGCGCCGCTACGTCCTGCCCATCCCGGACGACCGCGCCGAGCTACTGTAGCCTCTGGCGACAGAGGTTTAGGGCCAGCGTCCTCTTCCTGTACACCGCGGTCGAACGCGCGGCACGCCTCTACAAGGTGAGTGCGCGCCAGAGGCCTCTGGCGCTAGAGGTTCAGGCCGCGGCCGAGGAGCAGGCTCGGGCGCTCGTACCGCGCGACGAACTCGCCGTCAGCGGTGCCGTCCACGAAGCGGCTCGTGTTCTGCACCTGGATGCCGCGCGCATCGAAGCGGAAGCTGCCGGAAACGACCCCGACGGGATCGACCTCGGTGATCACGAGCGTGCCATCGACGCCGTAGAGCAGCGGGCCTCTGGCGCGCTCGTCTTCGGCGAGGCTGAGATCGGACTCGTCCGCGTCCAACACGTTCGCGTAGCTGGCGGTCACGCCGGAGCGCTGCGGGTCCTCCTCCACCGCGTACGCGCCAACGCCCGGGACGCCTCCTTTCCGGCGGAAAGAGATGAACTGGTACTCGTCGTACTGGCTATCGAAGAGGTCGCCGACGAACAAGCCGAGGACGAACTCCTGGCCGTGCTCGGTCTCGACAACGGTGTACACGGCCTCGCCTTTGAGGCGGCCCTCCTCGGTCTCGTTGTCGTCGTCCTGCGCGTTCTCACGCGCACCATCCACCGTTACATCGGCGCGGAACTCGCCGAAGATGTCGTCATCGTTGGCGGTGTCGCAGCCGGCGGAGAGGAAGGCCACCAGAGCCAGAGCGAGGAAAGAGGGGCGGAATCGGGGCATGACGGGAGGGGAAAGGGAGGCGCCGCTAGCTTGCGGGGCCTCTGGCGTGCGCGCCAGAGGTTGGAAACCGTACGCCCCAGACCGTTCCTCGCCTCCCCCAATCTTAAATGGACCCCGTGCTGCGTCTCGAAAACGTGACCAAACGCTACGGTCAAACGCTGGCCGTTGACGGCGTCTCATTCACCGCCGAGCCGGGCCGGCTCTTCGGGCTGCTCGGCCCCAACGGGGCGGGCAAGACCTCGACGATCCGGATGATCGCGCACATCACGTCGCCGGACTCCGGGACCGTGACGCTCGGCGGCGAGCCCGTCAGCGCCGCCACGCAGAAGCGGATGGGCTACCTCCCCGAGGAGCGCGGCCTGTACCGCAAGATGAAGGTCGGCGAGCAGCTCGTCTACCTCGCGCGGCTTAAAGGCATGAGCGCGGGGGACGCCGAGCGCTCCGCCCGCGAGTGGCTGGAGCGCTTCGACGCGGCCAGTTGGTATGGCAAAAAGGTGGAGGAGCTCTCCAAGGGGATGCAGCAAAAGGTCCAGTTCGTCGCGACGGTCATGCACGGCCCGGACCTCGTCATCCTCGACGAGCCGTTTAGTGGGCTCGACCCCATCAACGCCGACCTTCTCCAGGAGACCGTCGCCGAGCTTCGCTCGGACGGCCGGACGGTTCTGTTCGCGAGTCACCGCATGGAGCAGGTGGAGCAGCTCTGTGACGACCTCTGCCTGATCGCCAGAGGCCGCGTGCTCCTCTCTGGCTCGCTGCGCGATGTCAAGCGGCAGTTCGGCAAGGACACCGCCTCGTTGCACTGGGACGGCGACGGCGCCTTTCTAGACGCGCTCTCGGCCTCTGGCGCCGTTAGCGTTCTCTCGCGCACGCACTCCGCCGCCATGCTGCGCCTCGCCAGCGGCACGGCCCCCAGCGACGTGCTACGCGCCGCGCTCGACGGCTCCGCCGACGTGGACCGCTTCGAGCTCCACGAGCCGCCTCTGGCGGAGATCTTCCGCCAGGCCGTTGGCGGCATGGACAACGCTCCCGCCGCCTGAGGCGGCTCCCTGCTCGCCTCTGGCGCTCACGGCGACGCCCCACGCGCCCTCGCCAGAGGCCTTTCCCCTTTTGAGATGTCCCCGATTGCTCTCGTCGCCCGCAGCGAGTTTTTGCGCCGCGTGCGCTCCAAGTGGTTTGCCGCCACGACGGTCCTCGCGCCCGTCCTCATGCTGGCCGTCGTCATCGTGCCCGTTGTCGCCATCGCGTTCGCGGACGGCCCGGACGAGGCGCGCGAGGTAGCCGTCATTGACGGCACCAACCGGCTCGCGGAAGCCCTCAGCGCGGACGCACCGGAGGGCGTGGTCTTCTCGCGCACCGAGGCGCCAGAGGACAGTCTGCGCGCCCGCGTCCTCCGCGGTGACCTCGCGGCGCTGCTCATCCTCCCCGAAGGGCTGCTGACCGGCGAGGCCTCGGCGCGCTACCTCTCCACCTCTGGCGGCGGGCTCACGCTCCAAGCCGAGCTCCGCGGCTCCGTCCGCAGCGCCGTCCGCGCCGAGCGCGCCCGGATCGCCGGCGCGCCAGAGGCCGTGCTCGACGTGCTGGACGCGCCCACGCGGCTGGACTTCGTGACCGTAAGCGACGCCGGGGACGCCGCGGGCGGCGCCGAGATCGGTTTCCTCATTGCTAACGTGCTCGGGCTGCTCGTGTACGTCGCCGTCCTGCTTTACGGCGCGATGGTAATGCGCGGCGTGATCGAGGAGAAGACCAACCGCATCGTCGAGGTCGTGATCTCCAGCGTGCGCCCGTTCGACCTCCTCATGGGCAAGGTGGTCGGTATCGGCGCGGTCGGGCTTGTGCAGCTGATCTCGTGGGGCGTCCTCCTAGCCGGAATCAGCGCTGCTGCCGGACCGCTCCTCGCCCTCGTGCTCGGGCCCGAGGCCGTCGCCTCTGGCGCGTCCCCCACGGGCGCGATGCCGGCCGGCGGGATCGCCGCCGCGCCAGAGGCCCCGTTCGACCCGGCTGCGATCGCGGCCGTGCTCTCGCCGGGGCTCCTCGTCGCGTTCGTGCTCTTCTTCCTCGGCGGCTACCTCCTCTTCGCGAGCCTGTTCGCGGCCGTCGGCAGCATGGTGGACACGGAGGCCGACGCCCAGAGCCTCCAGGTGCCGGTCATCATCCCCATCATCGTGCCGCTGCTCTTCCTGCCCTACGTGGTGGACCAGCCGGAGGCGCCTCTGGCGGTGGCGCTCTCGCTGTTCCCGCTCTCCTCGCCCATTCTTATGGTGGTTCGGATGGCGGTCACGGACGTCCCGCTGTGGCAGGTCCTCGCGTCACTGGCACTGCTCGGCGTAAGCTTTGTCGGGGCGGTGTGGCTCGCGGCGCGGATCTACCGCGTGGGAATCTTGATGACAGGCAAAAAGGCATCTTTTAAAGACTTGGGCAGGTGGATTAGGGAGGCTGGGTGAAGAAATATGACGGTTGTGGATGTGTATTACATGCCGCTTGCGTCAAAATGTGTTTGCTTAGGGGGCACCCGAAGTGTCCGCGCTTAAGATTGGCTGAGCCGTCGTTGGGCGGCTCGAGGGAGGCGACGCATGAGCGCCTCCGAGCATTGCTGCCGCAGAACTGCTGCGCAACGAAGCGAAGCCATTACGGATGCTTTGATTGGCCTTCCGGGCATACAGAAGCGTCTCCCTATTCCCACCACACCACGCCGTGAGCGCCCTGACGTATCGCGATTTGCTTCGCATCCGGACCCAGTACGGGGTCACCAAACGCACCTCGACCTTTGCTCACCGCATCCGAGAAGACCGCGCGGCAAACATCGACGGACTCCAATACCGCCACGTCCTGACCGAAACCGACCGCGAGGTCACCGTCCGCGACTACTCCGGTGAGGTCCGGCCGATGCGGATGTTCGGCGCGAACAACTACCTCGGCTTCGCGACGCACCCGGTCGTGGTCAAGCGCGTGCAGGAGGCGGTCGCGACGTATGGAGTAGGCGTGGGCGGCCCCCCTGCGCTCAACGGGCACGGCCCGCTCCAGCGCGAGCTTCAGGACCGGCTGGCTGCTCTCGAAGGTCAGGAAGCGGCCCTCCTCTACGGAACCGGCTACTCGGCCAACGTCGGCCTGATGAGTGCCCTCCCCTCCTCCAAGGACTTCGCGGTCTACGACGCGCACAGCCACGCGTCGTTTATCGACGGGTTGAAGCTGGGCAAGGTGCCGGGCCGCACGTTCCCCCACCGGGACCTCCGCGCGCTGGACGCCACGCTCGCCGAGGTCCGCGGCGACTACCGCGATGTGTTCGTAAGCGTGGAGGGCGTGTACTCCATGACGGGAGACGTCGCGCGTTTGGACCGCGTGGCTGAGACCTGCACCAAGCACGACGCGATGCTCATCGTGGACGACGCGCACGGAACGGGCGTGACCGGGCCGAACGGCCGCGGGACCGTCGCGATGTTCGACGTGGCGAAGGAGGTGGACGTCATCGTCGGCACGTTCTCCAAGTCATTCGCGGTCTCCGGCGGCTTTATCGCGGCCAACCGAGACATCGTGGAATACCTCCGGTACTTCTCGCGGGCGCACGTCTTCAGCGCGTCGCTCTCCTCCGCCGTGTGCGCCGCCGTCATCGCGGGCCTGGACGTGCTGGAGAGCGAGCCCGAGATCCACACGCGCCTGATGGACCACGCGGCGAACTTTGCCGAGACGCTCCAGGGCATGGGCTTCGAGGCCTCTGGCGTGACGCCGATCTTCTCGCTCCCCGCCCCACTCGGCGCCGACGTGCGCGCGATGGCGCACGCGTTCCACGACCGCGGCCTGTTCGTCAATCACGTGGAGGCGCCTGTTGTGCCCGCGAGCGAGCAGCGCTTCCGCATCAGCCTCTCCGCGCTCCACACCGAGGAAGACCTCGCCGAGCTAGCCGGAGCGATCGAGGAAATCTGGGAGGCCTACGCACCCGCCGAGCCGCCGACGCACGTGGAAGAGGACATGCCCACGCTGGACGCCTTCGAGGGCGGGTTCTAGTCCCTGGCGTCCGCGCCGTTTCGCTCCGCCTCTGTCGATGGTGCCCGGTGGCATCTCGCCAGAGGCGGTTTTCGTTGGGGGACTATTGGGCGCCAAAGGCCGCACGCATTCGCCTTGCCGCTGCGTTGGGCCCACCCTATCGTGCAGCAGGCCTCTGGCGCTGGAGCCCTGCTCCCCACTGGCCGCTCCCCACTGCCTACTGGCCCCGCCATGCTCCGCCGCCTCGCCCTGCTCGCGCTCGCCGCGCTCGTGCCTCTGGCGCCAGAGGCGAGCGCGCAGTACTTCGCCTTCGGCAAGAACCGCGTGCAGTACGACGCGCCCGCGTGGCGCTACGTGCAGAGCGAGCACTTCGACGTGTACTTCTTCGAGCGGGACCACGCGCCCGGCTCGGGCGAAGTGCTCGCGGCGTTTACCGCCGAGGCCGCCGAGGAGGCCTATCGCGAGGTCGCCGAGACGTTCAACTACGACCTCGCCAAGCGCGTCACCTTTCTCGTCTACCCCTCGCACAACGACTTCGCGGTCACGAACGCGGTGCAGCTTCCGGACTACGCCGAGGGCATCGGCGGCGTGACGGAGCTGTACAAGAACCGCATCGCGATCCCCTTTACGGGCGATTGGCGGGACTTCCGGCGTGTGATCCACCACGAACTCGTCCACGCGGTTGTCAACGACGTGTTCTACGGCGGGAGCGTCCAAAGCCTCTTGCAGCGCGGGCTTCGCTTCCCCATTCCGTTGTGGTTCAACGAGGGCCTCGCGGAATACAGCGCGCAGGGCTGGGATACCAACTCGGACATGTACCTCCGCGACGCCGTCTTGGAGGACAACCTCGCGCCCATCCCGCGCCTCAGCGGCTACTTCGCCTATCGCGGCGGGCAGGGCGTGTGGGACTTCGTGGCCGAGGAGTACGGGCAGGAAAAGGTCACCGAGATCCTGGAGCGCGTCCGCCTTCAGCGCAACGTGCCGGGCGCCGTGCGCCGGGCCACAGGCCTGTCCCTCAACGAGCTTTCCGAGCGCTGGCACCGCACGCTCAAAGCCGTCTACTTCCCTGAGGTCGCCGCGCGAGAGGCCATCCGCGACGTGGCCCGGCCTCTGGCGACGCGCGAGCGCGGCGGCGCGGGCTACCACGCGAGCCCCGTTCTCTCGCCGCAGGGCGACAAGGTGGCGTACGTCGCTACGAGCGACGGCCTGTTCGATGTGATGGTGGCCGAGACCGCCGGCTCGCCCAACCTGCGAAAGGTGCTGGACGCGCAGGACAACCCGCGCTTTGAGAGCCTGCGCATCCTCACGCCCGGCATGGCGTGGAGCCCCGACGGGCAGCGCCTCGCCGTCGCCGTCAAGAGCGGCGCGACCGACGCCATCGCGCTTGTCGACGTGGCCTCTGGCGCGAGCGAGATCGTACGGCCGACCGGCGTGGATGCGATCCAGGCCGTTGCGTGGAGCCCGGACGGCGCGCGCCTCGCCTTCGAAGGCACTGCCGGGGCCCACTCCGACCTGTGGATCGTTGACATCGCCTCTGGCGAGACGACGAACCTCACGCGCGACCTCTACGCCGACCACGCCCCCGCGTGGACGCCCGATGGGACGGCCCTCGTCTTCCACTCCGACCGCGCGGGCCAGCTCGTCACCGGCCAGGTCACCGCCTCTGGCGCCGAAAGCCGCACCTTCGACACGCGCACCCTCGGGCGCGGCGCTTTTGACATCTACCGCATCGAGGTCGCGAGCCCCGGCCGGGTCGAGCGCTTGACGAGCGATCCGGTCTGGGATCAGACGCACGCCCGCGTCGCGCAGACGCCCGTCGCGGCGGCTCCACTCCCTGAGCCTCTGGCGCCAGAAGCCTCGGGTGCCGACATGGTGTTCGGAGAGGACCTCGCTCCCGCCTCGCCAGAGGCCTCTGGCGAGGCCATCCTCTTCCTCTCCGACGAGAACGGCGTCCCCAACCTCTACGCCCTGGAGCCCGGAGGCGGCCACCGCCCGCTGAGCAACGTCCAGACCGGCTTCACCGACCTCAGCGTCTCCGCCGACGGCACGCGCGCGGTGGTCCTCGCGCTAGACCGCGGGCTGCCCAGCGTGTACCTGCTCCGCGAGCCTCTGGCGCGCAAGGACCTGCCCGAAACGCTCGCGCCGACGATCTGGGCGCAACGCCGCCTGGGCACGACGGACGAGAACGCGCCCGCGCTCCAGATCGCCGCGCAGAGCAACCGCGAGCGCAACCCCATCCTCCGCGACGCCGCCGACGGACGGCCGCCGCGCGAGCCGGGCACGCGCCCCGAGGCCTTCCCGATGCCCGACCTCGCGGACTTCGACCCCGACGTTCTCGACCGCGCCGGCGTGCCCATCGGCACCAACATCGACTCGCTGATCGCGGTCACGCTTGCCCGCCGCGACTCGCTGCGCCAGAGGCCCGAGCCGGACCTCATCGCGAGCACGGACACGTTCGACGTGGCGACGGTCAGCTACCGGGACTACACCTTTGGCGAGGGGTTCGACCAGGCCGCCGAGGCTCAGTTCGAGACGGCGACGGACGCTTTCGCGCCAGAGGACAACCTGGACCCCGACGGCAGTCTCCGCGTGCGCCGCTACAAGCTCCGCTTCTCGCCCGACATCGTGTACGCCGCTGGCGCCTACGACACCGTGTTCGGCGTGCAGAGCGTGACGCAGATGCTGTTTTCCGACGTGCTCGGGGAGCACCGCATCGGGCTCGCGACGAACCTTGTCCTGGACCTCCGCAACTCGGACTACCTGCTCTCCTACGCCAACCTCCGCGGCCGGACCGATTGGGGCGTGCGCGCCTTCCACCTCGCACGAGAGCTCCCGGACTTCCGCGACCGGACCGTCTACCGCTACCGCAACTACGGCGTCACGGCGGAGGCCAGCTACCCGCTCAGCAAGTTCAGCCGCGTGGACGCCGAAGTCGGCATCATCGGCGTTTCGCTCGCGGACCTTTCGGATATCGGCACGCAGCCGCGGAGACGTGTCTTCGCGCTGCCGCAACTGTCCTACACGCGCGATGCGACCGTCCCGGGCTTTCTCGGCCCACGCTCCGGCACGCGCTACGCCGCGTCCGTTTCAGGCTCACCTGGCCCCGACGTGAGCTTTGCGACGGCGCTCGTAGATGCCCGCCGCTACTGGTCCGTCGGTCCCGGCTACGCGTTCGCGCTCCGCGCCAGCTCCGGCGTCTCGCTGGGCCCAGATCCCCAGCGTTTCTACGCCTCTGGCGTGCAGAACTGGCTCAACCCCACGTTTAACAGCCTGCCCGTCCGCAACCCGGACGACTTCATGTTCGCGACGCCCGTCTTGCCGCTGCGCGGTTACGGCTACTCCGAGGCTGAAGGCAACTCGTTCGCGCTCGCCAACCTGGAGGCGCGCGTGCCGCTCGTGGCGGCGCTGCTCCCCGGCCCGATCCCGCTCGCGCCGTTGTACAACATCCAGACGGTCGGCTTCGTGGACGCCGGCTTTATCGCCTCTGGCGGGCTGGACGTGTGGCGCGACGTCCCGGCCGAGACCGACGAGCAGGGCAACGTGACCGAGCCCGCGCGGCGCGAGTTCGACGACATCCTGATCGGGACTGGTGTGGGCTTGCGCACGCTCGTCTTCGGCTACCCCGTCCGCGTGGACTGGGCGTGGCCCTTCGACGGTCGCCAGTTCGGGGAGAACCGCGTGTACTTCTCCTTCGGCGTGGACTTCTAGCCTCTGGCGCCAGAGGCTAGCGGAGCGCGATGCGGAGCCGCACGCCGACCGTCGTGAGGTCCAGGTCCTGCGACGTCAGCCCGCCGAGCGGGAGCCGCGTGTAGCCCTCCACCGCCAGAGGCGAGCGGTCGGACGTGAAGCGGAGCCCGAGGTTGAGCTGCCGCGCTAGGTCTATGCGGCTGAGCGGGCCCGGGGAGTCGCTCGCGGTGTACGCCTGCGCCTCGAACGTCGCAACGTCGCCGCTCGGGCTGGACACGCCAGCCGAGTACGTCCGCCCCTCTTCCCGGAACGTCTGCGCGAGGTAGACCGCCGAGGTCACGCCGGCCGAAACGCCGACACGGCCTCCGGCAGCGCGGAACACGTCCAGTCCCACGTCCAGCGGAATTTCCAGCGCGAGCGTCGAGAACTCCGTCCGGCTCGGCACGCTCACCGAGAGCGAGGGGTCCGCGGCGATGTCCCGGAACGCCAGAGGCGCCGCGTTCCCGCTCGGCTCCACGGTGAAGCGGTTGTACGCCGCGAGTGCGCCGCCCGAGACGGAGAGGCCTCTGGCGACGGCGAACTCCTGCACGACGCCCACCGAGCCTCCCAGCCCTTCGGCAAACTGTCCGCCGGAGAGTGCAGACGTAGACGCCACCGTCACGCTCAACCCCTCCGAGACGCGACGCATAGGGAGTGGCCCGTCAAGCCGATCCACTTTTACCTCCGGCTTGGGCACTGCGACAACGATGGAAGGCAGGGACACCACAGAAAAATCCTCATCCTCTGGCGAAAGTCTCGCGCCCGAGGCCTCTTGCGACACGTCCGCGCCCTCTCTCACAAGCGGTAGCGCAACGGCTACCTCTGACGCGTCCATACCGGCCGCCTGCTCAGGAGCAAGCGCTGGGGTGCGGGGAGAAACAGGACCTGGGGCCACAGGCGCGGCCGAACGGCGCGGCGCGAGACCGCGGGCCGCACGCGAGGCCTCTGGCGCCACCGCCGCAGCGCTCTCGCCAGAGGCGGGCGCAGGATCGGCGAAAGCAGGCTCGGTGGAATCGCTGGCCTCTGGCGCGAGGTCGTCCGCCGCGGGCTCCGGTTCCTGCTGCGCCACGGCGACGGCCGGCGCCTCGGCCTCTGGCGCGAGGCCGGGGCGGGCGGTCCAGACGCCAGCGGCCAGGATCAGTGCGGCGAGCGCGGCGGCGCCGATCCAGACCGCGCGACGCGGGCGTTGCGCGGCCGCCGAGCGGTCCCCCGCACGGCGCGGTGCGGCGCCAGAGGCGACGGGCACGGCAGCCGGCCCCGTCTCGGAGGCGCCAGAGGCGAGTGCGGCTTTTGTGCGCGCCCACGCGGCCTCGTCCACGGGCTCCTCGTAGGCGTCGAACGCCTCGCGCACGCGGTCCGCGAAACGGTCGTCGAAGTCGGTCATGAGAGCGTCCCGATGTGGTGGTGGTAGAGCGCCTGGAGCCGAGCGCGGGCGCGCGTGAGGTGCGAACGCGACGTGCCGACGGCGATGCCGAGGAGGCCCGCGATCTCGTCGTGCGAGTAGCCCTCCACTTCGTAGAGGTTGAAGACGGCCCGCTGCGGCTCGCTCAACTCCGCTAGAAGCTGGAGGATCTCACCCGTCTCCAGCGCGCCGAGTTGATCGGCGTGGACCGGCGCCTCTGGCGGATCGTCCGAGGGCGCGAGCGTGGCGTAGTGACGGCGCGTGGAGCGGTGCTGGTCGATGGCGCAGCGGACGAGGATCTGGCGGAACCACGGCTTGAACGGCCGCCCCGGGTCCACATCGCCCATCGCGCCGAACGCCTTGACGAACGCGTCGTGGGCGACTTCGAGGGCGTCCTCGCGAGAGGCGGCGTAGCGGAGGGCGACGGACATGGCGAACGACCAGTAGAGGCGGTACAACGCCTCCTGGCTCGGGGGGTGCTGCTGCTTGCAGCCGTGGATGAGATCTCGCTCGGTGGGCACGCGCGCAACCTAGGGGCGCGCCAGAAGCGAGGCGAGGCGCTGGGATGTCCCCAGCGGCCTCTGGCGGAACCGGCTCACGAGGTGGGATCGGCGACCTGCCCGATAAAGAGGAGCGTGTTCGTCGTGCGCTCGCGGATGGCGAACACGAACGGCCGGTCGGCGGAGAACTGCGGGCCGAGCGAGGTCGCCGTCACGCCGACCGTCGTCACGGCCGCGGCTTCCGTCCCCTCCTCGTTGACCTCCACGAACGTGTTCTGCTTCACGAAGCTGACCACCATCGAGAGTTGCGCCTGGATGCGCGAGAGGTCCGCCCGCGGCCCGAAGGCGTCGGTCATGCCCAGCGCCTCCAGCGTACCGTTGAGTGTCTTGTCGGTCTCGAAGGAGAAGCGCGGGAGCGCCACGTCCACCTTGTAGAAGACCTCTTGCGCGTCCAGGGCCGCCGTCGCGTCGCGCCAGAGGCCGCCGCGGAGCGCGGCGCCGAAATCCGCGAGCGAGCCCGCCTCTGGCGTGAGGACCACCATTGAGAAGTTGCGGCGGCCGTAGGGCATCTCCAGCGCGGTGTAGCCGTCGCCAGAGGCCAAGAGCGCCTGCACGCCGCCGTGCATCGTCGGCGCCTGCACGGTCTCGCCAGAGGCGAGCGTGAACGCGGCGGGCCGCGTGTTCTCCTCTTTGAACGGCGTGGACCAGTCGCCCTTGAAGTAGAGCGCGTTCATGAGCAGCAGCACGAGGTCCGGGTCCAACTCGCTCAGCACGGTCTCGACGCGGTCGTTGGTCTGGTCCGCGGCCCAGCCGTTGATCGTCCTGAGCGCCTCTGGCGCGAAAAAGTCCAGGCCGTCCACGCGCGCCTCGAACGGGCCGCGCAGCGCGGCGAGGAACGGCGCCTCCAGCGGGAAGCCGTCGGTGACGTTCGAGTTGTGGAACAGGGCGTTGGCGAGCGTGAACTGCACGTCGGGATCGGCCTCCAGGAGTTGCTCGCGGAGATCGGCGTAGGCCGCGTTGACGGCGTCCAGGTCGGCCTCTGGCGCGAGCCCGAGCATCGCGTGGATCTGGTCATAGGTGTCGCCAGAGGCGCCGTTCATCAGCATCGTCAGCGCCACGCTCGCGCTCAGCGGCGAGAGCATGAGGTTGCCGTCGTCCTCGGCGGCGGTTTCGGCGAAAAGCGCCACGCCGAAGCTGTTGCCCTGGTCCACGAGGTCTTTCGCCAGAGGCGAGAGCGCGATGGGCGTGGGGTCCTGGGGCGCGTCCTCTCCGGCGAGGTCGCACGCCGCCAGCGGCGCGAGGAGGAAGAGGGCGAGGAGGAGTCGCATGTGCGGAGGCGCGGGGCCGCGCCGGAAGGGTGTCCCTCCCCGTACGGAGCCCGCGCGCGCCGCGCTGCAGCGGCCTCTGGCGCCAGCGGCCCCTCCCTCTCGCCAGAGGCCCGATTCCCGGCATCCTCACCGCCGGGCGAGATCCTATCCCCTAGTTTTTCGGTACCACGGGCGTGGCTCCTCAGCGGGCCGCGCCTCTGTGCTTAAACACCCCGCGCCGAAACCGATGCAGACCGACGTCCGCGAACTCTCCGAGGTCGATTACGCCCTCGACATCGTCGTCCCGACCGACGAGATCCAGGAACAGATCACCGATGCGCTCAAGAAAGAGCGCGCCCAGATCAGCCTCAAGGGCTTCCGCCCCGGCAAGGTGCCCATGGGCGTCGTCCGCAAGATGGTGGGCCAGCAGGTCGCCGTGCAGGTCGCCGAGGCGGCCATCGGCGAGGCCTACCGGACGGCCGTCGTGGAGAACGAGTCCTACGACCCCATCGGCCAGCCGCGTCTGGTGGACATGGACTTCGACGTGGACGACAAGGACGCGGAGCTGAAGGCGGAAGTCCGCTTCGGCGTCAAGCCGCAGTTCGAGCTCGCCGAGATGAGCGGCGTGCCGGTCACGCGCCTCGTGCGGACGTTCACCGACGAGGACATCGAGGCCGACCTGGAGCGCCGCCGCGACCTCGCGGCCACGCTCGAAGACGAGCCCGAAGGCACGGCGCTGACCGCCGACCACGTCGCCATTGTGGACATCCAGCCCGTCAACGCCGAGGACGAGCCCTCCGGCCCGAAGCAGAGCGACGCGCAGATCGTCCTCGCCAACCCCGACCTCCGCCCCGAGCTCAAGGACGGCCTGATCGGCAAAACCTCTGGCGACGAGTTCATCGTCGAGTTCCCCCACGAGCACGAGGAGGACGAGGAGCTGGACCACGACGAGCACGTGGACCGCTACCAGATCACGGTCCAGACCGTGCAGCGCCGCGACATCCCCGAGATGACCGACGAGTGGGTCAAGGAGCACACCTCCGGCAAGCAGGAGACCGTGGACGGGCTCCGCGAGGAGGCCCGCAACGAGCTGGAGGAGAACTGGAACCGCCGCGCGCGCCAGAACATGGAGTCCAAGATGGTGGAGGCGTTCGTGGACGCGCACCCCTTCGCCATCCCCGAAGTCCTGAGCGACGCCGCCCTGGACGCCTCGCTGGAAGAGATCCGCGAGAAGCAGCCCAACAAGCAGCTCCCCGCCGGCTTCGACGTGGAGGCGTTCCGCGAGCAGAACCGCGAGCAGGCTGAAAAGCAGGTCCGCTGGTTGCTCGTCAAGGACAAGCTCGTGGAAGAGGAAGGCCTGGAAGTCACGAACGAGGACTTCGACGCCGAGTTTGCACGCATCGCGGGCGAGGACGGCGACATCGAGATGATGAAGGGCTTCTTTACCCAGCAGCCGCAGATGATGCAGCAGATGGGCGACCACCTTCTCAACCAGCGCGTCTTCGAGTCGCTCGGCAAGCGCTTCGAGATCGTAGAGAAGAGCCGCGAGGACCTGGAGGCCGAGAAGACCTCTGGCGAGTAGGCGGACACGCGCCGCCTCTGGCGACCGCAACCCGCGCCCGTCTGCTTCGGTAGACGGGCGCGTTCCGTTTAGGCCTCTGGCGCCAAAGGCCCGTGACGCCAGAGGCTATTCTTCCCGTTATGACCCGCCCCCGAATCCGCGTTCTTTCCGTCGCGCTTCTCGCGCTCGCCCTCAGCGGCTGCGCGCCGCGCGGCCTCGCGCCAGAGGCCCCGCGCGAGTTGGTCGTCCTCGTGCACGGCATGGGCCGCAGCCAGTTCTCCATGGTGCCGATGGAGCTTCGCCTCCGCCAGCAGGGCTTCCGCACGCTCAACTACGGCTACGACAGCTTTGGTCCGGACATCGAGACCATCGCGGGAGACCTGAACGCCGTTCTAGAGCGCGAGACGGAGGCGAACCCGCCCGCACAGGTGCACTTCGTGACGCACAGTCTGGGCGGGATCGTGGTGCGGCAGTTGATTGAGGACGAGCGGCCCGAGCACCTGGGCCGCGTGGTCATGATGGCACCGCCGAACCAAGGCTCCGAGACCGCCGACCGGCTCTCGAAATGGGTCGGCTGGATGCTGCGGCCGATCACCGAACTCAAGACCGAGAACAGCACCGTCGCGGCGATGCCCCCGCCAGAGGCCGTCGAGATCGCCGTCATCGCGGGAGACCGCGACGGCAAGGTGAGCCTGGAGGAAAGCCACCTTGAGGGCGAGGCCGAGCACGTTGTGGTGGCGTCCGGCCACACGTTCATCATGACGAAGCCGTCCGTGGCGCGGATGACCGCCTGCTTTCTCCGAACAGGCGCGACGGCAGGGTGCGAAGCAGAGGGGGACCAGTAGCCTCTGGCGCCAGAGGCTATGATCCGGGCGCCTCTGGCGCCTCCCCTCTTATCCCGTCGCGGGCTCCAGCACCACCGGCAGGCCCGCGCGGTGCATGATGATGAGCGCGTTCGTGGTGGGGCACGGGCCGGGACGCAAGAGGTAATCGAAGGCGAGGCGGTCGCCCTCGGCCTCCTCGCGGAAGTGCGCGTTGCTGACGCGCGCGTCCTCCTGCTCCAGATCCGCCAGCGCGAGGTCGTGCGTGGCGACGAGAGACGTGGCGTGAGCGCCCGCGAGCGCCCGCACGATGGCTTGCGCACCCGCCAGCCGCTCGCGATTGTTCGTGCCGCGCAGCATCTCGTCGATCAGCACGAGCGACGGCACGGCCTCCGCGCTCTCGCCAGAGGCCGGCACCTGCCCCGGACGCCGATCCGCGGGCGTCTCGACGGAGTCCAGCAGCGCCTTGAGGCGCTTGACTTCGGCGTAGAAGGTGGAGAGGCCTTCCTGGAGCACGTCGCCGATGCGCATGGACGCGAACGGCCGCAGCGGCCGCAACGATGCCGACTCGGCCCAGACGGGCCCGCCGGCCCATCCCAGCACGCTCGCCACGCCGATGGAGCGGAGAAAGGTGCTCTTGCCCGACATGTTGGAGCCGGTCACGAGGATGACCTCCCCCGCGCCTAGCTCAATCTCGTTGCCACGCGCTCCGCCGAGCGGCAGGAGCGGGTGCCGGAGATCGGCCGCACGGAAAAGCGGCGGCGCGCCCGAGGCCTCTGGCGCCAGAGGCGAGAGGTCGGGGAACGCGGTGGCCTCGCGGCGGAAGTCATAGGCGGCGGCGAGCGCGCCCAGCGCCTCGATCTCGTAGACGGCGTCCAGCCACGGCGGGAGCAGGCGCGCGAATTCCGTCCGCAGCCGGTTCAGCGCGAGCGTGAGCAGCAGGTCGTAGGGCAGGATCGCGTTGATGACCACGCGGCCCACGTCGTTGCGCGTCACCGCCGCGGCCGACGCGATCCGGTCCAGCCGCTTGAGGTGCCGGCTCGGCGCGCTCTCGCCCGCCAGAGGCTCCCACAACGGCGCGAGGTCGGGGTCGCGGCGCGCTCCGTCCGCCTCCGCGAAGTCCAGCATCGGCGCGATCTGCGCAAGCCCGTGCTGCAAGTCGTAGGCGCGGTCGAAGACCTCGGAAAAGGCCGCGTAGCGCGAGACGTACAGCAGCAGGTACACCACGAACGAGTAGCCCCACAGCGACGGGCCACCGATAATCGCGATCACGATGAGGATCGCCGTTAGCGCGGCGAGCGAGCCCAGCACGAGCGCCCAGGTGCGGACGGAGCCGTCGGCCTCTGGCGCGTCCAGCCAGGTCCGGAGCGACGCGTCGCTCCAGCGCGCGTCGGCCGAGCCGCTGGCGGTATGGGCGAGCAGCGCGAGGCGGTCGCGCAAACGGCGGCGCGGCACGAGGGCGCGGACGCGGCGCTGGCGGAGGCGCCCCGCGTCGGCGTCGGGGACGGACGCCAGGAGCCAGCCGCGGAGGCGGGTGCGGGCGCCCGCCGTCCCCGTCGTGTCCAGCAGGTGCAAAAGCGAGCGCGGCCCCACCACGTCCAGGTCCGACGCGAACGCGTGGCCGGGCGGCGCGGGCGCCGGCGCCGGGCCGAGCGCGTCCCAGTCCAACGTCACGCGCGCGAGGTGCCGCGCCTGAAGCGTCCGCCAGAGCCGGTTCCGCTTGAGCGCCACCTCCACGCGGTCGTGGAAGCGCACGAGGACACTGAACACGAGGATCGTGCCCAGCGCGGTGAGCCAGCCCGCTAGAGGCCCGACCGTCCCGCCAAGCGCCAGCGCGAGGCCGATGCCGCCGAGGGCGGCCGCGAGGCGGAGGCGGGAAAAGCGGAGGCTCGTCTGCCGCAGCGAGGCGGCATGGCGGTCGAGCCGCTGGAGGAGGTCGGGGAGGCGATCAGCGTGCATCGTGCCGGGACGCGCCGCGCCCGCTCCCGGTTGCACGCGCGCCTCTGGCGCCAGAGGCGCAGGGAGCCGCCAGAGGCGCGGGCTGGCGAATGGACGGCGCCGTGGGCACCCGTCTGGTCCCCTTCCCTGGCCGAATCTCCCCGTCGCGCGGTTTCGGAACCGTGGCGCGGCGCGCCGGGTGCGAGGACGCGAACTTGTCACCGACACACCCGACCCCGAAAATGTCCCAGATCAGCGACTTCGTCACCTTCGCCAAAGGCATCACGAGCCTGCCCGGCGGCATCTACTCCGGCCCGCAAGAGGCCGCGCCCATCAACGCGCTCGTGCCGATGGTGATCGAGCAGACGACGCGCGGCGAGCGCTCGTTCGACATCTTCTCGCGCCTGCTCAAGGACCGCATCGTCCTCTTCGGCACGCAGGTCAACGACCAGACGGCCAACCTCGCCGTTGCCCAGCTGCTCTTCCTCGCCGCTGACGACCCGGACAAGGACATCAACCTGTACATCAACTCGCCCGGCGGCGCGGTGTACTCCGGCATGGCCGTCTACGACACCATGCAGTTCGTCAAGCCCGACGTGGCGACGATCTGCGTCGGCCTCGCGGCGAGCATGGGCTCCGTCTTCCTGGCCGGCGGCGCGAAGGGCAAGCGCGCGGCGCTCCCCAACTCCCGCATCATGATCCACCAGCCGTCCTCTGGCGCGCAGGGCCAGGCCTCGGACATCGAGATCCAGGCCAAGGAGATCCTCTACATCAAGCAGCGCCTCAACGAGGTCCTCGCGCACCACACCGGCCAGACCGTCGAGACCATCGAGGAGCGGACGGACCGGGACAACTTCATGAGCCCCGTCGAGGCCAAGGAGTTCGGCCTGATCGACGTCGTCCTCGGGCCAGGCCACGGCGAGCCCGCCAAGGACCTCGACGACCAGATCGACGAGACCGTCGACGACGTGTAGCCTCTGGCGCATGCCCAAAAAAAGAAGGCCTCTGGCGGTTGCGCCAGAGGCCTTTCCTGTGTGCCCCCAGCTGGATTCGAACCAGCGACACGCGGATTAAGAGTCCGCTGCTCTAACCAACTGAGCTATAGGGGCACCAGCAAGGTACCGAGCGCGCCGGACGGCTTCCAAGCGGAGCGACGATGAAACTGGCGGCGTTCCCGAGCGCCGCGGGCGAAACATCGGGGCCGCGCATCCGAACAGAGGCCGGACTCTTCCTCACCCCACATGACGCCTCGCTACACCCTCGCCCTCCTCCTCGCGCTCGCCTCTGGCGGCGCAGCCGCGCAAGAGGCCCTCGTGCCTGGCCAGCCCGCCGAGGGCACCACCGCCTCTGGCGACTCGGACGCCTACACCCTCGCGCTCGACGCCGACCAGTTCGTGCTCGGCCGCGCCGTGCAGGTCGACGCCGACGTTGTCGTGACCGTCACCGGACCGGACGGCGAGGCCGTCGGCGAGTTCGACGAGTCCGCCAGAGGCACCGACCCGTTCCAGTTCGTGAGTGAGGCCTCTGGCGTCTACACGATCACCGTCACGCCGTTCGAGAACGCCAAGGGCACCTACGCGCTGGAGATCCTCCGCTCCGAGCCCGTGGCCACGGCGCCAGAGGCCATTGTGGACCAGCAGTACGCCGTGCTCGACAGCGACGACTCGCCCGGCGTGGTCGTCGCAATCGTGGAGCGCGGCGAGCTGGTCTTTGCGAAGCCGTACGGCATGGCGAGCCTTACCTACGGCATCCCGTACACGCTGGACACGCCGACCAACATCGGCTCCACGTCGAAGCAGTTCACCGCCTTCGCGATCGCGCTTCTGGCGGAGCGGGGCGAGCTGGGCCTGGACGACGACATCCGCGCGCACATCCCCGAACTCCCGGACCTCGGCGCGACGGTCACCATCCGCCACCTCCTCACCCACACGAGCGGCTACCGCGAGTTCCTCAACGCCCTCGCGATGAGCGGCGTGGCCCCCTTGGCGATCGAGCGCCACGAGATCATCTCGCTCGTCCAGCGCCAGACCGAGTTGCAGAACACGCCGGGAACCGAGTGGAACTACAACAACACCGCCTTCGCGCTTCTGGCGACGGTCGTGGAGCGCGTGACGGAGGAGAGCTTCCCGGACTGGATGCGCGCCAACGTCTTCCTCCCGCTCGGCATGGAGAACACCTACGTCCGCGAATCGCCCACGACGATCATCCCCGGCCGCGCCAGCGGCTACACCGCCGCCGAAGGAGGCGGCTGGGACGAGGTGCCGGACCTCGGCGGCGCGATGGGCGCCGGCGGCATCTACTCCACCGCGCCCGACCTCGCGAAGTGGATGGACAACTACCGCACGGCCCGCCTCGGCGGCGAGCGCGTCATCGCGCAGATGACGACGCCGTACGTGCTGGCCTCTGGCGACACGACGGACTACGGCTTTGGCCTCTTTATCGATGAGGTGCGCGGGCAGCGGCGCTTCCAGCACGGCGGCGCCGACATGGCGCACCGCTCGGACTTCGGCTACATGCCGGACATCGAGAGCGGAATCATCGTGCTCAGCAACACGCCAAGCATTCCCAACGCAGTGGCGCAGGTCGCAAACGCCTTCTTCGCCGACCACTTCACGCCAGAGGACGAGGCCGACGCGCCAGCGGCCTCTGGCGAGGACTTCGACCCGGAGAGCTTCGACCCCGAGACGTTCGACGCCTACGCGGGGCGATACGAGTTGGAGGAGATGCCCGGCTTTATCCTCACCTTCCGCCGCGAGGACGGCCGCTACTTCACCCAGGCCACCGGCCAGTCCGAGGTCGAGATCTTCCCCATCTCCGCCGAGACCTTCGAGCTCCGCGTGGTGCCCGCAAGCGTGACGTTCAACGTCGCCGACGACGGCACCGTCCCGACGATCACGCTCCACCAGGGCGGCGACCACCCCGCCACGCGCCTGCCCGACGAGGCCGCCGAGCCCGCGCCTCTGGCGGACTACGCCGGCCGCTACTTCAGCGAGGAGATGGAGACGTTCTACACTGTCGAGGTGGACGGCGACGAGCTGCACCTGGTCCACCGCCGCTTCGAGGAGCCGGTCACGCTGGCCCACAGCACCGGGGACGACTTCACCGGCGGCTTCCCCATCGCGACGGTCGATTTCGAACGCGACGACTCGGGCGCTGTAACGGGCTTCCGCGCAGGCAGCGGCCGCACGCGCGACGTGTGGTTCGCCAAGGTGGAGACGCCGTAGCTCCGCGAGAAGCCACCGGGCCTCTGGCGCACCCGCGCCAGAGGCGAAAAGGTTGTGAGGCGGGGGCACTGTTCGGCGGGTGGGCGTAGCCTCCCTCTCCACCTGCTGCCTCGCCTGAGAATGGACGCCCTCGACCGCCTCCTCGCCCCCACGGACCGCTTCGCCGACCGCCACCTCGGGCCCTCGCCAGAGGACCGGCAGGCGATGCTCGACCTGCTCGGTTTCGACTCCCTCGACGCGCTCGTCGACAAGGCCGTGCCGGACGGTATTCGGATGGATGGCGACTTGGATCTGCCCGCGCCGCTGACCGAACAACAGCTTCTGGCGCTGGCGCGCGAGCGCGCCGAGCAGAACGAGACCATGCGCTCGTTTATCGGCATGGGCTACTACGGGACGGTGACGCCGCCCGTGATCCTGCGCAACGTGCTGGAGAATCCGGGCTGGTACACGCAGTACACGCCCTACCAGGCCGAGATCGCGCAGGGCCGGTTGGAAGCGCTTCTCAACTTCCAGACCGCCGTCGCGGACCTGACCGGCCTGCCGGTCGCCAACGCATCGCTGCTCGACGAGGGCACGGCCGCAGCCGAGGCGATGACGATGTTCTTCGGCGCCGCCCGTGGCGAGCGCGACCTCTTCTTCGTGGACGCGCGCTGCCACCCGCAGACCATCGCGGTCGTGCAGCAGCGCGCCGAGCCCCAGGGCATCACCGTCGAGGTGGGCGACTGGGCGGCGTTCGCGCCAGAGGCCTCGTGCGTCGGCGCGCTCGTGCAGTACCCGACGACCGACGGCGAGGTGGTCGACTACAAGGACTTCGCGGACCGCATCCACGAGGCGGGCGGGCTTCTGGCGGTGGCGACGGACCTCCTCGCGCTGACCCTCTTGGAGGCCCCTGGCGAGTGGGGCGCGGACGTGGCGGTCGGCAGCAGCCAGCGCTTCGGCGTGCCGATGGGCTTCGGCGGCCCGCACGCGGCGTTCTTCGCGACGACCGAGGACTTCAAGCGCAAGATCCCCGGCCGCATCATCGGCGTGAGCCAGGACCGCCACGGCGATACGGCGCTCCGCATGGCGCTCCAGACCCGCGAGCAGCACATCCGCCGCGAGAAGGCGACGAGCAACATCTGCACGGCGCAGGTGCTCCTGGCGAACGTGGCCGGGTTCTACGCGGTCTACCACGGGCCAGACGGCCTGACCGAGATCGCCGAGCGCGTCCACCGCGCGACCAAGACCCTCGCCAACGCGATCGAGAGCGCGGGCTACATCGTGGCCTCTGGCGACGTGTTCGACACGATCCGCATTGTGGCAGGCGTCACGGGCGCAAACCTCCAGGACATTCTGGCGCGAGCACGCGAGGAGTTCGGCATCAACCTCCGCGCCTACGACAACGGCGACCTCGGCATCGCGCTCGACCAGACGGTCACGCCAGAGGATCTGCGCGACTTGGCGGCTCTCTTCGGCGCCGACCTCGACACGGACTCGGCGCCCGAGGGCTACGAGGGGCCTCTGGCGCGCGAGACCGCGTTTATGGAGCACCCGACGTTCCACAGTTACCGCAGCGAGCACGAGATGCTGCGTTACCTCAAGAAGCTGGAGAACCGCGACCTCTCGCTCGTCCACAGCATGATCCCGCTGGGCTCGTGCACGATGAAGCTCAACGCGACGGCGGAGATGATGCCGATCACGATGCCGGGCTTCTCGGACCTGCACCCGTTCGCGCCAGAGGATCAGGCGAAAGGCTACCACGCCGTTATCTCCGAGCTTCAGACGTGGCTCGCGGAGATCACCGGCTTCCACAGCGTCTCGCTCCAGCCCAACTCGGGCGCGATGGGCGAGTACACGGGGCTTCTGGCGATCCGCGCCTACCACCTCGCGCAGGGCGACACGCAGCGCATGGCCTGCCTCATCCCGACGAGTGCGCACGGTACGAACCCGGCCAGCGCCGTCATGTGCGGTATGAACGTGGTCCCCGTCAAGGTGCTGGAGAACGGCAACATCGACCTCGACGACCTCCGCGCGAAGGCGGAGAAGCATAGGGACACGCTCGCGGCACTTATGATCACGTACCCGAGCACGCACGGCGTGTTCGAGACGACGATCCGCGAGATCGCCGACATCGTCCACGACGCGGGCGGTCTCGTCTACATGGACGGCGCCAACATGAACGCGATGGTCGGCCTCTGCCGCCCGGGCGACTTCGGCATGGACGTGTGCCACCTCAACCTGCACAAAACGTTCGCCATCCCGCACGGCGGCGGCGGCCCCGGCATGGGCCCCATCGGCGTGGTGGAGAAGCTGGCGCCGTTCCTCCCCGGCCACCCGGTCGTGACGACCGGCGGCGATCAGGCCACAGGCCCCGTCGCCGCGGCGCCCTATGGCAGCGCGCTCGTGCTCCTCATCTCGTGGGCCTACTGCGCGATGCTCGGCGCCAGAGGCCTCAAGATGTCGTCTCAGGTCGCCATCCTGAACGCCAACTACATGGCGAAGCGGCTCGACGGCCACTACGACGTGCTTTACCGCGGGCCCGGCGGCCTCAGCGCGCACGAATTCATCCTCGACGTGCGCCCCTTCCAGGCCTCTGGCGTCGGCGCCGAGGACATCGCGAAGCGCCTCATCGACTACGGCTTCCACGCGCCCACGATGAGCTGGCCCGTGACGGGCACGCTGATGGTGGAGCCGACCGAGAGCGAGCCCAAGGCCGAACTCGACCGCTTCTGCGATGCCATGATCGCGATCCGGACGGAGATCCAGGAGCTGGAGCTGGGCACCGCCGACGCCGAAGACAACGTCCTCAAGATGGCGCCCCACACCGCCGCCGAGGTCACCGCCGACGAGTGGAGCCACCCGTACTCCCGCCAGCAGGCCGCCTACCCGGCCGCGTGGTCCCGCGACGCCAAGTTCTGGCCGACCGTCGGCCGCGTGGACAACGCGTGGGGCGACCGCAACCTCGTCTGCTCCTGCCCGCCGATGGAGGACTACGCCGAGGAGGCGGCGTAGCGCCAGAGGCGAAGCGTGCCAGAGGCCTCTGGCGACATGCGCGAAGGGTCCGTCGCCTCCGGCGAGGCGACGGCTCTCCCGCCAGAGGCCACGTCTCGCCGTGCGGTAGAGCCGTCCGGCGGTGCGGTGTCTCCGCTCGCCGCATCGCAGTTGTGGTGCGGCCGGATGGGTGAGATCCTGGCATCGCACCTCTCGCCTCTCCGATGTCTGTCGTCTCCCTGCTCCTCGCGGCGCTGCTCCTCACCTCCGGTTGCCAGCCTTCGCCAGAGACCGCGCCGGTCGCCTCTGGCGAGGTGCCCGCGGACACCGTCTCGCTCGGGACCCCGCCCGCCCGCGCCGAGCCCTTCCTGCCCGGCCTGTTTGCCGCGAACACCTGGGCGCTCACGGCCACGCTCACGCCCGACCGCCGAACGATGTACGCCGTTGTGTGGGACCAGCCGTCGCCGCGCACCATGCAGCGGCTCGTGACCAGCCGGTTCGTGGACGGCGCGTGGACGCCTCTGGCGCCGGTCGCCGAGACCGTGGGGTGGCGCGTGGACTGGCCGCATGTGGCACCGGACGGGCAGTCGTTCTGGCTCTCGTTCGCGAAGCCTCACGCGGGCCACACCGGCGTTGCGGACTCGCTACAGACGGCCGACTTCGACCTCTGGCGGGGGCGCCGCCTCCCCGACGCCCCCAACGGGACGGTTCAGTGGACGCCGTTGGAGCCCGTTGACGCACCCGACGTGAACCGGCCCAAGACGGCCGAGAACCTCCGCATCGGCTACGTCCACAACGAGACCGGCCCGCGCATTGCGCCCGACGGCTCGCTGCTGTTCTGGACCGAGCGGCGCGACGACGGCGGCGGCGGACGCGACCTGTACCTCGCGGCCTCTGACGAGAACGGCCTCTCGGCGCCGGAGCTGCTCCCTGCCCCCGTGAACTCGCGGTACGACGAGTCTGGCGGCGTCTTTCTCGCGGACGGCCGGACGCTGATCTTCGCCTCCACGCGTCCCGGTGGTCTGGGCGGCTCTGACCTGTACGCATCCACCCGGCGAGACGATGGGACGTGGACAGAGCCCGTCAACCTCGGACCGGGCGTGAACTCCGCCAGCGGCGAGGGCTCGCCTGAACTCCTGCCCGGCGGCGACGCCCTGCTGTTCACCAGCAGCCGCCCGAGGCCCGGCGTCCCGCAAAAGCCTGACGTAGACGGCCGCCTCGTCAACCCGTACGCGCCGTTCTGGGTCAGCACCGCTTCGCTGCCCCTCCGCTAGAGCCGTCGCGCCAGAGGCCTCTGGCGGCACACCAACGCCGCGCTCCGTGCGTAGCCTCTGGCGATGCGCACGCTCCTGATCCTGACCGCCCTCCTTCTCACGACCTCTGGCGTCAGAGGCCAAAATGTGTCTCTGGCGGAGCAGATCGTGGGCGACTGGGCCAGCGCGGACAGCGTGGCCCACACCGTCTATGACGAGCACGGCCAACAGATCGTGGCCGAAGACGGAGGCCCGGCGTTCGCGACGCTCTACCTGCACTTCGCGATCACCGACTCCACGATCACGACCACGGCGCTGAACTGGAACAAAGGAGATTTGCAGGGCTCCGAGTCAACGGTGCCCTACCAGCTCCGCGGTGACTCGCTGGCCACGGAAGACGGCGTGTCCGTCCACATCGACGTTCTGAACGACTCGCTGGTCATCGGCCAGACGGATCCTCTCGGCGTGCGGACCGGCAGCGTCTATGCGCGCGCAGCGGCGCTAGACCCGCCAGAGGCGCTTCTCGGCGACTGGATCACGGTGGAGATGACCGACAACGCCGGCGTCGTCTTCGACCTCCCGTTCCGTTTCCGCGCCGACGGCACCGTCCTCGTTGGATACGGCGATCCTCTGGCGTACCGCGTGCTCGGGCCATACCTGCTGGTGTACGAGACGGAGTTCGAGGACCCCGCGAGCGGATCGGTCACGACGCTCTTTCGGGTTTCGCGTCTGGATCTGCACGACGCAAGCGCGAAAATCCAGACACCTGGCGGTGGCGAGACGCTTGTCCTGTACCGCCGCTAAGGCGCCTCTGGCGCCAGAGGCCACACTGTTTTCGTGGCGGAAACACCCGCGCCTCGGTACCATCACGGCCCCACACGCTTAGAACTCCGATGCGCTTCGCCGTCTGCATCAACCAGGTCCCCGACGTCGCCGCTCCCTCCCAGGTGCGCGACGGCCAGCTCGTGCTCGACGCCGGGCGCGTCGTGCTCGATGCCTACGCCGCGAGCGCCGTCGAGGCCGCACTCGTGCTGAAGGAGGCCTCTGGCGGCGAGGTTGACGTCGTCCTCGTGGGCCCCGAGAAGGCATCCGAGACCATCCGCAAGGCCCTCGCGATGGGCGCCGACAGCGGCACGCACCTCGTGACCGACGCCGAGTTGGACTCCGCCGCCGTCGTCCGGCTTCTGGCGGACCACTTGCGCGACGGCGGCCACGACGCAGTTCTCCTCGGCAAGCAGTCGCAGGACACCGACGCTGGGCTCGTCGGCGGCATGCTCGCCGAGGCGCTCGCCCTGCCGTACGTCACCAACGCCGTCGGTCTCGCGCAAGAGGCCGACACGCTCGTCGTGACGCGCCAGGGTGACAAGGGGCAGGAGGTCATCGCGCTGCCCACGCCGGGCTTGGTGACGTGCTCCAACGACATGAACGACCCGCGCATCCCCAACCTCAAGGGGATCATGGCGAGCAAGCGCAAGCCCGTCGAGACGAAGGCCGTCGAGGCCTCTGGCGTGCGCGTGAAGACCACCGGATACGCGAACCCGCCCTCGCGCGAGCCCGGCAAAACCGTCGACGGCGACGAGCCCGCAGCGGTCGCCCGCGAACTCGTCCGCCTGCTCGCCGACGAAGCCCGCGCCATCTGAGTTTTGGGTACGAGGTACAGGGTGCCGGGTACGGCGTTGAACGTACCGGCCGTCGCGTACCCCGTACTCCGCACCCTGTACCCACTATGCCGACGATCCTCACCCACGTCCCCGTCTCCGGTGGCACGCCCAACCGCACCGCGCTGGAGGCGCTGACCCGCGCCCGCCAGATCGCCACCGAGAACGGCTGGACCTGCGCCGCCTCCGTCGTTGCGCCAGAGGCCTCTGGCGTGGCTGAGAGCCTGGGCGCGTACGGCGCCGAGACGGTCTACGCCGTCAGCGACGCCGCCTTCGAGCAGCCGCTCAACGCGCCCGTCGTGGACGCGCTGGAACAGGTCATCCGCGAGGCCGAGCCCGAGATCGTCGTCTTCCCCAGTACGGAGGGCGTCAAGGATGTCATCGGCGCACTCGCGCAGCGGCTGGGCGCGCCCGCGCTGCCGGACGTCTCTGCATTTTCCGCGACCGCCTCTGGCGTGAGCGCCACACGCCCCGTGATGGCTGCCAAGTTCCGCGCCGACGTGGAGGCCGAGGCGCCAGAGGGCGCGCCGGTCCTCGTCTCCGTCCGAGCGGGCTCCTACACAGCAGAGGAGGCCTCTGGCGCCGGGGCGCCCGAAGTCATCGACATCGCACTCGCGACCGACGCGAGTAGCCTCAAGCAGACGCTCCGCGAGGTCGTCAGCGCGGCTGGGGGTGGCGTGGACCTCTCCGACGCGACCGTCGTCGTCGCCGCCGGACGTGGCGTGCGTGACGAGGCGGGCCGCGACCTCGTCCAGCAACTCGCCGACGTGACGGGCGCCGCCATCGGCGCGAGCCGCGCGGTCGTGGAGATGGGCCTGTTCCCGCCAGAGGCGCAGATCGGGCAGACCGGGAAGGTCGTCGCGCCGGACCTCTACTTCGCCGTCGGCATCTCCGGCGCCATCCAGCACGTCGCGGGCATGACGGGCAGCCGCACCATCGTCGCCATCAACAAAGACGCCGACGCGCCCATCTTCGACGTGGCGACCTACGGCATCGTGGGCGACCTCCACGCCGTCCTGCCGCCGCTGATCGAGGCTCTGCGCGACGCCAAGGCGTAACGCACCACCCCTCGCCTCTGGCGCCAGAGGCGGAGCCGCTGTTTGCGCAGCGTCTAGCCATGGAACCCGCTCTTCGCCAGAGGCCTCTGGCGGAGCGCGGCCGCCGGAGGGCATGAACCTCCCGTGGGGCGGGCACCGCGCCAGAGGCGGGCGGTACCCTGCGGTCCCTCTCGCCCTGCTTCTGTGCTGTCCTTCCCTCTCGCCGCCGCCCCGCTCCCGTTCGTGGGAGAGCTCGCCGCGCTGTTCGCCGCTGGCGTCCTCGTAGCGTACCTGTGCTACAAAGTGCGGCTCGTGCCGATCGCGGGGTTCTTGCTCGCGGGCGTGGCCGTGGGGCCGAATGCGCTGGGGCTGGTAACGGACCTGGAACTGGTGCAGCAGATCGCCGAGGTGGGCGTGATCCTGCTCTTGTTCTCCATCGGCGTGGAGTTCTCGCTCAAGGAGATGGCGCGGCTGGCGCGGCCCATCTTCCTAGGCGGCGGCGTGCAGGTGGGGCTGACGATTGCGGCCGTGGCCGGGATCGCGCTCGCGCTCGGCGTGCCGTTTGGAGCGTCGGTCTTTACGGGCTTTCTCGTCGCGATGTCGTCCACGGCGATCGTGCTGAAGGTGCTGGCGGAGCGCGCCGAGTCCGACACGCCGGTCGGGCGGATCGCGCTAGCGATGCTGCTTTTCCAGGACATCATCATCGTGGTCATGGCGCTGCTCATCCCGATCCTCGCGGGCGAGGGCGGGACGGGCCTCGGCATCGCGTGGGCGCTGGGCAAGGCGGCGCTCGTGATCGTGGCGGTCCTCGTGGGCGCGCGGCAGATCGTGCCGTGGTTCTTGGACCGCATCGCGAAGACGCGCCGGACCGAGCTGTTTCTGCTCGCCGTCGCGGCGATCTGCCTGGGCGTGGGCTGGGCCGCGAGCCTGGCGGGCGTGAGCATCGCGCTGGGCGCGTTCCTGGCGGGCCTCCTGGTCTCCGAGAGCGACTACGCCGAGCACGCGCTGAGCGAGGTGCTCCCGCTCCAGACGCTGTTCACCGCCGCGTTCTTCCTCTCGGTCGGGATGCTGCTGGACCCGGCGTTCCTGGTGCAGAACCTGGGCTGGGTGCTTCTGGCGGCGGCGGGCGTGCTCCTGCTCAAGGGCGTCATCGCGGCCATCGGCGCGCGGGTGATCGGCTACCCGATAGGCGTGGCGCTGGCGGGCGGGCTCGCGCTCGGGCAGGTCGGCGAGTTCTCGTTCGTGCTCGCGCTGGAGGGCGCGTCGGTCGGCCTGACGCCTCTGGCGCTGGGCGAGACGGGCAGCCAGGGCCTGATCGCCGTGACCGTCGTGCTGATGATCCTCACGCCGCTGCTCATCGCGACGGCGCCGCGGCTGGCGGCGCTCGGCCGGCGCATGGAGACCGCGACCGACGGCGCGGCGCCAGAGGCGGAGGCGGCCTCTGGCGGAGGCCACGGCCACGGCGTGGGCCTCGCGGACCACACCGTCGTCATCGGCTACGGCCCGGCGGGGCGGCGGCTCGCGCGCGTGCTGGCCGACGTGGGCATCCCGTTCGCGGTTAGCGACATGAACGCGCGGAGCCTCCAAGAGGCGCGGGAGGACGACATCCCTGTCGTCTACGGGGACGCCTCGCGCGAGCCCATCCTGCTCAGCCTCGGCGCCGACCGCGCCAAGCTGCTCGTCGTCGCCATCAACGACCGCGACGCCACGCGGCGCATCGTGTCGGTCGCGCGGCACCTCAACCCGACGCTCCAGATCATCGCGCGGACGCGGTTCACGACCGACGTCGAAACGCTTACTCGCGCCGGCGCCGACGTCGTCGTTCCAGAGGAGTTGGAGACCACGGTCCGGCTGTTCTCGCAGGTTCTCGGCGCGTACCTCGTGCCCAAGGACGAGATCGAGCGGCAGGTCTCGGCCGTGCGCCAGGACGACTACGGCGTGCTCCGGGGCTCCATCCAAGAAGCGCACCTCATGGTGCTCCAGGGGCTGGACGAGGAAGGCCTGCACACGCGCGCGGTCGCGGTGCGGGAGGGCGCGCCTGCGGCCGGGCGGTCGCTCGCGGACCTCTCGCTCCGCCAGAGGCACGGCATCACGGTCATGGCCGTCCGCCGCGGGCGCCAGACCATCGGCAACCCGGCGGGCGAGTTTCAGGTGGAGGCCGGCGACCGGCTCGTGATGGTGGCCGAGGCGGAGCAATTCGCAGCCTCGGCGGACCTGTTCCGCACGCCGCTCGAGGACTGAGCCTCTGGCGCCAGAGGCCTCTGGCGCCCAACGGCTCGGCGCTACGGCATCGCCATCAGGAAAACGGTGGGCGCCCTCTGGTAGCCTTCGAAGTCTGCCCGCTCCGCCATCCCCGTGCGCTCGCCGTTCTCGTCGAAGCTGGAATAGCGGACGGTGGGGGGCACATATCGGCCGCTAGACATCACGGCCACGTGGTCCCCGCCCGGCGCGAAGCCGACGCCGACGACAGAGGTCTTGGTCCGGGGGATCGCCCACGAGGCTAGCCTCTCGCCAGAGGCGGCGTCCCACACGAACGCGCCCGCGGTGGTCGCGACGGCCACGCGCGCGCCGTCGTCTGAAACGGCGAGCTGCCGGATCTCGTCGGGCCTCACGGCGCGGCCGTCCCGCCCGTCGTGGTCCAGCGGGGCCGTGCCGCTCCACAGCGCCTCGCCAGAGGCGGCGTCCCAGCCGGTGACGTTCCCCTGGGCGTCGGTTCCGTAGAGCGTCGCGCCATCGGGTGAAAAGGCGAGAAACGTGGCGCGGTTGGGCCAGCCCGCCACGCCCTTCCGCGCGGCGATGGCGTCTTCTCCCTCGGCGACGCGGACGATCGCCAGAGGCTGGCCGCTGGAACTGCGGACGCGCACGGTGCCGTCCGTCCGCATGGCGAGGGCGAAGCGATTGGCCTCTGGCGCGAGGGCGGAGGTGGAGACCCAACGCGAGCTGTCGAGGGGGGGCGGGGGCGCCTCGCCGGACGCTACCCACATGTCGTCGCGGATCTCGGACCCGTCTGGAAACGCGCCTTCCGTGACCGCCGGTGCGGGGGCCGAGAACGCGACGGGGGCGCCATCTTCCCGCGTGAACGCGCCGTCCTCATCCACCGAGCCGGCAAAGGCGCACGTCCGAAAGGCAGGCTCGTCCTGAGCCGCGTTGATGTTCTCGCACGGGCTGCTAAACGAGGAGCACGCGGCGAGGGCCGCCAGAGGCAGGAGGGCGAGGCGTCGCATGGCGTTCGGGGGGGCTAGCATCTGCCTAGACATACGCCGCCTCTCGCGAGAGCAGACCAGCGCTCCCCGGTAGATCGCGCAGGCGGGCTCGGGCCTCTGGCGCCAGAGGCCGCGCGTGAACTTTCTCTTCCGCTTCCGGTGGACGGAGCCGGATGGAAACGCGGGGGTTGGACGGCACCTTTTCCCCTCCTCCGATGGCTCTCCATCTCCTCACGCTGGCAGGCGGTCTCGCGCTTCTGATGGTGGCCGCGAGCGGGCTCGTGCGTGGCGCGTCTGCGCTGGCGCTCCGGTTCGGCCTCTCGCCGCTTATCGTGGGCCTCACGGTTGTCGCGTTCGGGACGAGCGCGCCGGAACTCGTAGTCAGCGTGCAGGCGACGCTGGCGGGCGCCGGCGGGATCGCCGTGGGCAACGTGGTCGGCTCCAACATCGCGAACGTGGGGCTCATCCTCGGGATCGCCGTTCTCGTGCGGCCCATCGCCTCCGACCGCTCCGTGCTCCGCCGCGACCTCCCGGCCCTGCTCGCCGCGACGGCGCTCGCGGCGGTGTTCCTGCTGGACCGGCAGGCCAGCGCCTGGGAGGGCGCGTTCCTCCTCGCGGCCCTGTTTGCCTACCTCGCGTGGAGCCTCACGCTCGCCCGCCGCGAGGGCGCCGCCCCCGAGATTGCCTCTGGCGCCAGAGGCCCCGCGTGGCGCGACGCGCTGTTCGTGGTCCTCGGGCTGGCCGGGCTGGTGGTGGGCGCGGACCTGTTCGTCGGCGCCGCGACGGCGCTCGCCGAGGCCGCGGGCGTTTCCAACGCCGTGATCGGGCTTACCGTCGTGGCGCTGGGCACGAGCTTGCCCGAGCTCGCGACGTCGGTTGTGGCGGCGTGGCGCGGCGAGGGCTCCATCGCCGTGGGCAACGTGATCGGGTCCAACCTTTTCAACCTGCTCGGCATCCTCGGCGTGGCGGCGCTGGTCCGCCCCATCGTGGTCCCGGGCCTCCAGCCGCTCGATGTCGCCGTCATGGGCGCGTTCGTGCTCATCCTCGTCCCGATGATGCTCTCCGGCCGCCGCCTCGTGCGCGCGGAGGCGGGCGTGCTCATCGCCGGCTACGCGGGCTACATGGTGTACCTCGGCGCCCTGCACGGGTAGCGGCGCAAAGCGCCAGAGGCCTCTGGCGCTAGTAGCCCGCCGCCAGGTCCACGCGGTTGCGGAGCTCGTCGCCGGCACGCCAGGAGCGGAGGTTGTCGGCGAAAAGGGCGAGCGCGCGCCGGGCGTACTGCGGCGAGTCGCCGGCGACGTGCGGAGTGAGGATCACGTTGTCCATCTCCCACAGCGGAGACGACGCCGGAAGCGGCTCGTCGTCGAACACGTCGAGCGCGGCGGCACCGATCTGCCCGGAGCGGAGCGCCTCCACCAAGTCGTACTGGTCCACGGTCTCGCCCCGCCCGACGTTGACGAAAAGGGCGCCGGGCTTGAGCGCGCCAAACGTCTCGGCGTCCAGCATCCGGTAGGTCGCGTCGGTCAAGGGCAGCGCCGCCACAACGGCGTCGGCCTCGGCGAGCTCGCCCGCCATGGCCTCTGGCGTGACCGTGCGGAGGGCGCCGGGCGTCTCGGCGCCGCTGGCGCGGACGGCGACGGCGGACATGCCGAGCGCGCCCGCAAGCTCGATCACGCGCTCACCGATGGAGCCGGCGCCGACCATCACGAGCCGCTTGCAGAGCCACTCGAACACGCCGTCGTAGTCCTCGCTCCCGCCCCACCGCTTTGCGCGCTGATCGCGCAGCGCCAGAGGCAGCCGGCGCGAGAACGCGAGCAGGACGGCGAGCACGTGCTCGCCGATGGGTACCGCGTGGATGCCCGACGCGCTCGTCACCACGAGGTCCGGGTGCGCGGCGGGGTAGAAGTCCTCGTGCTCTACCAACCAGTCCAGCCCGGCGCTCCACGACTGGAGCCACCGCAGCCGCGGCGCCTCCGCGACGAGAGCGGGCGGGGGGAATCCGAGGGCGATCTCGGCGTCCTTCAGCACGTCTCGGACACGCTCGCCTGTGGCCCGGACCACGTCGTAGCCGCTCGCGATCTCCCGGACGCGGCCGAGGTCGGCGAGTTGGTCGGTGGAAAGGCAGACGAGAAGCGTGGGCATCGCCAAGGGGTACGCTGGCCTCTGGCGCCAGAGGCTAGAGTTGGGACTTGATCGGGATCAGAACGGTCTCGGCAAACTTCTCGCCCCAGGGGCGGTTCTCCCACATCGCGTAGGTGTACGCGCGGCCCTGGGCGAAATCGGCCTCGAACACCTCCGTCATCGCCTGCGCGAAGTCCCGGTCGTAGAGGTTGAGGCTGGCCTCGTCGTTGAGCTCGAACGAGCGGATGTCGAAGTTGGTGGAGCCGACCGAGACCATCTCGCCGTCGATGATGAGCATCTTGGTGTGGATCATCGTGGGCTCGTACTCCGCGATGGCGACGCCCGCCTGGAGAAGCGGGCCCCAGCTACGCTTGGAAGAGAGCGCGACGAGTTCGGAGTCCAGGTGCTCGCCGGGCACGAGGATGCGGACCCGCACGCCGCGCTCCTGCGCCGCCACGAGCGCGCCCAGGATGAGCTGGTCCGGGACGAAGTAGGCCGCGTTGAGGTCCAGCGTCCTCTCCGCAGCGGCGATGGCCATGAGGTACATCAGCCGCATGCTATCGCTGCCGCCGGCGGGCGAGCTGGTAAACATCTGCGCCGGGACGCCGCCGGTGCTCTCCAGCGGGGGGAAGTAGTCCGGCCCGTTGAGGACCTCGCCGGTCGTCTCGATCCAGTTGTCCATAAAGGCCGCCTGGAGCTGGCCCACCACCGGCCCTTCCACGCGGAAGTGGATGTCACGCCAGTGCTCGGGGTCCTGCGCGTCGCCCGTCCACACGTCGGCGATGCCGACGCCGCCGGTAAAGCCCACCCTTCCGTCCACGACGAGGAGCTTGCGGTGCGTGCGGTTGTTCAGCCGCGAGAGCGTGTACCACGCCAGCGGCCGGTACTGCTCCACGCTCGCGCCAGAGGCCCGGAGGGAGTCCAAGATCGCGCCGTCCATCTTCGCGGAGCCGACCCAGTCCAGCAGGACCTTGACGGCGACGCCCTCGCGGGCCTTCCGCGCGAGGGCCCGGGAAAACCGGTCGCCGATCTCGCCGGACCAGTAGATGTAGGTCTCGAACGTGATGGTCGTCTCGGCGCTGTCGATGGCGGCGAGCATGGCCGGGAAGATCTCGTCGCCGTTCTGGAGCGCTTCCACGCTGTTTCCGCCCAGGATGCCGGGCCCGAGCAGCACGCCCATCTCGCGCGTGAACTGCGGGCTGTCCAGCGGATACCGGTGCCCGATCCGGCGCTCCACCTGCCGCGCGGGCCCGGCGAAGTTGAGGGCGATCACGACGCCAAAAGCCGTGATGATGACGGCGGCGGTGACCACCCAGATGCGCTTGTGCTTCATCGTGTAAGCTATCGGCGTTTGGGAGCGCGGAGGGCCTGCGGGTTCGCCTCTGGCGCCGAAAGGGACGGCCGCGTTCCGTCCCAGCGGCGTTCCGCTCCAGAGCGTAGCTGCACGCGCAGGCCGGCGCACCAGGCTCCCCTGCCGGGGGCGGCCTCTGGCGCCAGAGGCAGATTCGCGCAATCGTCCCGGCGCGCGGCGAACCCGCAGAACGTCCGGCCGTAGTCTTCCGCGATCCGAACCCCGACCGTATGGAACGCTCTCAGGAAGAATCCACCCAGGCTGCTCAGGCGCCTGTCCGCCCGCGCCGTCACAGCCGTCAGGTCACGTTGCGCTACGCCGTGGACGGCGAGCCGCGCGAGCTGAAGATCGGCGGCGGCGCCCCGATCACGGTCCAGAGCATGACCACGGGCAAGACGCACGACGTCGAGAACTGCCTCGCGGAGATCAAGGAGCTGGCCGACGCGGGTGCGGACGTGGTGCGCGTCGCGGTCCCGCGCCCGGAGGACGCCGAGGCGCTGAAGGACATCGTCCACGGCGCGACGGTCCCCATCGTGGCCGATATCCACTTCAACCACAAGTACGCGCTGAAGGCGCTGGAGGCGGGCGTGGCCAAGGTGCGCATCAACCCCGGCAACATCGGCAAGCCGGAGTGGGAGCGCGAGGTGCTGCTGGCGGCCAAGGAGCGCGGCACGCCCATCCGCATCGGCGTCAACGGCGGCTCGCTGGAAAAGGACATCCTGGACAAGTACGGCTACCCGCGCCCCGAGGCGCTGTTCGAGAGCGCGATGCGCCACGTGGAGGCGTGCACGCGCGTCGGCTTCGAGGACATCGTGATCTCGGTCAAGCACTCGGACGTGTACTTCATGATCCAGAGCTACCGGCTTCTGGCGGAGGCGACGGACTACCCGCTGCACCTCGGCGTGACCGAAAGCGGGAGCCTCAAGACCGGCCCTATCAAGAGCAGCATCGGTATCGGCTCTCTGCTCGCGGACGGCATCGGCGACACGATCCGCGTGAGCCTCGCGGCGGACTCGGTCAACGAGGTCCGCGTGGGGCACCAGATCCTCAAAAGCCTCCGCCTGGGCCGCCCCGGCGTCAACGTTATCGCGTGCCCCACGTGTGGGCGCCTGGCAGGTGACCTCTTCTCGGTCGTGGACGAGGTGGAGGAGGCCGTCGCCGCCAGAGGCTTCGACAAGGATTTGAGCGTGGCGCTGATGGGCTGCGCCGTCAACGGACCCGGCGAGGCCGCTGGCGCGGATCTTGGCGTAAGCCTCGGCCGCGGCCGCGCGCACATCTTCAAGCGCGGCGAGACCGTCGGGACCGTGGATCAGCACGAGATCGCGGACGCGGTGATCCAGATGATCGAGAACTGGGACGAGGCGGCGGAAGGAAACAGCCCCGGCCAGTAGAGCGCCGGCCTCTGGCGCCAGGGGCGGGGCCACGCGCGGTCCCTCCCGAACCGGTCCCGTAGGGACACACCGCTGGTGTGTCCACTCCCCGGAATGTCTCGGCGCCGTCCGAGGCCTGCGTCCTCCGCCATCCGCCAGAGGCCTCCGGCGCTACCGGACGGCCGCGAGCGTGCGCTCCACCTGCGCGTCGTGGTGCCGGTGATGTGCGAGGAGAAACGCAAAGGCGTCCCCTGTCACAAACGGCCCGAACATCGGGTGCCAGAACGCGACGGCCTCTGGCGGGACCGACGGCAACCTCTGGCGCCAGAGGCCCCGGAGGTCGGCCCAGGCGTCGCGCGTGGCAGCGTAGTCCGGGGCGGGGCCGGGCAGGATGGGGCCGGCACCTGGAGGCGCCGGGATCCGCAGCGGCAGCGCGAGGATGCCCGAGAGCACGCGGCGCCGTGCGCCGCTCGTGAGCCGCACCGGCGCGGACGCCCGCTCCCCGTCCAGCTTCACCCCCCGATCGATCCGGTACAGGTGCTCCACGATCTGCGCCAGGCTCCAGCCGCCAGAGGCCGGGCGCGCGTGGACGGTCTCTGGCGCGAGCGCGTCCAGCCGCGCGACGAGCGCGAGACGGTGCGACTCCAGGGCAACGAGCGCGGTCATGCCGCCAGAGGCCGGCGCCGGAGACCACGCGAGCCTCTGGCGAGACGAGCGCGCGCGGGCGCGTCGGAAAGCGTCCAGACAACGGTCGCGCAGACCGCGAGAGCGCCGTTCTTGAACACGCCCGTCAGCGGCGCCAGGAGCGTCGTCGGATCGGTCCAGACGACGCCGGCAGTGATGGCGAACATCGCGAGCGTGGTGACGAGCACGGCTGGCCTCTCGCGCCACCCGCTGAGCAAAACGACGCCCGCAGCGATCTCCAACCACCCGATGGCGACAAGCGTCCAGACCGGCGAGACGACCCACAACCTGGAGTCCGCGACGATCGCGAGTTCGGTCGGCTCGCGGAGCCAGACCTTGAGGACGGCGCCTTCGACGAGCCAGACGGCGGCGAGCGCGAGGCGGGCGAAAAGGCGGAGGCGCGCGTGCGTCATGGCGAACTTTCAGTCGGGAGTGAAAGCTACGCGGCGGCTTCCGGCAGGTTGCGCCACTGGCGCCAGAGGCGCGGGAGCCTCTGGCGGGGCGTCGGCGTCCACGGCGTCCCCTCTCCCCTGATCCCATGCTCGTCCTCGTCACCGGCGCCAGCGGCTTTGTCGGCTCCCACCTCGTTCCCGCGCTGCTCGCGGCCGGCCACACCGTCCGCGCGCTTTCGCGCTCGCCAGAGGCAGACCCGCGCGAGGGCGTCGAAACCGTCCACGGCGACGTGACCGATGTGGGCTCGCTGAAAGGCGCCTTCGAGGGCGTGGACGCGGTCGTGCACCTCGTCGGCATCATCGACGAGAGCCCGTCGAAGGGCGTGACGTTCGAGGCCATCCACGTGGACGGCACGCGCAACGTGGCGCACGCGGCGAAAGAGGCGGGGGTGGAGCGGTTCGTGCACATGAGCGCGAACGGCGCGCGGCTGGACGGCAAGAGCGAGTACCAGACCACGAAGTGGCGCGCGGAGGAGATCGCCAGAGGCGTCGGCTTTGAGCATCTGGTCGTCTTCCGGCCATCCACGCTCTTCGGAGACCCCGGCCCTGACAACCCCGAGTTCGCCAAGCGGCTCTGGGAGACCCTCGTCAAGCCGTTCCCGGTCCTGCCTGTCTTCGGCAAGGGTGACTACGAGCTCCAGCCCGTCCACGTCCAGGCCTGCGCCGACGCGATGGCCGCGGCGGTCACGCGCGAGGCCTCTGGCGGCGAGAGCTACTGCGTGGCCGGCCACGAGCGCATCCCGTACACGGAGGTGCTCAAGCGCATCGCCAGAGGCGGCGGCATCGAGCCCAAGCCGACGGCGCCGGTGCCCATCTTCGCGGCCCGGCTAGGCGTTAACACGCTCGGCAAAGCGGGCCTGCTGCCCATTTCACCCGCCCAGTTCGAGATGCTGGTGGAGGGCAACACGTGCGACCCGACGGCCTTTTTCGAGGACTTCGGCGTGACCTCGCCCGCGTTCGACGGCGAGAGCCTGGGGTACCTCGCGACGTACTAAGGCCGATTTCCCATGCCTCTTGCGTGTCATCGTGAGAAGCGCGGCGACCTCGTGCCTCGGCGCTTGTCCAGACGAGATCGCGTCGCTGAAGCTCGCGATGACACCGGTTCGGGTAGGACGACTACGCGAGCGCCGCAGATCATGGCCTCTGGCGCGGAGCGGCCCGCCAGAGGCTACCTCTCGTAGAGCGCCATCATGCCGTCCCACAGGCCCGGCGCGAGGACACCCTGGTGGTCCGCGCCGTCGTAGACGCGGAGCGTGACCGTGAGCTCGGGCATCGCGCGGAAACGTTCGGCGAGTTGCTCGGCACGCCCGGCCAGGTCCCCGATCCCTCCCCGCTCCTCATCGCCGACGCCGAGGAACACCCGCGCGCCTCTGGCGCGAGCGCCCGCGAAGGCGGCATCGAGGAGGTACGAGCGGTCCCAGAACAGCGACGGCGAGAGCGCGAGGTAGTCCGCGAACAGGTCCGGGTGGCTCTCCATCATCCAGGTGGTGAACAGCCCGCCAAAGGAGTGGCCCGAAAGCGCGCGCTGCGCAGGATCGGAGGGGAAACGCGCTTCCACCTCGGGGATCACGCGGTCCCGCAGAAAGGCGTAGAACGCCTCCGCCCCGCCCGTAGAGGCCGAATCCAAACGAGCCGACGCGCCCATCGTGAACGTGACCCCGCGCGGCGGGACAAAGGGTGTGGGCGTGTAGTCTTTGTTGCGGCCCCGCTGGTACGCCGCCTCGCCTCCTACCGTCGAGACGCCGACGAGCAAGAACGGCCGGACCGGCTGCGTGCCGCCCCTCGGCGCGATCGTCATCGCGACCCGGTGCAGCCCCTTCGCCAGCGCCGCGTTGCGCCAGCCGTCCAGGTAGTAGAGCGTCGGAAGCGGCTCGCCTCTGGCGCGGTCGTAGCCCGGCGGGAACGTGACCTCGATGTCGTACTCGCCAGAGGGGCCGGCCAGCCGGAACGCCTCGGTCTCGGGGTCCGAGACCGTCTGCGCGAGGGCGCTCGCCAGCGGCGTGAGCACGAGGGCGGCGAGCAGCAGGAGTCGAGACATCAGAGACCGGAAACGAGTCCAGCAAGGTAGACGTCCCTTCTCAGCCTCTGGCGCCAGAGGCCGCTCGCTTTCCCTGCGGTCCTCGTGCACGAACGCCGCGGCCCGGCTCAGGATGATCGCGTCGATGGTCTCTCGCGTGGCACCGTCCCAGTAGTACTGCTTCTCATGGTCTCGAAGCGTGTCGCGGGCGTGGTAGAGGAGGTAGAAGTCCAGGAGGACGTGCGGGTGATCGTGCGCTAGCGAGAGGTCCTTCAGGTCCCGCAGCGTGTCGCCGAGGTCGGCCTTCCCGGCGAGCATCATCCGGAGGATCTCCGCGACGTAGGCCTCGATGGCACGGCCCGGCCCGAGGTCCGGCATCCCGACCTCTACCAGCGCGCGGTCCCGCAGCGGCGCCAACTCGAAGTGGTTGTGGGGCGGGCTCATCCCGGCCAGTTCCACGAGCGCCTCGCCGTCATGCCCGGCGACCAACATGGCCGTGGCCCAGTCCACACACTCCTGGCCACAGGCCTTCTGGAGCGCCTTCCGGCCGAGGACGTGGGCAGTCGTGACGGTCTGCATGAGGATCGGGCCTCTGGCGCCAGAGGCTGGGCTACGCCTCTGGCGGGAGCGTGACTTCCAGTGTCATCGTGTGCGTCCCGTCCGCCTGCGCGATCTGGACCGTGCCCGCGATTCCCGCCAGCGCGCCCGTCCCCGAACCCGGCACGATGTTTCCGAACGTGTGCGGCGCGACCTCCGGCCCCATCAGACCGCCATGCTGGATCACGAACGTCCCCTCGCGCTCTCCGATGCGGCCCGCAAGCCGCTCACTCACGAGGTAGCCCGCGCCCGCCTCTGGCGCGCCCATGCCGCAGAACAAGCCTTCGCCGGAGGACGTGCCCTCGAAGTCCCCCGCGAACGTCTTGGTGAGCGCGACGCGGCTCAGGTCCGGCCCCGCCTCTGGCGTGTCGGTCGGCGTGGCGTCCCAGCCGGTGACATCGAAGGTGGAGACGACGGTCATGGCGTGCGCGGTGGGTGGAGCCCGAGACTACGCCAGAGGCGGTGACATGCGGGCGCGAACGGCCGAGGCGACCGCCAGAGCCAAGAATGCCACGGTCGCTCCGGCCACCCACAGCCAGTGAGCGTAGACGTGGGGAGGCGAATGCATGAGGCCGAGGCCGAAAGCGACGGTCAACACGACGCCTGCCAGCGCGGCGCCGAGCGCGCGGCCCCATGAACGCCGGTAGCTCTCCGGCCGAAGCATCGCGTAAAAGAAGGTCACCTCGCCTGACAAAATTGCGCCCATGGTGAGCACGCCTGCCCACGGATACGATGTCTGCGCGCCCCGGACGGCTGTTGAGTACCCGTCGCCCTGAGCCCCTGCCCACAGGAGGGCCGCGACGCCGACTAGCCACAGAGCCGCGAACAGGGAATAGCGCCAGGTGAGCGTTTGGGCCATGCCGGGGGAACGTCCGTACGGCTGCACCGCGCGGGAGAGGGAATCCAGTCTACGATGGGCCTTCCGCCAGATGCCTCTGGCGCTACGCCGCCGCGCGGGCGAGCTGGTCTTGCTTGGGCGTCTCGCCCACGTGCTCGCGGTAGACGCGGATAAAGTGGCTGACGGAGTTGAACCCGACCGCCGCCGCCACGTCCGTCACGCTCCGCGCGGGGTTCGCCAGTAGCCGCTGCGCCCGGTCCACGCGCAGCCGCGTGAGGTAGGCCACCGGCGTAATTCCGAACTCGTTGCGGAAGGCGCGATAGAACGACGGCTCGCTCATGCACGCCGCCTCGGCCAAGTCCGAAACCCGCAGCGGCTCGTGCAAGCGCCGCTTCGCCATCTCCGCCGCCGCCGCCAGGCCGTGGCGCGACGCGCGAAGAACGCTCTCCTCCAAGAGCAGCTTGCGCGCCTCAACCCGGAGCATCCGCACCACCAGTTCCTGCACTCCCAGGTCGATCAAGAGGTCTTTGTCCGGCGCGTCCTCCATGAACAGCCCCACCAACTGGTGCACGGTGTGCTCGATGCCGGGCGTGTTCATAAAGTGGCACACGGCGTCGTCGTCGTATGTCCACTCGCCAGAGGCCTCGGCGCGGGGCGCCGCCTCGTTGAGCCGCTCCGCCACGCGCCGAACGCGCGCCCGGTCGATCTCGATCGTGAGGCACTTTGTCGGCGCCGCGTCGCTCGCGTCCGGGAAGTCGATCTCGATGGTGTGGCCGGTCGGGACCACGAGGGATTCCAGCGGCAAAAACGGAATCGCCGCGCCTCTGGCGGTGTGCACCACCTTTTTGCCCGTCACCATGCCGCAGTAGAGCGGGTTGTCGGCCGCCAGAGGCACGCGCTCGGCGGGCCGCACGGTGTCGTACACGGAGAAGGCGGCGCCCTCGGCGCCGAACGTCACCTTGTTCTCGACGAGATCCTGTGCGGGGGCCTCTTGCGCGATCCGCGCGAGGTGGTCCGTGAACGATCTGAGCTCCATGGGAGGGTGTGATAGTATCCCGCGATTTATCGAGAGGCGCCAGATAGAAGTCCCCGGAAGCGCTCCCGAAATTAGAAGGACAAGTAAAGACCAACGTCCGCCGGGCGCAACGGTCCCCTGTTCCTCCCTTTCCTCCTCTCCGCCATGCTGTACGAGCGCCCCCCCTTTAAAGATCGGTATCCCAACTTCATCGGCGGTGAGTACGCCGAACCTGTGGACGGTCAGTACTTCGACAACCCGTCCCCCATCGACGGGAAGACGTTCTGCCAGGTCGCCCGGTCGAACGAGAAGGACGTAGACAACGCCGTCGAGGCCGCGCAGAAGGCGTTCGACGAGACGTGGAAGCACACGTCGGTCACCGAGCGCGCCAACATGCTCCTCAAGATCGCGCAGATCACCGAGGACAACCTGGAGCACCTCGCACTCGTGGACACGATTGACAACGGCAAACCAATCCGCGAGACGCTCGCGGCCGACCTCCCGCTCGTCGTGGATCACTACCGCTACTTCGCGTCGGTCATCCGCGCCCAGGAAGGCGGCATTAGCGAGTTAGACGAGACGACGGTCAGCATCCAGTTGCACGAGCCGCTCGGCGTCGTGGGTCAGATCATCCCGTGGAACTTCCCGCTGCTCATGGCGGCCTGGAAGCTGGCGCCCGCCCTCGCGGCCGGCAACTGCGTGGTCCTCAAGCCCGCCGAGCAGACGCCGGTGAGCATCATGGAGTGGATCGAGCTCATCAAGGACGTGCTCCCTGCCGGCGTGCTCAACGTGGTCCACGGATTCGGCCCCGAGGCCGGCAAGCCTCTGGCGCAGCACGAGGGCATCAAGAAAATCGCCTTTACCGGCGAGACCACGACCGGCCGCCTCATCATGCAGTACGCGTCCGAGAACCTGATCCCGATGACGCTGGAGCTAGGCGGCAAGAGCCCCAACGTGTTCTTTGAGTCCGTCATGGACGAGGACGACGCCTTTTTCGACAAGTGCCTGGAAGGCGCCGCGATGTTCGCGCTCAACCAGGGCGAGGTCTGCACCTGCCCGAGCCGCATCCTGGTTCAGGAGTCCATCGCCGACAAGTTCATCGAGCGACTCGTCGAGCGCGTGAACAAGATCAAGGTGGGCAACCCGCTGGACTCCGACACGATGGTCGGCGCGCAGGCGTCCAACGACCAGTACGAGAAGATCCAGAAGTACATCAAGATCGGCCGCGAGGAAGGCGCCGAGGTTCTGGCCGGCGGCGCGGTCGCGTCCAACGGCGAGCCCGTCATGGCCGTCGCCGGCAACGACTCCACCAACGCGCCCAACAGCGCGGCCACGCCCACGCCCGAGACCCCGGCCCACGCCGGCGCCCCCGTCTCGGGGGACGGGGCAGGCTCCGCCTCTGGCGACGGCTACGCGGGCGTCCCGGACGGCGGCTTCTACATCCAGCCGACCATCTTCAAAGGCGACAACTCGATGCGCGTCTTCCAGGAAGAGATTTTTGGGCCGGTCGTGAGTGTCACCACGTTCAAGGACGAGGCCGAGGCCATCGAGATCGCGAACGAGACTCTTTACGGCCTGGGTGCCGGCGTCTGGACGCGCGACGCGCACCAGCTCTACCAAGTGCCGCGCGCCATCGAGAGCGGCCGCGTGTGGGTCAACTGCTACCACCTCTACCCGGCGCACGCCGCGTTCGGTGGCTACAAGAAGTCCGGCATCGGGCGCGAGAACCACAAGATGATGCTCTCGCACTACCAGCAGACCAAGAACATGCTGGTGTCGTACTCGAAGGACGCCCTCGGCTTTTTCTAGGAGCCAGTAGCGAGTAGGCAGGGGCCAGTGGGGAACGGCGAGAGCCGGACACCCCGCTGGCCCTCGCCATATGCGCTCGCGCGGCCTTTCCAGCCTCTGGCGCCAGAGGCCGTCCTCATCGTCCCTCTCTGCCACTGGCGACTGCCCACTCCCCCCATCCTCCTATGTCTACCCCCCGAGTCCTCGTCACGCCAGAGGCCGAAGCCGTCATCGACCAGCTCCGCGAGACGCACGGCCCGCTCATGTTCCACCAGTCCGGCGGATGCTGCGACGGCTCCTCGCCGATGTGCTACGCCGAAGGCGACTTCCGCCTCGGCCGCTCGGATGTGAAGCTCGGCGAGATCCACGGCGTCCCGTTCTACATGGAGCGCTCCCAGTTCGAGTACTGGAAGCACACCCAACTCACCGTCGACGTGAAGCCGGGCCGCGGCTCCAGCTTTTCGATCGAGATCCCGCTCGGGTTGCGCTTCCTCATCGACTCCCGTCTCTACACCGAGGAGGAGGCCGAGCAACTCACGCCCGTCGAGCGCGTGGACGCGTAGGGCACCGTAGGCTACCGCCCGCGCATCCGTAGGGGCACACCGCTGGTGTGCCCTTGGTCAGAATGGCGCGATCCCGCCAGAGGCCTCTGGTGAGCATTGAAGTTGGTCGCGGCTACCCCGGTCTGCGCGCCTGGGCGTCGGTCAACCTGTCCCCCTCATTAAGGGGACCATTCAGATCTGATCCTTCAGGCAGCGCGCGGAGTGAATTGCGCCCCCGAATCAGAGGAGGCCAGCCGAGCACCGTCCCCAACAAGCCGCCCCACCACACGCCTCTGGCGCCAGAGGCCGCCCTTCTTTTATCCTCCACGTTCCCTCACACCTCCCCGCTCCGTGTCCGACGCCCCCGACATCTACCCGCCGTCCCAAGAGTTCGCCGCCCGCGCCCACATCGGCAGCATGGCCGAGTACGAGGAGATGTACGCCCGCTCCGTAGAGGACAACGAGGGCTTCTGGCGCGAGCAGGCCGAGCGCATCGACTGGTTTGAGCCGTTCACGACCGTCAAGGACGTGAGCTACGCGAGTGACGACGTGCACATCCGCTGGTACACCGGCGGCAAGACGAACGCGTGCTACAACGCGCTCGACCGCCACGTGGACGCCGGGAAGGGCGACAAGACGGCGTTCATCTTCGAGCCCGACGACCCGAACACGCAAGAGGCCCGCCACATCTCGTACGCCGAGGCGCTACGCGAGACCAAGACGATGGCCTGCGTTCTCACGAACCACGGCGTCAAAAAGGGCGACCGCGTCACCATCTACATGCCGATGATCCCGGAGGCGGCCTACGCCATGCTCGCGTGTGCGCGCATCGGGGCGGTCTTCTCGGTCATCTTCGGCGGCTTCTCGCCAGAGGCCATCGCGGGTCGCATTCGCGACGCGGACTCGGACTTCGTCATCACGGCCGATCAGGGGCGCCGCGGCGGCAAGACCATTGCGCTCAAGGCCAACGTGGACGCCGCGCTGCAAAAGACCGACGCCGACGGGCCGACCGTCCGCCACGTCCTCGTGGTGAAAAACACCGGCGGCAACATCCAGTGGCACGAGAGCCGCGACGTGTGGCTCCACGACGCCACGCCAGAGGCACAGACCACCGAGGCCTCTGGCGGCTGCCCGTGCGCGCACATGGACGCCGAGGACCCACTGTTCATCCTCTACACGAGTGGCAGCACCGGCACGCCCAAGGGCGTCGTCCACACGACGGGCGGCTACTGCGTCTACACGTCGATGACACACGAATACGTCTTCGACCTCCACGAGGACGACGTCTTCTGGTGCACCGCCGACGTGGGCTGGATCACCGGCCACAGCTACATCGTGTTCGGCCCGCTTATCAACGGCTGCACGCAGGTCTTCTTCGAGGGCATCCCCACCTTCCCCGACGCCGGGCGCTTCTGGGACGTCGTCGACAAGCACGGCGTCACCATCTTCTACACCGCGCCGACGGCCATCCGCGCGCTCATGGCGCAGGGCGACGCGCTCGTCACGCGGGCCTCTCGCGCGAGCCTCCGCCTTCTCGGGACGGTCGGCGAGCCCATCAACCCGGAGGCGTGGCGCTGGTACCACGAAACCGTCGGCGACGGGCGCTGCCCCATCGTAGACACGTGGTGGCAGACCGAGACCGGCGGCATCATGCTCACGCCGCTCCCCGGCGCGGTCCCGCAGAAGCCGGGCAGCGCGACGCTCCCGTTTTTCGGCATCCAGCCCCAGGTCTTGGAAGCGGCCTCTGGCGAGGTCCTCGACGGCCCGACCGAGGGCATTCTGGTCATCGCGGACTCCTGGCCCAGTCAGGCGCGGACGGTCTACGGCAACCACGAGCGCTTCGTCAACACCTACTTCACCGCCTACGAGGGCAAGTACTTCACCGGCGACGGGTGCCGGCGCGACGAGGACGGCTACTACTGGATTACGGGCCGCGTGGACGACGTGATCAACGTCTCTGGTCACCGCATGGGCACGGCCGAGGTCGAGAGCGCGCTCGTTTTGCACGAGGCCGTCGCGGAGGCCGCGGTCGTCGGCATTCCGCACGACATCAAGGGGCAGAGCATCTACGCCTACGTCTCGCTCGGCGAGGGCTACACGCCCAACGAGGACCTCCGCGCCGAGCTTCGCCAGCACGTCCGCACCGTTATCGGCCCCATCGCGACGCCGGAGTTTCTCCAGTTCGCGATTGCGGGCCTGCCCAAGACGCGCTCAGGCAAAATCATGCGCCGCATCCTCCGCAAGATTGCCACCAACGAGCACGACGCGCTCGGCGACACGTCCACGCTCGCGGACGCGGAGGTCGTCGACAAGCTCATCACCGGCCGCCGCAACCGCCCCGAGGTGGACGACGGCGACTACATGGGCTGAGGTACTGGGTACTGGGTAAAGCTGCGTCGCGCTCGCCTCTGGCGCCAGAGGCGGTTTGTGAGGCATAGATCACCCCCCGGTCGGCGCGCCTGCACGGCGGCCGACCTGTCCCCCTTGCCAAGGGGGACAATCCACTCCGAGCGCTGAGCGAAGTACCAATCTGAATTGTCCCCCTCGTTGAGGGGGACAGCTTCGCGACCGTAGGGCGAGCGAAGCGGGGGTAGTTGCAGCCGACCGCAGAGCCGCGCCAGAGGCCTCAGTACGCCTGGGCGTGCACCCCGGCTACGGCGCGGCCCGAGGGGTCTGCCGAGTCCGCGAACGAGGCGTCCCACGCAAGGGCCTCTGGCGTGCTGCACGCGACCGACTTTCCGCTGGGCACGGTGAGCGCGCAGGTGTCGAGCGGGAAGTGGGACTCGAACAGCGTGCGGTAGAAGTAGCCCTCCTTGGTATCCGGCGTGTGGATGGGGAAGCGCTCGCCAGAGGCCGCGAAGTCCGCGTCGGAGACCTGCGCGTCGGCGTGGGCGCGGAGGCTGTCGATCCACGCGTAGCCGACGCCGTCGGAGAACTGCTCCTTCTGACGCCACGCGACCGACGCAGGAAGTGCGCTCTCGAACGCCTCGCGCAAGAGGTGCTTTTCCATCCGACCGCTGTGCGGGCGTTTGGCCTCTGGCGCCACACGCATGGCCACGTCGAGGAACTCCTGATCCAGGAACGGCACGCGGGCTTCGATGCCCCATGCGGCCATCGCCTTGTTGGCGCGGAGGCAGTCGAAGAGGTGTAGGCGGTCCAGCTTGCGGACGGTCTCCTCGTGGAAGGCCCGCGCGTCCGGTGCTTTGTGGAAGTAGAGGTAGCCACCGAAGATCTCGTCGGCGCCCTCGCCGGAGAGGACCATCTTGATGCCCATCGCGCGGATGCGGCGCGCCATGAGGTACATCGGTGTGGCGGCGCGGATCGTCGTCACGTCAAACGTTTCGAGGTGCCGCACCACGTCCGAAAGCGCGTCGAGGCCCTCCTGCACGGTGAAGTGGAAGGCGTGGTGCTCGGTCCCGATGTGGTCGGCCACCTTCTGCGCCGCCTCCAGATCCGGGCTGCCCTCCAAGCCAATCGCGAACGAGTGGAGGTGCGGCCACCAGGCCTCTTGCGCACCGTCGGCCTCGATGCGCCGGTCGGCGAAGCGTTTGGCCGTGGCGGCGATGATGGACGAGTCCAACCCACCCGAGAGGAGCACGCCATACGGCACGTCGGTCATGAGTTGGCGCTTGACGGCGGCCTCCAGCGCCTCGCGCACCGCCAGAGGCTCGGCGGAGTTGTCCGCGACGGCGTCGTAGCCCATCCAATCGCGCGAATAGTACCGCACCGGCTCGCCGACCTCGCTGTCCCACACGTGCCCCGGCGGGAATGTCTCGATGGTCTCGCAGACCGGCACGAGCGCCTTCATCTCGCTGGCCACGTAGAGCGTGCCTCCCGCGTCGCGCCCGGTGTAGAGCGGCATCACGCCCATCGGGTCGCGCGCGATGAGGTAGCGGCCGCGCGTCTCGTCGACGAGCACGAACGCGAAGATGCCCACCAGGTCGTCCAGGAAATCCGCGCCGTGGTCGCGGTAGAGCGCGAGGATGACCTCGCAGTCCGAGTCGGTCTGGAACGCGAACGGCTGCTCCAGCCTCTGGCGCAAGAGGCGGTGGTTGTAGATCTCGCCGTTGACGGCGAGCGCGTGCGTCTTCTCGGGGTTGAGGAGCGGCTGCGCGCCGCCCATCACGTCGACGATCGCGAGGCGCTCGTGCGCGAGCACGGCGGTGTCCGACGCGTAGACGCCGGACCAGTCTGGGCCGCGGTGGCGCTGGAGGCCGGAGAGGCGGACGGCGGTGGACCGCGCATCGGCGGGGTCCGTCTGGAGGTCGAGGATTCCGAGGATGGAGCACATGACAAACGGGGGCGGGCGGAAAGCCGGGGCACAAAAAAGCGGCCCCTCCGGAAGTGGAGGGGCCGCTTGGGAATGGGGGACTCGGGTCTGCTAGACCTCTACACGCCACCTCCCGCGACTCCTCTCGGAGACCGGATTGGGATTGGCGTTGAAGGTGAAGCGCGTCACGGCGTGAGCGGAAGGAGTCGCCCGAAGAGTAGAGAGCGGCGCGCGCAGAAGCAAGGCGGGGGCAAAAAACGCCCGGCCTCTGGCGCACGCCTACATCGCCAGAGGCGCTGCTGGGGTCCGCGCGAGCACGCGCCGGCGGGCGGCCTCGAAGCGCGCCGGGTCGCCGCCCCAGCCCGAGCCGTCCCACTCGGCCGCGCCAGCGCGAGCCGCTTCGACGCGGTCCTCGCTCAGCGGGTGCGTACCGAACCAGCGCTCGAACAGCACCGGCTGCCTCTGGCGCAGCGCGAGCAGCGTCTCGAACATGGCCGCCATGCCGTCGGGGTCGTAGTCCGCCTCGGCCATAAAGCGGAGGCCGAGCGCGTCGGCTTCGGTCTCGTCCGTGCGCGAAAACCGGGCCAGCACACCCTGCCCGATGAGTTCGGCGACGATCTCGCGGATCATGCCGGGATCGTCGCCCAGCACGAGCCCCGCGACGACGCTCAGTCCCTGCGCCTTCACCATCCGCTCCGTGCTGTGCCGCGCCACCACGTGCGCCACCTCGTGCGCGACCACGCTCGCCAGTTCCGCCTCGCTTTCCGCCGCCGCGACAAGGCCGCTGTGGATGTACACGTGCCCTCCCGGGAGCGCGAACGCGTTGACCGCCGGGTCCTCGATCACCGTAAACGTCCACGCGCGGTCGGACAGCTCGGTCTCAGCCACGAGGCTGGCGCCCATCGCGTCGGCGTACGCCTCTACCTCGGCGTCCGCCAGAGGCGCCACCTGCGCGTCGACCTCGGCGGCGAGTTGGCGGCCCAGTTCCCACTCGTCGTCCAGCGAGACGAGGTTGAGGTCGCCGCGGTTGACGCTGTTGGGGTTGCAGGTGCAGCCGGGGATGGCCGCGAAAACGAGGGCGAAGACGAAAAGGCGCACGGAAGCGGGACGGAGGGGCGCCTGCCTACGCGCGAGCCTGCGCTGGGCTTCCAGCAGAGGTGAACCCTGCGCCAGAAGCCTCGGGCGGGCTTCGGGCGGCTGCGTCCCCTACACGGCGGCGAGGCCCGAGTCGCTCCCGGAGTAAACCGCGACCCCGCCTTTCCGCCGCTCCTTCGAGGCGTACATCGCGTGGTCGGCGTCGTGGAGGACGTCCTCGTAGGAGCGGTAGGCGTCGGCGCCGAGCGCGACCCCGATGCTGGCGCCGGAGAACAACTGCAGTCCGCCGGTCAGCGCGAAGGGGGACGCGAGGGCGCCCTGAATCCGCTCCGCCATTTCCACCGCCGTCCCCTCCGCTACCATTCCGTTGAGCAGCACGGCGAACTCGTCGCCGCCGACGCGCGCCACCACGTCGGTCTCGCGCACGCACCTCAGAATCCGCTTGGCGAGCATCGCCAGAAGCTCGTCCCCGATGGCGTGGCCGTACGTGTCGTTGACCTCCTTGAACGAGTCGAGGTCGATAAAGAGGACCGCGTAGCTGTGCGACGGCGTGCGCGCGCGGAGATCGATGGCGTCCTGGACACGCTCTGCGAGGACGGCGCGCTTGGCCAGGCCCGTAAGCGCGTCGTGCGTGGCGAGGTACTGGAGTTGGAGCGTCGAGGCGCGGGCCTGCGTGACGTCCTGGATCTGCGAGATGAAGTGAACGGGCCGCCCGGCCTCGTCGCGGATGATGGAGACGTCCAACTGGGCCCAGACCGTCTCGCCTCTGGCGTCGACGTACCGCTTTTCCATCCGGTACGAGGTCTCGCGCCCGTCGATAAGGCCCTGGACCTTTTCGAGGTCCGCGTTCAGGTCGCCCGGGTGCGTGATGGTCTGAAAGTCGGCGGCCATCAGGTCCGCTTCGTCGTAGCCGAGCATCTCGCAGAGCGCCCGGTTGACGCTGACAAAGCGGCCCTCCAGAGACACGATCGCCATGCCGATGGGCGCGTTGTCCAGCGTGGCGCGGAACTGCCGCTCGCTCTTGGCCAGGCTGCGCTGGATCCGGCCCATCCGGTTCAGCATCGCGATGCCCACCCCCAGGGACACCATCATGCCGAGCAGGCCCACCACGAACCCGAGCGCGGCGCGGTCCGAGTGAACGCGCCCTTCGGCCTCGATGGCCGCCGTCATTCGGTCGGCGGCCAACCGGAGCGCCTCTACGGCCTGGAAGTCCACCGTCCCGGTCTCGCGGAGGCTCTGGTCATACACCTGCCACCGGGCCTCTACCCCCACGCCTGCCTGGGGATAGCGCGTGGTGAGCCGCTGCAGCACGGCTTCAAAGTTGTCCCGCGCGGCTTCCCACGGTTGCCCTTCGCGGATCAGCGCGGGGACGTGGAGGCTCCGGTACCGCAGGGACCCGCTTTCGTTGACGGCGGTCAGGTGCGCGCCCGCCCGCCGCTCCTCTTCCAGCGCGTACGCGAACGCGGAGACGGAGACGAGCACCAAGGCGGCGGTCAGCGACCAGAGCGCGTGCCCTCGGAACGCACGGCTCCGCGCGCGGAGCCCAAACGCGGCCATCCCGAACACGAAAGGCAGCGCGTCCAGCGCCCACAAGTGCGGGGTTTCGGCCTGTGCCGCCGCCCACGCCGCGATGCCGTGACCTCCCTGCGCCACAACCTCCACGTGAGTACCAAGAGCCGCAATCCCCACCCCGAGCGCAGCGCTTATCCACACGCTTTGATGGATGTTAGGGAGCCGCGAGCTGTTCATACGGGACATCCGGATCTCGCCAGAGGCGCGGATGCGGAGGGTGGTGGTGGGTCACCCCGCTCGTAGGCTGTGTGGGCAGAGACGGGGCTGCACTGCCTATCGGCGGCTCGCGCGCTCACCTTTAGACGCGCCGAGCCCAACCGGGGCCTCGGCAGCCCGCCGGTGCCGAGCCCGCCTCTGGCGCGGAGGCCCGCAGGCATCGTGGTCATGGCCCGGTAAGCGCAGCGGTGACGTATTGGACAGGGCACCACGCCCCCTTACATGTCCGACCGCCCCCGTCTCCTCTCACGGCGCGACGCCCTCCGCCACACTGCTGGAGTCCTCGCGCTTGGCTGCGCTGCTCCCGCCTCGCTCGCTGCGCCTCTGGCGCCAGAGGCGCCCCTCTTCCGCCTCTCCATCTTCGCGCCCGACGGCTCGCTGGTTCAGACACTCCGCCTGAGCGACGACGCCGGACGCACGCTGCGCGACGCCGGAGCACTCGGCTCCATCACGTTTCAGAGCGTGGACGGCGAGGTGGCCCACACGCACGCGACGTTCGACCTCCGCGCGGGCTGAGCCTCTGGCGCCAGAGGCCGCGCGTAGGTTCGCTGTCTCCCCGACCGTTGCCCATGCCCACACACCATTCTCTCGACTACGTCGAGTTCACCGTCCGCGACCTCGCCGAGGCCAAGCGGTTCTACGCCGACGCCTTTGGCTGGGCGTTTACCGACTACGGCCCGACGTACGCCGGCATTCAAGGCGCGGAGCGCGAGGTCGGCGGGATGGAGCAGACCGAGGCCCCGCGGGCCTCTGGCGGCGGCGCCCTCGCGATCCTCTACTCGGACGACCTGGAGGCCAGCCTGGAAGCGGTCGAGGCCTCTGGCGGGACCGTCTCGAAGGCCATCTTCAGCTTTCCCGGCGGGCGCCGCTTCCATTTTCTCGACCCCAGCGGCAACGAGCTCGCCGTGTGGACGCTCGCCTAAGACCGCCTAACAAAACCCTGTTGGCGTCATCGTGAGGAGCCCGTTCGGCTGCGCTCTGGGCAGGCTCCACGATGCGGCGATCCCGTCACTCCGCGCTCGTCTGGAAGAGATCGCGTCGCTGGCGCTCGCGATGACAACCGGATTTGTTAGGGCGTCTACGCCTCTGACGCCAGAGGCCGCGGGCCGGGAGCCTCGCAGTCCCTAGTCCCCAGTCCCCGCCTCGCCAGAGGCCGCGACTCGTCGTCACAAGGCCTGGCGAGGACGTGAGGAGGGCACAGGCGTGTCCATCCCTTATCCCTCCCGGTCAGTGGTCCTCGTCGACGGGCTCTTCCCAGACCGAGAGGCGCTCGTCGTAGGTGGTCAGGCGCTCCTCGGCCGTGTCTGGCTCTTCCAGCCGCGCGATGTGGAACAGCGCCTCGCCCTCGTAGACCAGCGGGAGCTGCGTCTTGCCGATGAGGATGCCGCTGTCGCGCGAGAGGACCGGGATAGATGTCTCGCCCAGCGGCGCCGTGATCGTGCCGATGGGCTCGCCCTCCTCCACCAGCGCGCCGATCCCGCGCGTGAGCTGGAACGTGCCGCTCTCCTCCGCGCGCGTCCACCGGCTGCTCCGCGCCAGAAGCGGCGCGGTGATGGGCGTGGGCGGGATGGCGGGCAGCATGCCGAGGTTGCGCATGACGGAGACGACGCCGCGCACGCCGATGCGAATCGCGCGCTCGTCCAGGCGGAGCGCCTCGCCGGCCTCGTAGAGCAGCACCGGCACGCCCTGCTCCAGGACCGTCTGGCGAAGCGAGCCGTCGCGGAGGTTGGAGTGCAGGATGAGCGGCACGCGGAACTGGTGCGCCATCTCGACGGCGTCCTCCTGGTCCAGCGAGACGCGGACGTGCGGGAGGTTCGTGCGGTCGACGGCGCCCGTGTGGAGGTCGATGCCGTGCGTGCTGTTGGTCACCACCTCGGACATAAACGTGTGCGCCAGCCGCGAGGCCATCGAGCCGCTGGCGGAGCCGGGGAACGAGCGGTTGAGGTCGCGCCGGTCCGGGAGGTAGCGCGAGCGCGCGGTGTAGCCGTACACGTTCACGACCGGGACCGCCAGAAGCGTCCCGCGCAGCTGCTTGAGCAGCTTGAGCCCCAGCAGCCGTCGGATGATCTCCACGCCGAGGATCTCGTCGCCGTGGATGGCGGCGGAGATGAACAGCCGCGGCCCGTCCTTCTTGCCGCGGATCACGTGGACGGGCATCGCCATCGCGGCGAGCGTGTACAGCGGCGCGATGGGCAGGCGAACGGTCGTGCGCTCGCCTCTGGCGACGGCGGTGCCGCCGATAAAAAGTGGCTCGGAGAAGGATGTGTCCATCTCGCGAGGGTACGCGCAGACCGCCCCGCGTCAAAACACCGGTCCTGCACGGCCTCTGGCGTCAGAGGCTGTATCAGAGGATGCTTTCCGGAGCCGCGAGGGCCGCGCGAGGGTGAGCGAATGACTTGGCGAACGGTGACGGGATCCATGCTAGAGGCCTGTAGACAGGGGACACCACATCTCCCCCAGCTCCATGCGTTTCTCCCTCCTCTTCCTCGCTCTTCTCGCCAGCGGCTGCGCCCAGGTAGAGCAGGTCGCTCGCGACGCCATCGGCGACGCCACGGGCCGCCCGCTCCCTGCCTCCGACGACACGCCGAGGACGTACGACACGTCGCAGGGCGAATCTGTCCGCTTCGATCTCGGAGCCGTCGCCTTCGCAGACCGCGTCGACCGGTTCAGCCCCACAGCCGATCTCAACGAGGCCTACCTCGACCCGTGGCAGGCGGTCGGCCCACCGGACTACGAGACCGGGTGCCGTTCGGGTGACGAGTGCTACGTGACGCTCACGCCCGGCGGCGTGGCCGTCTTCGAGTTCACCAACAACATCCTCTACGATGGCCCCGGCGACGACATCGCCATTTTCGAGATCGGTCCTGACGTGGAGGCCACGACGGTTGAGATCTCGGTCGACGGCCGCGACTACATCACGCTCGGCCGCGTCGAGGGATCGTCGGCGTCGCTTGACATCGCAGGTCGCGGCCCCGACGGCGCCCGCTTCCGGTTCGTGCGTCTGACGGACGACCCGAACCAGGGCGGCAGCGGCGGCTCTACGCCGGGCGCGGACATCGACGCCGTGGGCGCCATCCACGCCGAACGCCGCTAACCTCTGCTAAACAGATGCGGCCTCTGACGGACAGAATTGCCAGAGGCCGTCATCTTTTTCTGAGCGGAGAGCGCCTCTGGCGCCAGAGGCTCAGGCGTTCTCGATGCGCTTGTACTTCGCCATCACGCCGCAGTAGAGGCCGTAGGCCGCCAGCCCGAGGCCGACCGCAGCGAGCACCCACACGCCGTAGGGAGCCTGGCGGAGCGAGTCCAGCGCGGCGTCCAGGCCCATCGCCTCGCTCGCGTCCGTCTGCCACGCCGCCACTGCCAGCGACGCCCCGAGCAGGCCGTACACGACGGCCCGCGCCGCGAGGCCCGCGCGGCCCAGCCGCTCTACGTTGTGCCGCTGGTCCTGCCCGATGCCGTCGAGCGCGAGGTCCTGCATGAACTTCGCGGAGTAGGCCCGGTAGGCCTCTCGCGCGGCAAAACCCAGGAGCGCGCACGCCGCCAGCGCCACGAGCCAGCGCCCGCCCGGCAGGCCGAACGCCGTCTGCGCCTGCTCGGACGCGCCGCCGCCCTCGCCGCCGCCGCCGCTGCCCCACACCAGCCGCCCGGCCACGAACGCGAAGTAGCCGTAGGCCACCGCGCTCGCGAAGTAGCCGACGCGATGCACGAGGCCGCTGGCGTCGGTCCCGTGGTTCTCGGGATCGAGGATGGCCGTCGCGAGGCGCCAGAGGCTGTACGCGCCCAGGCCAACGGCGAGGAGCGCGAGCAGGATGCCGCCGAACGAGTTGTCGGCGACCGCACGGAGGGCGCCGGTCTGGCCTTCGGCGTCACCGCCGCTGAGGGCGGCCTGGACGGCGAGCACGCCGAGGAGAACGTAGAGCACGCCCTTAAAGGCGTAGCCGATGCGTCCGGCCGTCTCCATAGGACGGTTCGAGGCGCGAGAAGTGAGCGTAGACATAGCGAGGGAGAGAGGGATAGGGTGTACAGGTCCACTCCCCTTGTGATCCCGCCGGAGGCTTCGGACGGCTTCCCCACGCCTCTGGCGCCAGAGGCCACGCATGATGCTCTACCCAAACCGATGCCATCGCGAGCAACGCGCGGCGATCCCGGGACGCCGAGCGCTGGATCACCAGATCGTCGCCACGGGGCGCTCCCCTTGTGATCCCGCCCGCGCCTCTGGCGCCAGAGGCCGCGTCTAGCGCGCCCGGCCCGTCACCGGCTCTACGGGGTGCCCGGGGCGGACGTACATCATCCGGTAGCGCCGCCCGCTCGTGGGCTCCACGGACTTCGCGTTGGGCCGCCGGTGCTTCCGCGAGCGGTCCACGTCATAGTCGTACTCGGGGTCTACCGCGAGGCGGCTTCCACGTGGTACCCGCGGGAGCATCTTGCGGAAAAGCATTCCGTGGAGCCGGAAGCGGGCACCGTCCGCGAGCGTGCGAAACGCCACGAGGCCGAGGTCGTCGGCGTTCTCCGAGACCAGCCCGGGGTCCAGCCCGACGCGGCGGATGGCCTGCTCGCGCGTGATGCCATGGCGGTCCATGAGGCCCTGCAAGAGGCCGTCTGGTGGGAGGTCCCAGGAGTCGTCGGTCGGAGGCATGGGGCCTGCAACGCACGTACGCGCGTGAGGTTGAGCGGGCGCCACGGCGCCGCAAACGAACTGCGGCCTCTGGCGGAGTCTGTCTCGCCAGAGGCCGCGAATCGTAGTTGAGAGTGCCTCACGCCTGCCTGTTGGGGATCTGCCCAGCCTCTGGCGCGAGAGGCTAGAGTGAGGTGCCTCCTAGCCGGTGTCATCGCGAGCGCAGCGCGGCGATCTCGTGACGCCGAGCGCGGGCCACCAGATCGCCGCGTCGCTGTGCTCCTCGCGATGACACCGATCTGGGAAGCCCCGGTTTAGGGAGGCCTCTGGCGCTACGCTTCGCCCGCAGGCGCCAGCGGCACGCCTCTGGCGTCCACCGCTGCGCCAGAGGCCTCTGGCGCAGCCGCGCCCGCCGGGACGGTCGAGAGCGACACGCCGCCGCCAGAGGCGGCGTCGATGACGACCGTGTCGCCCTCGCGGACGAGCCCGCCGAGGATCTGCTCGGCCAGCTTGTTGGCCACCTGACGCTGCAGCACGCGCTTGAGCGGGCGCGCGCCGAAGACCGGGTCGAAGCCCTCGCGCGCGAGTTCGTCCTTCGCCGCGTCGGTCAGGACGAGGTGGATGCCCTGGCGCTGCGCCATCTGCTTCGTGCGGCCAAACTGGATCTCGACGATGTGCCGGATCTGCTCGCGGCCGAGCGGGCGGAAGACGACGATCTCGTCCACGCGGTTGAGAAACTCGGGGCGGAGCTGCCCTTTGAGCCGGTCGAACAGCTCGGTCCGGAGTGTCTCCATCTCGTTCTCCGTCATCGTGCCCTCGCCAGAGGCCTCGGCGGTCTCCATCTTGCGCTTGATGAGGTCGGAGCCCAGGTTGCTCGTCATGATGATGAGCGTGTTCGTGAAGTCGACCGTGCGGCCCTTGGAGTCGGTCAGGCGGCCGTCATCGAGCACTTGCAGGAGGACGTTGAACACCTCGGGGTGCGCCTTCTCGAACTCGTCCAGAAGCACGACCGAGTACGGCTTGCGCCGGACGGCCTCGGTGAGCTGCCCGCCCTCGTCGTAGCCGACGTAGCCGGGAGGCGCGCCGATGAGGCGGCTGACGGTGTGGCGCTCCTGGTACTCGCTCATGTCGATCCGCACGATCGCGCCTTCGTCGTCGAACAGCTGCTCGGCGAGGGCCTTGGCGAGTTCGGTTTTGCCGACGCCCGTCGTGCCCAGGAAGATGAACGAGCCCAGCGGACGGCTGGCCTCTTGCAAGCCCGCACGCGCACGGCGCACGGCGTTGCTCACGGCCTCGACCGCTTCGCGCTGACCGACCACTCGGGCCTCCAACGCCTCTTCCATGCCGAGAAGCTTTTCCTTCTCGGTCTCCAGCATCCGGCTCACCGGAATGCCCGTGGACCGCGCGATCACATCCGCGATGTCCTCGGCGTCGACCTCCTCCTTGAGCATCGCGCCAGAGGCCTGCACCTCGGCCAGCTTGCCTGTGGCCTCGGTGATCTGGGTCTCCAGCTCCGGGATCTGTCCGTAGCGGATCTCGGCCACGCGGCCGAAGTCGCCGTGGCGCTCCAGGTCGGCGGCCTCGGTCTTGAGCGCGTCGATCCCCGCCTTGGCCTCCTTGATGATGGTGACCAGGTCGCGCTCCTGCTCGTACTTGGCGCGGAGCCGGTCGCGCTCCTCCTCCAGATCGGCCAGGCGGCGCGTGATGTCGGCCTCTTGCGCCACATCGCCCTCGCGCTTGACGGCTTCTCGCGCGATCTCCTGCGTGCGGATCTCGCGCTCCACCTGATCGAGTTCCTCTGGCGTCGAGTCGATCTCAATGCGCAGGCGGCTCGCGGCCTCGTCGATGAGGTCGATGGCCTTGTCCGGAAGAAAGCGGTTGGAGATGTAGCGGTCGCTCAGTTCGGCCGCGGCGACGATCGCGCCGTCGGTGATGCGGACGCCGTGGTGCACCTCGTAGCGGTCCTGAATGCCGCGCAGGATCGCGATGGTATCGGGGACCGAGGGCTCGCCCACAAGCACCATCTGGAAGCGGCGCTCCAGCGCCTTGTCCTTCTCGAAGTACTTCTGGTACTCGTCCAGCGTCGTCGCGCCGATCGCGCGGAGTTCGCCTCTGGCGAGCGCGGGCTTGAGGATGTTGGCGGCGTCCATCGCGCCGTCGCCGCCACCCGCGCCGACGAGCGTGTGGATCTCGTCGATAAAGAGGATGATCTCGCCCTCCGCCTGGGTGACTTCCTTGACGACGGCCTTGAGGCGGTCCTCGAACTCGCCGCGGTACTTCGCGCCCGCGATGAGCGCGCCCATGTCGAGCGCCATGATGGTCTTGCTTTTGAGCCCCTCGGGCACGTCGCCTTCCATGATGCGGATCGCGAGGCCCTCGGCGATGGCGGTCTTGCCCACGCCGGGCTCACCGACCAGAACCGGGTTGTTCTTCGTCCGGCGCGAGAGGATCTGGAGCACGCGGCGGATCTCGTCGTCGCGCCCGATCACGGGGTCGATCTTGCCCTTGCGCGCGGCCTCATTCAGGTCGCGGGCGTAGCGGTTCAGGGCGTCGTACTTGCTCTCGGCGTACGGATCGGTCACGCGCTGGCCGCCGCGCACGCCCTGCAGCGCCTCGAGCAGCCGCGCCTTCGTCACGTTCTGCGCGCGCAGCGCGTCGCCAGAGGCCCCCTGGCTCTCGGAGAGCGCCACGAGGAGGTGCTCGACGGCGACGTACTCGTCGCCCAGTCCGTCGGCCTCTTTCTTGGCCGCGTCGAAGACCGGGCCGATGTCGGCGCCGAGGTACGTGCCCTGCACGCTCGCGCCGCTCACCTTGGGGAGCTTCCCTAGCGCGTCGTCGGTCTTGGTGGTGATGTAGTCGAGGTTGGCGCCGAGCGTCTGGAGCAGGGTCGTCGCCAGCCCGCCCTCGTCCTGGAGGAGCGCCTTGAGAAGGTGGGGCGGTTCGAGCCCCTGGTTGGTGTTCGCCTGCGCGATCTCGATGGCCGACTGGACGGCCTCTTGCGCCTTGACGGTGTAGTTCTGGAGGTTCATATCGGGGTTCAATGGGTGGCCGCTGGCGCCAGAGGCGCGGGCCACCATGTATCGAAATCCAGGCCGCTGGCGGGACTCCTGCCCGCATGACAGCCGTTATTGTTCCAGGACGGGAGTGCCAAGCCCGTGCCGGCGGCGGCGGACCGCCACGGTGGCAGACGGTCGGCGCGGCGGGCGGTTTCGCGGCCTCTGGCGCCAGAGGCGTGGTCTCCTTCGCGCGCCGGAGGCCGCTGCTCGGTTTGTGTGGGCGCTTCTCAGGTGACACAAACGGCAGGATCTGAGCCTACACGCTTCAGGATTGTCGCCATCCGGCGATACCGCTGACTCGGATCTCCCCTACGACTTCGTGCCTTCCGACAGCTCCTCCGCTCACCTCGCCAAACTCCTCACCTTCCGTTGGCTGTTGCTGCTCGGCGGGTTCTCGACTCTGGGGTTCTGGTGGCTGTACCGGTACGTCGGGCCGAGCGAGTACGACGTGCTCTGGCTTCGGGTCGTGATGGCCTCGCCGTTCTTCCTGATTTTGGGCGGGACGTACGTCAGCGACTGGGTGCGGAGAAAGGTGTGGGGGCTCAGCCTGGGCGCGGGCGCGCTCATGAATGGGTACTTCTCCACCCTGGCCGTGCTGGCCGGGCTCACGGAGGCCTGGACCATCGCCATCCCGACGGCGACGATCGCGACCGTTCTCGGCCTCGCGCCCTACGCCAGGACGCGCGGGCAGGTCTGGACCGCCGCCGCGATCAACGTCGCGGCGTCCGCGATCCCCCTCGTGGTGCTGGGAGCGGACCCGAACCAGTCGGCGCTGATCCTCTCCTACACCAGCCTTCTCGCCGTCCTGGTCTCCGTCGCGGGTCTGGCACAGGTCCGAACGCGCCACGCGTACCGCACGCAGCGCGATGCCGCCGCGGAGCAGTCCCAGCTGCTGCGGACCATCGTGGACACCATCCCGGACTTCATCTTTGTCAAGGACAAAGAGGGACGGGCGCTGCTCCGCAACCTCGCCAACACGCGCGCCTTCGGGTTCGAGAACCCCGACGACCTCGTGGGCCTGACCGAGCACGAGGCGTTCCCGCACGACGAGCTGGCGGCGAAGTACCACGCCGACGACATGCAGGTGATCGCCTCTGGCGAGCCGATGTTCGACATCGAGGAGCCCATCCTTATCGATGGGGAGGAACGGTGGCTTTTGACCACGAAGGTGCCGCTTCGGGACGCCAGCGGCGCCGTCGTGGGACTTGTGGGCACGGCCCGGGACATCACCGCCATGAAGGCCGCCGAGGCCGACCTCGTGGCCGCTCGCGACGAGGCGCAGGCCGGGCAACGCCTGATCCGTGCCGTCGTGGACGCCATCCCGATGCACGTCTACGTCAAGGACCGCGAGGGGAAGTGCACGCTCCGCAACGCGCACAGCGCCACGCGGATGGGCTTCACGAACCCCGAGGACGCCGTCGGGCTCTCCGTGTTCGACACGTCCGAGGACCCCGAGATCGCGGCCGAGTACTGGCGGCAGGAGGACCGCGTGATGGCCTCTGGCGAGCCCGAGATCGACCACGAGGAGCCGTACGCGTTCGGCGGCGAGACGGGGTGGATCGCCTCGTCCCGCGTGCCGGTCCAGGACGAGAACGGGGACGTGGTGGCCCTGGTGGGCATCACGCGGGACATCACGGCCCAGAAGACGGCCCGCACGGCGATGGAGAAGCAGCAGCGCCTGCTCAACACCATCATCGACGCGATCCCGGACCCGATCTACGTCAAGGACCGCGCCGGCAAAACGCTGCTCCGCAACCAAGCGTCGCTCAACGCGCTCGGCCTCAAAAGCAAGGAGGAGGGGACGAACCTCTCCGTGTTCGATATCGCCTCGCCAGAGGACGCGGAGAAGTACTGGGCGGACGAGCGGCGCGTGATGGAAACGGGCGTGCCGATCCTCAACCTCGTCCAGCCGTCCATCTACGTCACCGGCCACACGGTCATGACCACGAAGGTGCCGCTGCGGGGCGCGGACAATGAGATCATCGGCCTCGTGGGCATCTCGCGCGACATCTCCGCGCAGCAGGACGCGCAGGCCGCGCTCCGCACCAGCGAGGAGCGCCTCCGCTCCATCCTGGACGCCGCGCCCGACGCCATCCTCACGCTGGACGAGAACGACACCGTCCTGGACGCCAACGCGGCGGTGGAGCGGATCATGGGCTTCTCGCCAGAGGCCCTCCGCGGCAACCGCCTCTCCGATTACATCGTGCCCGAGCGCTTCCGCGAGGAGCACCGCGACAAGCTCCTGCGGTTCGCCCAGGAAGGCATCACGGGCTCGCTGACGCAGCGGTTGGAGCTTCCTACCCTCACGGCCTCTGGCGAGGAGATTGTGACCGAGGTCACGTTCCGACCCCTGCGGTTCGGCAAGGGCCGCGCGCTGTTCACGATGTACATCCGCGACGTGCGCGTGTACAAGGCCGCCGAGGCGGCGCTCGTCCAGGCCAAGGAAGCCGCCGAGGCGGCGACAACGGCCAAGAGCGAGTTCCTGGCCAACATGAGCCACGAGATCCGCACGCCGATGAACGGCGTGATCGGGATGACGAGTCTCCTCGTGGAGACCGACTTGGACAGCGAGCAGACGGAGTTCGTGGACACCATCCGGGCCTCTGGCGAGGCGCTGCTGACCATCATCAACGACATCCTGGACTTCTCGAAGATCGAGGCCGGGATGCTGGACATGGAGAAGGCGCCGTTCGACGTGCGGCAGTGCGTCGAGGAGGCGCTAGACCTGGTCGCCAAGCCCGCCGCCGAGAAAGGGATCGAGCTCGCGTACCTCATCGACGAGGGAACGCCGGTGTCGGTCCTCGGCGACATCACGCGCGTGCGCCAAGTGCTCGTCAACCTGCTTTCCAACGCCGTCAAGTTCACGCACGACGGCGGCGTCTGCGTGCGCGTAAGCGGCGAGCCGCCGGACGCCCAGCCGCCAGCGGCCTGCACGCTCCGCTTTGCCGTGGAGGACACCGGCGTGGGGATCGCCGAGGACGCGCTTGAAGGCGTCTTTGGCGCCTTTACCCAGGCCGATGCCTCCACCACCCGGGAGTACGGCGGCACGGGGCTCGGCCTCGCCATCTGCCGCCGCCTGACGGAGATGATGGGCGGCACGCTCCGCGCCGAGAGCGAGGTCGGCGTGGGGAGCACGTTCTCGTTCTCCATCGAGACCGAGGTGGCCCCCGGCCTTCGCCGCGTGTTCCAGCGCCCGGACCAGCCGCACCTCACCGGCCGCCGCGTGCTGATCGTGGACGACAACGTGGTCAACCGCGAGATCCTCCTCCGCCTCTCGCGGAAGTGGGGCATGACGCCTCTGGCGGTGCCCTCCGGCCCTGACGCGCTCCGCGCCCTCGACAACGAGGAGCCGTTCGACCTCGCGCTGCTGGACATGCAGATGCCCGAGATGGACGGCCTGGACCTCGCGACGATCATGTCGGCCCGGCCGGGCCCGACGCCCGTCATGATGCTCCTCACGTCGATCAACCGGAAGGTGTCGCTCCGCGAGCGCGCGGAGGAGATCGGCGTCGCGCGCGTGCTCTACAAGCCCCTCAAGCCCTCCGTTCTCTACCACGCCCTCGTCGACGTGTTCGCTTCTACCCCTTCCGCCTCCCTGGAGGCCTCCCCCACCGCCTCGCCAGAGGCCGCCACGGTGGACACCACCCTCCGTGTGCTCATCGCGGAGGACAACGCCATCAACCAGCGCGTGGCGCTGCGCACGCTCGGCCGCCTGGGCCTCACCGCCGACGCGGTCGCGAACGGCGCCGAGGCGCTCGCCGCGCTCCACGCCCGCCCGTACGACGTCGTCCTGATGGACATCCAGATGCCGGAAATGGACGGCCTGGAAGCCACGCGGCGCCTGCGCCAGGAGCTTCCCGAGGAGCGCCAGCCTTACGTCGTCGCGCTGACCGCCAACGCCATGCAGGGCGACCGGGAGGCATGCCTGGAGGCGGGCGCGAACGAGTACGTCTCCAAGCCCATCGCGCACGCCGCGCTGGTCTCCGCCCTCGGTGCAGCCACGCGCCTTGGCGACCCGCCTCCGGCGCCAGAGGCCGGCCCGAACCCGGACGTGCTGGAGCTGGTGCAGGACATGCGCGCACGCCTGTTGGAGCAGATCGGCGAGGACGACCCGGAGTTCATGCGCGAGTTGGTCGGGGCGTTCTCTGAGCGCGTCGGCGGGACGGTCGAGAACCTGCGGGCGTCGGTCGCGGCGGGCTCGCGCGAGGGCATCGGCGACGCGGCGCACTCGCTCCGCGGCGTGGCCCTCGCAATGGGCATGGACCGCCTGGCGTCGGTCGCGACGGCCATGGACGAGGGCTCGCGCGGGGAGGCGCCCGTGCCGTTCATGAAGCACATGGTGGCGCTGGACTGCGAGATGGCGCGCGTCCGCCTCGCGTTGGCCGTCCTGCTGGAGCCCGACGCCGCTGGCGCGGGACCTGCCGTGAGCGCCGCGCCGCAATCCCTCTAGCGGGCGACGCCAGAGGCCTCTGGCGCCGGGCAGCGCGCCGTGGGTAGCCTCCGGGCGCACCCACCCCGCCCGCGTTGTCCGACCCCGTCCGCATCGCCATCTGGAGCGGCCCGCGAAACATCTCGACGGCGCTGCTCCGCGCCTGGGGCAGCCGCGCCGATACCGCCGTGACCGACGAGCCGCTCTACGCGGCGTACCTCGCGGCGACGGGCAAGGAGCACCCCGGCCGCGCCGCGATCCTGGCTTCTCAACCGACGGACTGGGAAACCGTCGCCGAGCACCTGACGGGCCCCGCGCCTCTGGCGCCAGAGGCCTCGGACGACGCCCCCGCGCTCTGGGTGCAGAAGCACATGGCGCACCACCTCCTCCCGCACATGGGCCGCGCGTGGCTGGACGGCTTCCGCCACGCGTTCCTCATCCGCGAGCCCGCCGCGATGCTGGCCTCGCTCGCGAAGGTGCTCCCGGACGCACGGCTGGAGGACACCGGCCTGCCACAGCAGGTCGAGTTGTTCGAGCGCACCACCGACCGTCTGGGCCACGCGCCGCCGGTCCTCGATGGCCGCGCCGTCCGCGCCGCGCCTGAGCCCTCACTCCGCGCGCTTTGCGCCGCGATCGGCGTGCCGTGGGACTCGGCCATGCTCCGCTGGGCGCCCGGCCCGCGCGCGACCGACGGCGTCTGGGGGCCGATCTGGTACGAGCGCCTCTACGAAACGACGGGCTTCGAGCCGCCAGAGGCCGAGCGCGAGGCCGTCGTGCCTGAGCCTCTGGCGCCGGTTCTGGAGGCCGCGCGGCCGTTGTACGAACGCCTGGCGGCGTTCCAGATCGGGTAGCCTCTGGCGCCAGAGGCGGGGGGCGCGGCGGTTAGGTGGGACAAGGCTGCGGGCGAGGCGAGCCTCGCCCCTACAGGCGGTGCCCGTCGCGGCGCCCTGGGTCTAGAGCGTCCCACCGCATCGGGTTCTCAGCGATGTACCGGCGGATGTTCTCGGCCTCCCGGTCAGAACGGACCACGCGGTCGTAGTACCCGCGTTGCCAGACGCGAGTCGTCAGGTAGAGCCTCTGAGCGTGCCGGGACACTGCGGATTTGTACTGGCCGATCACGGCCCCCAGCGTCCCAGGCAGCGGGGTCCGACGCGTCTCTGGCGCCAGAGGCGGAAGACGGGAGGGCAAAAGAGCGAGCAGCATGTGGACGTGATCCGGCATCACGACGAACAGATCTGCGTGCAGGTGCTCGTACCTCTGGCACGTCCGCTCCCACTCGTCGTGCGCGAGATCGCCCAGTTCGGATCGGACCATCTCGCCAGAGGCCACCTCTCCGAATAGCCTCTGGCGGCCGTGGCAGCAGACGGTCACGAAGTAAGTCCCGTCGGCGTACGTATGCTCTCGGAGGCGGACGGACCGGCGCTGGCGCATGCGTCTGGCTGGGCAAATCTGCCGTCATAGACACGACACCGATCCCCGCCTAACGCTCCACCCACCACCCATCCCACCGTAGGGGCGAGGCTTGCCTCGCCCGTTCCGGGTCCACCGCCCGTTCCGGGTCCACCGCCCGTTCCGGGTCCACCGCCCGTTCCGGGTCCACCGCCCGTTCCGGGTCCACCGCCCGTTCCCGGTACACCGTCCGTTCCCGCCGCCGTCCGGCCCCCGCCGCCGTCCGGCCCCGCCTCTGGCGCCAGAGGCGCAGGAGCAAGCCATCGCGGTCGGTCGGTGGGCGAGGCGAGCCTCGCCCCTACGGAGTTATGGCCCGTCCCACTCGGGCGGGCCGAGTTCCTCCACGACCGTCACCAGTCCGTCGGCCACCTCGGTGACCGTGACGCGGACGGCGCGCGCGGGGTGGTTGTCGTCGCCAGAGGCCAGCGCGTCCAGGTCGTCGCCGACGCGGCGGAGCGCGGGGACGGGGCCGGTGTGCAAGTGGTGGGCCACGCGGCGCCTCTGGCGGAGATGCTCCAAGCGCTCGCGGCGCAGGCGGCCGCGGTGGATCCGCACGGCGGCAGCCGCGAGGCCCGAGACCGCGAGAAGCGCGGCCAGCATCTGCAGCCACCGCACCTGCCACCACGCGGGCACAACCGTCACGGCCACTTCCACAGGCTCCGGGTTGAACACGCCGTCGCGGTTGGCGCCGCGCACCTCGAACACGTACTCGCCCGGCGGAACGCGGGTGTAGACCGCGAAAGGCTGGCGGCCGTTCGTCTCGCGCCAGTCCGCCTCGTAGCCGCGCAGGCGGTACTCGTAGCGGTTCTGCTCCGGGTTGCGGAAATCCAGGCTCGCGAACTCGAAGCGGAGGAAGTTCTCGTCGTGCCCTACGCGGAGGCGGTCGCCGGACTCGACGAGGCCAGGCTGCGCCACGTCGCCGGCGCGGACGCCGGAGATGACGACGGGCGCGATCTCGCCGGTCGGCGCGAGGCGGTCCGGGTGGAAGTACGTCAGCCCGTGCGGGCCGCCGACGTACATCGTGCCGTCGCGGCCGCGGTGGTAGGCCATGAAGTCGAACTCGTTGCTCGCGAGGCCGTCCGCGACGGTGTAGACCGAGACGGCGCCAGAGGCCACGTCCAGGCTCGCGAGGCCCGCGTTGGTCGTCATCCAGAGGCGGCCGTTGCCGTCGGCGAGGAGGCCGTAGATGGTGTTGTTGGGCAGGCCGTCGGCGGTGGTCACGCGGCGCCACGTCTCGGCCTCGGCGTCGAACTTCGCGAGGCCGCCGCCGACGGTCCCGGCCCAGAGCGAGCCCCTGGCGTCCTCGGCGACCGTCCACACGATGTCGGCACCGAGGCTGGTGGAGTCGCCCGGGACGTGGCGGAAGCAGTCCAGCGCGCGGATCTCGCCCAGCACGCCGGGCGCGAAGCGGCACAAGCCGCCGTCGGTCCCGACCCACATCTGGCCCGTGCTGTCCTCGAACGCGACGTTGGTGTGCGTGGACGGCAGCCCGTCGCCAGAGGCCGTGAAGCCCCGCCACTCGCCGGTCACCTCGGGGCGCACGGCCAGGCCATCGCTCGCGCCGACCCAGAGACGCCTCTGGCGGTCCTGCATCACGTAGCGGATGGGTACGCTCGGCGCGTCGGAGCCGCCGAAGAGCGCGCCGTTGAAGCCGGCCTCGCGCGCGAACTGGCCGCTTGCGGGATCGAAGCGGAACAGCCCCTGGCGCTTGCCGCCCACCCAGAGCGTGCCCGCGGCGTCCTCGTAGACCCACCAGAAGGCGCTCGGGAAGGCCTCGCCCGGGGCGCCGTCGCGGCGGTAGACGGTGACCTCGCCGGTCTCGCGGTTCAGCTTGTGCAGTCCGTCGTTCGTCGCGATCCACACCAACCCATCGCGGGACTGGTGGATGCCGTTAGCGCCAGAGGCCAGCCCGCCGGGGCCTCGCTCGACGACCTGGAACGCGCCGGTCTCCGGCGGGCGCCAGCGGCCGAGGCCCAGCGCGGTCCCGATCCAGACCGAGCCCTGCGCGTCGCGGTAGAACGTGCGGACGGTCGCGGAGGGCAGGCTGCGCGGGTCGGCGGGGTCGGGGCGGTAGAAGCGGGACTCGCCGGTTTCCGGGTCCACCTCCAGGATGCCGTCGGCCTCGGTCGCGATCCACACGCTCCCGCTCGTGGCGATCGCGTTGCGCGAGCCGCCGCTCATGCGCACGCCGGGCCAGACCTCGGCGCGCGTCCACGTGCCGCCGTCTTCGGTGTAGAGCGCGAGCCCCTCGGGCGTGTCTCCGAACGCGACGCCTCTGGCGCCCGGGACCGCGCGCGTCCACGAGACGGCCATGGCCTCGCACGTCCGCGTGGCCTCGTCGATGCGGCAGACGCCCGCCGCGCCGTCCGTGCCGATGCCGGTGAGGTGCGCCCAGAGCGAGCCTCTGGCGTCGCGGAAAAGGGCGAGCGCGCCCGGCTGGTTTTCCGGGATGGGCCGGACGCGGACGGGCTCGAAGGCGCCAGAGGCGGCATCGCGGGTGCACAGCCCGCCGTTGCGCGTCGCGGTCCAGAGCGTGCCGTCGGCGCCCCCTGCGAGCGCGGTGACCTCGCGGCCACAGGCGCCGTCCAGGTCGCCCGGCGCGCCGGGCGCGATGGAGAACGTCTCGGTCCGGCGGTTCAGCCGCGCGAGGCCGTCCGTCGTCCCGACCCAAAGCGTGCCGCCCGCGTCCTCGGCGAGGGCCGTGACGCGGTTGCCGGGCAGCGCGGTGCTGTCGTCCGGCACGTAGCGGTAGGCGGCGAAGCGGGCGCCGTCGTAGCGGTTCAGCCCGTCCTCGGTCCCGAACCACAGGTAGCCCTGCCGGTCCTGCACGACGGCGTTGACGATGCTCTGCGAGAGGCCGTCCTCCGTCCCGAGCCGGTCGAAGCGCGCGCCGGGCTGGGCGCTCGCGCCAGAGGCGGCGAGGAGGGCGAGGAGCAGGAGCGCGCGGACGGTCACGCCCGAAGGTAGCCGGTGCGCGGATGCGGCGGCTCAGGCCTCTGGCGCCAGAGGCTCAGTTCCGGATCGGGATGCTGAAGGAGTACACCACGCTCCGCGTGCCCGGCGCGTCGTTCGTGATGCGGACGCTGGCTCCTGCGCTGCTCACGCGGCCGGGCACGTCGGAGGTGCGCGGAGCGATGAAGCGGACCTTCGGCCCGTCCGAACGCCCCTCGACGGGGAGCGTGTACGGCATCCCCCAGAGGTAACGGAAGCTCGTGTCGAGGCTGTCCGTGATGACGACGTGGATCAGCGTCGTGTCCCCCACCGCCACGGTATCGGGGTCGAGCGTGAGGCGGACCACGCGGGTCTGCGGGCCGCCGCCGGTGCTCGGCGGCGCCGTCGCGGGCGGGCCGATGTCGCAGGCGACGAGCGCGGCGGCGAGGAAGAGGACGGCGGCGAACAGCTTCACGGATGTGCGGGGGGATCTGCCCCAGAATACAGCCTCTGGCGCCAGAGGCTCTGGGCGGAAAGCTGCGGCATCCTGAACGCACCCCCTGAAAAACACGCCTGCGACGGCGGTTTTTCTGTTCCCCTCGGAGAGAGGGACAGTGGACACCAAGCACGCATCCCGGACCGCGTTGGCTCGGTGTCTCGCCAGAGACTGGACTTGGATTGTCCCCCTGAATCAGGGGGACAGCTTTGCGACCGAAGGGGAGCAAAGCGGGGTCCACCCGAAGCGCAGCGCCCCGACCCAGCGCCGGCCCCGAACGCCGGGCCTCTGGCGCCAGAGGCCTCCCCTGCCGCTGCTCACTCGCTGCTGCCCCCTTCCCACCTCGCCCGCGCCTACGCGAGCACGATCTGGCGGCGCAGCCTCGCGACCGGGATGTTGGCCTGCTCGCGGTACTTCGTTACGGTCCGGCGCGCGATGGGGTACCCCTTCTCCGCCAGCAGGTCCGCCAGCTTCTGGTCGCTCCAGGGCTTCGTCTTGTCCTCGTCCGAGATGATGCGCTCCAGGGCGGCCTTGACCTCCTTGTTGCTGACCTCCTCGCCGGTGTCGGTCTCGATGCCTTCGGAGAAGAAGTGCTTGAGCTCGAACACGCCCCACTCTGTCTGCACGTACTTGCCGTTGACCACGCGGGAGACCGTCGAGATGTCCATGTGGATAATCTCCGCGATGTCCTTGAGAATCATCGGGCGCAAGTGGCCTGCGCCGTGCTCGAAAAACGGCTCCTGGATCTGCACGATGGCCTCCATCACTTTCAGCATCGTGTTGCGGCGCTGCTGGATGGAGTTGATAAACCACCGCGCACTCTCCATGCGCGTCTTGAGGAAGTTCTTGGTCTCGGTCGCGGCCTTGTCGCCGCGCTTCTTCTTGGCCGAGAGGTCGTTCCACATGTTCCGGTAGTGCGCGTTGACGCGCAGCTCCGGGGCGTTCCGGCCATTGAGCGAGATGCGGAAGCCCTCATCGTCGCGGACCACGGTGTAGTCCGGCGTGATGTAGTTGGTCTGGGCCGCGAAGTCGCCCTCGCCGGGCTTCGGGTCCAGGCTCCGCACCAGGTCGTACGCCTCCTTCAAGTCGTACTCGTCGATGCCCAGCTTGCGCTGGATCTGGTCGAAGTGCTTCATGGTGAACGCCTTGTAGCAGTCGTGCACCAAGTCGTAGGCGTTCTCGCGGCCGTCCACGTCGTTCGGCATCATGTCCAGCTGCACCAGCAGGCACTCGCGCAGGTCCCGCGCGGCGATGCCGACGGGCTCCAAACGTTGGATCCGCGAGAGCACGCGCTCCACGTCGGCCTCGGTCAGCATCACGCCGAAGTTGAACATCACGTCGTCCAGGATCGACTCGACCGGGCGCCGCAGGTAGCCGTCCTCGTCAATGGAGCCGATGATCTGATCCGCGATCAGCTCTTCGGTCTCGTCGAAGTCCAGCAGGCCCACCTGCTCGCGCAGGCTTTCGGCCATGGACGAGAGGTCCGGCATGGGCGCCTCGCGGTCGTCCTCCTCGTTGTCCGGCGCGGCCTTGTAGCCGTAGAGGTCGTCGGGCGCGTTGAGGAACTCGTCCCAGTCGAACTCATCGTCCTGCTGCTTCTCGTCGGGCGCGTCGTCGCGCTCGGCCTCTGGCGTGTCCAGGTTGAGGTCGTCCTCCTCTTCCATGCCCTCCTCCAAGAGCGGGTTGCTCTCCAGCTCCGCCTTGATGCGCTGCTCCAGCGCGAGCGTGGGCAGTTGCAGCAGCTTGATGTACTGGATCTGCTGCGGCGACAGCTTTTGCTGGAGCGACTGCTTTTGGTGGAGGTTGAGCATGTCCGCGCGGGGCGGGAGGAGAAAGAGGGGTCGGGGGTATCGTCGTCGCAGCCGTCGGCTTAAGGTTCCGTGGACGCGGAGTGACGGCCGCCTGGAGCGCCGGCGCTGCGGTCGCCGCCAGAGGCAGGATCGCCCGCCGCGGGCGGGCTGTCTGTAGGACCGATGCCGAGAAGCTCCCGCCGCTCTTGGAGCGTGGCTTTAAAGCGCGCCAGCCAGTCGTCGCCGTAGCGGCGCGCCAGAGGCCGCGAGAGGAAGTCGGCGAGTTGGAGCCCCAGGCGGCGGCCGTGGGGAATCCCGGGGGTGCACATCTCGATCTGCTCGTAGTTGAGCACCTCCACGCGGCTCTCGCCTTCGCCGTAGGCCTCCACGCGGACCGGGTAGAGGTGGCACGAGATCGGCTTCTCCCAGTCCAGCTTGCCCTCGGCGTACGCCTCCTGGATACCGCACACGGCTGTGCCCTTGCGGAAGACGACGAACACGCACTCCTTCCCCGCGACGGTCGTCGTCGCGTAGCCCTCGCGCTCGTTGCCCTCCCACACGCCCTCCTTGCCGATCACGTCGTGCGCTTCCTTGCGCAGCCGCGGGCCGACGATGGGCAGCGCGCGTTCCAGCTCGGCGCGCTCCTCCGGAAGAAGCGGCGCGCCGCGGTCGCCCTCCACGCAGCAGCTGCCTTTGCACGCGGTCAGCGAGCAGCAAAAGGGCGCGTCGAGCAGCGCGTCGGAGACGAGGACGTGGTCTACAGCAAACATGGCGCCAACGTAGAGACACCCCCCGGCGGAGTCAACGGGGGGCGCCTCGGAAAGCCCGTCGCGCGGGGCAGTTCCAGGGGATCACGAGCCCGGCGGCTCGGGCGCCGCCGGAAACGCGGAGCCTCTGGCGCCAGAGGCCTGTGGCCTTCGCTCCCAGGCGGCCCTCCAGCCGGTGGCATGACACGCCCTGTCACACCCGCCGCGTACCTTGGGCGTAAACCACTCCCGCACACATGGACACCCCCGCCAGAGGCCCCATCGACGCCACCGCGCGCGACGCCGACTTCGAAACCGCTCTCCGCCCCCGCGCGCTCGACGAGTTCATCGGGCAGAAAAAGATCAAGGACAACCTCCGCGTGTTCGTGACGGCCGCGCTCCAGCGCGGCGAGGCGCTGGACCACGTCATCCTTTCCGGCCCGCCCGGACTCGGCAAGACGACGCTCGCGCACATCGTGGCCGAGGAGATGGGGGCGGCCATCAAGACGACGAGCGGGCCGGCGCTGGACAAGCCGGCGAGCATCGCGGGATTGCTCACCAACCTGGAAGAGGGCGACGTGCTGTTCATCGACGAGATCCACCGGCTCTCGCCCGTCGTGGAGGAGTACCTGTATTCCGCGATGGAGGACTACGCGATCGACATCCTGATCGACTCCGGGCCGAGCGCCAGAAGCGTACGGATCTCGTTGCCGCCCTTCACGCTTGTCGGCGCAACGACGCGCAAGGGGCTCCTGACGGCTCCGCTCCGCGCCCGCTTTGGCATCGACTTCCGGTACGACTACTACACGGCGGACCTCCTGCAGAAGATCGTGCTCCGCAGCGCCGAGCTTCTGGGCGTGGAGATCACCGAGGACGGCGCGTACGAGATCGCGCGGCGCTCCCGCGGGACGCCGCGTATCGCGAACAAGCTGCTCCGCCGTACGCGGGACTTCGCCGAGGTAGACGGCGACGGCCGTGTAACGCCCGCCCTCGCGAGCCACGCACTGGACGCGCTCGACGTGGACGAGGCCGGCCTGGACGACATGGACGCCCGCGTACTGCTCGCGCTCATGGAGAAGTTCGAGGGCGGCCCGGTCGGCGTGAGCACCATCGCCGTCGCTGTGGGCGAGGACCCGGGGACCATCGAGGAGGTCTACGAGCCGTACCTCATCCAGGAGGGCTTTATGGCGCGCACACCGCGCGGACGCGTCGCCATGCGCCGCGCGTACGACCACTTCGACCTGGTGCCGCCGCTCAAAGACACCGACCTCTTCGACGGGATGCTGGACTAGCCTCTGGCGAACGCTGCGCGCGGCCTCTGGCGCCAGAGGCCGCCGCTCCGCCCGAACGCTAGGCCTCCACCCGATCCGCCGCTTCTTCGGCCTCCTCCTCGGCGTCTTTCGCCAGGATGGCGTCGCCGTCCAGCCAGCACGTCTCGATGAGGTCCGTCGCCGCGTTGTACAGGCCGAGGACGACCGCGACGAGGAGCCCGGACGTGAGCGCGGACGCCGTTGCGAGGGTGTAGTACGCGACGGTGTAGAACGTGGAGGAAAGCCCGGCCTCTTCCCCGAACGGGATCACGAGCATTACCAGCAGCACGATGGAGCCGACAAACGTAGCGACATCGACCTGCGCGATCCGCCAGAGGCGGCGGTAGAATCCGGGGTCCACGTCTAGGTCCGTGTTCGCGCTCAAGCCGAGAAGCGTGAGGATGAGCGCGAGCGTCGTCGCGGAGGCGGTCACCACCGCCGAGGCCAGGAAGCGCACCGTCGGCATGGAGGCTTCGAGGAGCAGACGGACATCGACCCCGCTCGTGACGCCCACGATGGTGCCGGCGCCGAGCGAGACCGCGGCTGCGATGCCGCCACCGAGGAGCGCGCTTCGGAGGTACGTCTTGTTGGGCGAGATGTCTGGAGTCGGGAGCACGTGGAGGCGGCGGTGGGCACCGCGGGTGGTAAACAGGACGACGGACCCGGTAGCCTCGAAGCGCTCTCGCTCGCCGGAAAACGGGAGCCTCAGAAGGCGCGCGGCAGGCTGCTGACGCGAAGCCCTTCACGCCACGCCAGCGCCAGCCAAGACCGCCGCTGGCGTGGCGCCAGAGGCCAGCCGGGCACGGAAGCTCCTACGGAGGGGTGACACCGCCGTGTTCCTGCCCTTCCTAGCCTCTAAAGCTCCTTTACAAAGTGGGCCTCGGCGTGCCGTGTACGCCATCTCCGCAGCACGCGGAACGGGCCTCTGGCGCCAGAGGCCCGGGGGTTGCCGACGCCGGGCACATCTGATCAGCCCGTGCCTCTACAGGAACAGGTCCGGCATCAGCTCCGCGCCGGGGGTGACCGCGTACTGGTCGAACTGGGTTTCGCCCGCCATGCGGAGAACCTCCTCGTCCAGGAAGAAGTGGCCCGTCGTGCCGCGAGGGTCTTGGCTGAGGATCCAATGCGCGGCGTTGGCGACAATATCCGGCGTGCGGCTGGCCTCGATCATGTCCTGACCGCCGAGGAGGTTTTTGACCGCAGCCGTCGCGATGGTGGTCTTGGGCCAGAGCGCGTTGGCGCCGATGCCGATCTCTTTGAACTCGCGCGCCCAGCCCAGCACGCACATGGACATGCCGAACTTGGACATGGTGTACGGGAGGTGGCTCGCGAACCACTTCGGGTCCATGTCCAGCGGCGGCGAGAGCGTGAGGATGTGCGGCCCCCGGCCCGCCTTCGCGCTTTCCTTCAGGTGCGGGAGCGCCGCCTGGGTGACGGCAAACGTGGCGCGCACGTTGACGCTCATCATGAGGTCGTAGCGCTTCATCGGCGTCGCCTCCGTGGACGCGAGGAAGATGGCGCTCGCGTTGTTGATCACGATGTCGATGCCGCCGAAGTGCTCGGCGGTCTGCGCGATGGCCTCGGCGACGCGCTCATCGTCGCGGGCGTCCATCTGGATCGCGAGGCCCTTGCCGCCCGCCTCCTCGATCTTCTCGACGGCGGTGTGGATCGTGCCTGGCAGCTTGGGATGCGGCTCCGATGTCTTGGCAGCCACGGCCACGTTCGCGCCGTCCTGCGCCGCGCGGACCGCGATGGCCTCGCCGATGCCGCGGCTGCCGCCAGTGATGAAAATGGTTTTGCCTGCGAGCGGGGCGTCGGACATAGGAGGTGCGAGAGAAGGTGCGGCAAGGTAGACCGGACAGCGCACTCGGTTCCCCCTCCGGCGCTCGGCGCGCGGAGGGGCGGGCCTCTGGCGCCCGGTGCTTACATCCCGATCTGGACTTCGATCTCGACCACCGTGCCGCCCTCGTACGTCTCGATCGCCTCGACGGCGCCGTCCTTGCGCCACGTGTGCCATGCGCCCTCTTTCTCGCCCTGCTCAAAGCGCCCGGACCACGCACGGGCACCGTTCGGGTGCCACCCCTCGCTGATGCCGTGCCACACGTCCGCGGTGACGCGCGAGCGCTCGCGGATCGCACCGGTTTCGTGGAAGTACGTCCACACGCCCTTGCCGCCTGCCCATTCCCCGATGTACCGCGGCACGCCAGAGGCGTACCACTCCACCCACACGCCCTCCACCAACCCCTCGACAACGGTGTAGCGGATGCGCGGCGCTCCGTTCTCGTGCGTGCCTACAACCTGCGCCGTAATGGGCTCGCCCGTGGCGGCATCCGCTACCACGCCGTTCTCGCTCGTCACGCTGGCCTCCTGCACGACGGGAAGCTGGGAAGGAATACCGCGAACGTCCTGAGCCTCTGGCGCAGCGGCAAGCGCGAAGAGGAGGACAAAGAACACGGAGCGCATGAGGGCCGATGTGGAGTGGTGCCACAACGTACAGCCCTGCGCGCCTCACGCCAGAGGCCTCTGGCGCGCTCGTCTCCCCAGACCGATCAGCCTCCGGCTTCGCGGAGCCGCTTGAGCGTCAGGTTTTCCTGCTGTCCTTGCCAGAGCGGGTTTCCGCCTGGCCTCTTGCGGCGGTCGGTGTAGACCTCCAGCTTGTTGCCCTCGGGGTCGTGGAAGTAGCACTGCCACGCGATCTGCGCTTCTTGCAGGTCCGTCTCGCAGCCCATCTCGCGCAGGCGTTCTACAAACGCGAGAAGCTCGGCCTCGCTGTCCACCTCCCACGCGAAATGGTCCAGGCGCGTGGACTCCGCCAACGGCTCGCCAGAGGCCTCTCGCGATTGACGCAGCACGAGCCGGTGGTGCATCCCGTCCTGCGCGCCCCCGGGGATCGGCTGGGTGTCTGTCAGAAACGCGTAGTGGCTCTCCTCGTCCGTTGCGCGTTCGCGGACGCTCAGGCCGAGCGCGTCGCAGTAGAACTGCGCCATGCGGTCGAGGTCGGCGACATTGAGACGGAGGTGTCCGAGGCGGGCGGGCATATGCGGTGGGCAGGCCTCTGGCGCCAGAGGCCGCAGTGATTCCCCACGCCGACGGGCGGGCTCGGCGGCGGGTTCCACGGGCGCCAAAGGCTCAGGCGCGTTTCCTGAACACGCCGCGGACGACTTTCGCGAGGCCGTCGTGGTACGCGCCTTCGCGCAACGTGGTCTCGGTCTCTTCCAGCGCGAGCACGTCGGCGCCCTCGAAGTCGGCGCGCAGGAGATCGGCGGTGAACAGCATGTCGGCGCGGCCGGGACCGCCCGAGCCATGCACGGCGCGGTAGACGAGTTGCCCGATGTGGAAGCCTTCCACAACCACGAGACCGCCTGGTTTCAGCGCTGCCAGCGCCCGTCGGTGCAAGTCGCTCCGGACGTGCGGCTCCACGTGCACAAAGCTGAGCGCGACGACATCGACCTCCGCCAGAGGCCAGTCCCACGTCCTGAGGTCTGCGTGGACCGTCGCCACGTCGACGCCTCTGGCGTCAGCCAGGCGGTGCGTCTTGGCCAACCCGGCAGCCGAGAGATCCACGGCCGTAACCGTTAGACCTTGCTCGGCGAGCCAGACCGCGTCGCGGCCTTCGCCAGAGGCAGGCACGAGAGCGCGGCCGCTGGCGGGTAAATGGCTCGCCTGAGAGGCGAGCCACGCGTTGGGAGCGGTCCCGTAGGCGTACGCCTCCTCGGCGTAGCGCGCGTCCCAGAACGGGGTGGCGGGCGTGCCGAGCGCGTCCGGCACTACGCCAGAAGCAGGGCTCCGAGTAGGGGCACGAGGACGACGGCGGCCACGCCGAGAAGCGTCAGGACGCCGGGCCAGTAGATCGTAGAGAACACCGAGACCGCGTCGGGGTCGGGTGCGAAGTCGCGAGACATGACTGTGGAGGGAGGAGGTCAACCGAGCCGCGCGAAGCGGTCCCGAGGTATCGGCCGGTTCGCGGGCTTCGAAAGCGCCGACCTCCTACGAAGCGTGTTGGAACAAGTGCTTGACGAACCGCCCTAGATAGTCCCGGTTTCGCCTGAAAAGACGCCTTCTCGCAAGGGTCACGCCGGCCTCTGGCGACCTTCACAGTCCACACCGCGCCCCCGGTAGTACCGGTTTTCGAACGCCTGAGCCTGCTCCCGCTTTGGCCACCCCAGCCGTACGCGATGACTCACGCGCCAGAGGCCGGTGGCGGGGCCGAGAACGCGCCGGCACCCTGTACTCGGCCTCTGGCGCACAAAAAACCGCCCCCGCCAGAGGCTGACGGGGGCGGCGGGATTGGGAGGGCGCCAGAGCTAGAAGATCGGCGCGGGCAGCGGGCCGCTGGCGAGGCTGTCGTTGCGCAGATCCAGCGGGTTGATGGAGAGCAGGTTCTCGCGCGTGCTGACCAGGCTTTCGAAAGCGCTGGTGCGCCAGAACATCCGGTGGATGCCGATGATCTTGGACTGCGTCTGGCGGTAGCGGCTGTCCGGGTTCTGCCGCGCGAGCGCGTTCATGCTGCTGTACAGCGTCTCCAGACGGGCCTTGTTGGCGCGCGTGAAGCCGAACTGGCCGATGTCGTCTACGAGCGCCTGGTACTCGCGGTCGGTCGGGGTGACCTCGCTCGGGTCGAGAACAAAGGTGTCCTCGTCGAACGACGTCATCTCGCCGATCACGTCGAGACCGGTGCGCTTCATCGCCTCCACGGCTCCTGCCGGGAGGAAAAAGCGGATGGGCTCGCCGCCCGCAGCGGACGTCAAGACGAGGTTGCCGCGGTCGGGAACGCCAGAGGTCCCGGGCGCCATCGGGAGCTTGATGTGCGGGTTGAGCTGGCGGAAGCGCTCGTAGGCGGTGTCGCCATCGGCGTAGCTCCAGTCCAGGCGCTGATCCACGGACTCCAGGGCCGCAAGGATGCGCTCCAGCGTTACGCGCTCACCGGCGCGGACCTGCACGCGCTCAACGCGAGCGGTCTCCGAGGGATCGATGACCTGATCCTCCGTTGCGCGGAGGGCGCCGTAAGCCTTAAGAACGTAGATGCGAGAGTGCGGACCAAAGCTGGACACGGCGTCCACCTTCTCGAAGCCGTCGGTGATGCCCCACATGTAGGCGTCCGAGACGTGAAGGTTGGAGCGCACCGCCAGAGGATTGGCGCGGAGGTACTCGCGGTACAGCTTGTGGATGTTCGCGACACCGGCGTGGTAGGCCGAGATGCCCGGCAACTCGTGCCCGACGGCGTTGGAATACGCGCGGACGAGCATCAGCGCCGGCTCCATCGAGAGCAGCGGGTGCAACTCTTCAGCCACGCCCACCGAGCCACCGCCCGCCAGAGGCACGTTGTAGCGCTCCACGTTGAACATGCTCAGGATGTCCGGCATCATCTGGTAACGGGAGCGGGCGCCCGCGCTGGAGATGAGGTGGTCCTGGTTGAACGTCTCCACGGTGCCGATCTCGGTCGTGAGTAGGCTCAGGCCCAGCCGACGTGCGAGTTGCGCCTCGTACTCCACGAAGTGGTTGTCACGCGAGCGCGCTTCCAGGGAGTTGTCCTTGTAGCCCCAGCGGATCACGATGTCCTTGCGCGGGATGCCTGCGGCCTGAAGCTTCTGGCGAAGCTCGGTGGTCGCGGTACGGCGGGCGCGGTTGACCTCATCCCAGTTCACGCTGCCTGAGGCGCGGTACGCGTTGCGCATGCCGGTCAGCGTCACGGCGTCCAGCTCGCGGCCGTTGCGGCCGTCATAGGCGCGGATGGTAAAGTTGTCGTCCACGCCATAGGCCTTGCGGAACATCTCCAAGCGCCAGCGGAAGTCCGACATCATGTCGCCTTCGGCCGCGGCCTCTGGCGAGGCGTCGGTGAGGAACGCGCCGGCGAAGTACTTGCCGTGCATCCGATCCGGGTGGATGTCCAACTGGCGGAAGGCGTACGCCTCGCCAGCGGCAATCGGCGGAGCAGCAGGAGCCGCAGCCGACGCCGGGCTGTCCGGCGCCTTCTGCGCGGCCACGTCGCCTCTGGCGACGAGCGTGCCGACAAGCGCGACGGCGCCCAAGAAGGCGAGCGCCGCGAGCGGGATACGGAGGCCCGAGCGGAAGAGGTCGCGACCGCGCCTCCCCTGCGGAGAGGTGTCGTCCTCGGGGTCGCCGACCGCCGTCTCCTCCTGCATTGGGTCCGGGATGTAATCCAGGGCCGGGAGGAAACGGGGGGGCGCACCTTCAGGGCGGGGCGTGCTGTCGGGGTCGCTCATGGTGTAGGGGAGGTATTCTCGTGTTCTACGCTCGGGGGCCGCTGCGGGTCCGAGGAGGCGTGGACAGCGGGCGTTGACGATACGGCAAGAATCGGTCCGAGAACGCTACGGTGCGGTCTTTTGTGCACCACGGGCCCGCTCCACGAGGTCACGGAAGAGCACGTCGAGCGGGGGGTCCATCGCCTCCGGGTGGAACTGGACGCCCACGAACGACCCGTCTGCCGTCTCGATGGCCTCTATGACGCCGTCCGGCGCCGTCGCGCTCACGACGAGCCCCGCCCCGGGTTCGGCGAGCGCCTGCACGTGGCGCGTGTTGATGTGGAGCGTGTCCGTCTCCGTCAGGCGCCAGAGGCGTGTGCCCTCGTGGACGCGCGCGGGGTGCGTGCTTCCGCCGCGTCCTCGGCTGTGGACGGCGGTGCCCTCCACGTCGCGCTCCACGTCGGCGTAGATCGTACCGCCGCGCAACGCGCTCGCGAGCTGCATCCCGTAGCAGATGCCGAGCGCGGGGCGCCGCGCCTCCAGGAACAGCGCCAGAAGCCGCTTGTCGCTCGCCACACGGAGCGGCTCCGTCTCGTCGATGTCCTCCGGAAGCTCCCCCACGAGGCCGTCCGTGACGGCCGGGCCGCCCGTCACCACCAGCCCGTCCAGGAGGGCCGCGAACGCCTCCGCGGCCTCTGGCGTGTCGAGCATGGGCACGACGAGCGGGAGCCCGCCCGCGCGCTCGACGGCATGGACGTAGCGGAGGTCGAGGCGTTGTTCGAGGTCGCCGCGGTCCGTGCGGTTCAGCGAGGTGGTGATGCCGATGCGGGGGGCCATGTGGAGCAGAGGGGGTGGGATAGGGGAAGATCGGGCCTCTGGCGGAGCACCGGGAGAAGGCTGCTCAGCACGCGCCACAGGTTAGAGGTCCCCGATCGTGAGGCGGCGGCGGTCCGGCGCGCCAGAGGCGCTCAGGCCGAGCAGCATCGCGCCCTCGGTGAGGTGCTCGCTGGCGACCCAGGCGTCCAGCGCGCCGCTATCGAGCAGGTCCAGGAGCGCAGTCTTGACGGTCCGGTTGCCGCCGTCCCAGTCGGTCGTGCTCGCGCCGTGAACGATGCGGAGCGTGCTGCGGCCCGCGCCAGAGGCCTCTTGCGCGGCGCGGCGCGCGAGGTGCTCGGCCTCGGCGATGCGGGCGCCGTGGAGGTCCAGGGTAACGGCGCGGCCGTCGTCGGTCAGCGTGGGGCGGCGGAGCATGGCAAAGCAGTTGGGGCAACCTGAGAGGCGGGGCGCGCATTCTACCGCCCCCTTCTCCCCCGCCTTTCGTGAAGCTCACCGCCGCCGACGTCACCGCCGTCCTCAAGAAAACCGCCGCTGAGGTGATGGACGACGACGTCCCGAGCCTGAGCGCGGCCATCGCGTACTACACGGTGTTCTCCCTGCCGCCGCTGCTGGTGGTGATCCTGGGGGTTTCCGGCGCCATCTTCGGCGTGGACCGCGTGCAAGAGGCCCTTGTGGGCCAGGTCGGCAGCATCATCGGCTCCGACGGACAGGCGGCGATCCGCACGATGATCGAGAACGCGAGCACGCTCGGGGACGGCATCGGCGCCAAGCTGGCGGGGCTGGCGGCGCTGCTGTTCGGGGCCTCTGGCGCGTTCGGGCAGTTGCAGAAGTCGCTCAACCGCGCGTGGGAGGTAGAGAAAGCGGCCGAGGGCGGCGGACTCATGGCGGTCTTGGTCAAGCGGCTGCTCTCGTTCGGGATGGTGCTGACGATCGCGTTTTTGCTCCTCGTCTCGCTGGCGCTGAGCGCCGTCCTCGCGGCTCTCGGCGACGCCACCAGCGGCCTGGTGCCGGGCGGCATCGCGGGCACGCTGATCGACGTCGCGAACGTCATCGTCTCCATCGGCGTGATCGGGCTGCTGTTCGCGTTCATGTTCCGCTACTTGCCAGATGCCGAGGTCTCGTGGCGCGACGTGTGGGTCGGCGCGTTCGTCACCGCCATTCTGTTCACGCTCGGCAAAACGCTCATCGGGATCTACCTCGGCGTTTCCAGCCCCGGATCGGCGTTCGGAGCCGCGGGATCGCTCGCGCTACTCCTCGTCTGGATTTACTACTCGTCGCTTATCGTGCTCGTCGGTGCCGAGTTCACGCAGGCCTGGGCCGAGCGCATGGGCGACGGCATCGAGCCCGACCCGCCGGGCGGCGACGACGGCGGCTCCGAGCCCACGCCAGAGGTCCCGCGCACATCCGGCGACGGTGCCCATGCTCCGGAGGCACCCCTGCCCGACGTGGCGCACCCCGTTGCTGCCCCGCGCGACCCGGCGCCGTACTCGGGGAAGGAAGGATAGGGGGCATGCGATGAGGAGGGATGCGGGCCTCTGGCGGGACACGCCGCTCGCCTCTGGCGCCAGGGGCGGAGTGCGCCATCCACGTCGCGGGCTATCAGCGGCTCTGCGCCGGCCGGTCGGAATCCACCGCCCGTGCGCGAACGCCAGAGGCCTCTGGCGGTAGAATCCGAGCGCTCCCCCTCTCGATGATGGCCGACCGACCGACTTGCTCCTGCGGACACGACCGCTACCACCACTGGGCGCGCGCGTCGCTCTCGTACGGTGGCGGCGGCTGGCTGGCGCTTCTCAACGGGGCCAGCGGCACGCCGCGGCAGATCGTGTTCCGCTGCGGGAAGTGCGGCGAGACGTTCGAGACCACGCGCGATTCGGCCGTTCTCAAGGAGTTCCGCCGGTACCCGTACGTCCAGCGCTCGGACAGCGAGTGACCTATCGGCTTCCCCGTGCGCCTCTGGCGCCGGAGCCCCCGGCGCCTAGACGCGCCGCCTTCCACACCACCCCGCCGCACTGCCCGACCGCGCCAGAGGCATGACCACGTTTCCCCAGCACAACGCCTCGGACGAGGAGTGGACCGACTGGCGCTGGCAGATGCGCCACCGCGTCAACGACGAGGCGACCCTCGCACGCTACATCCGCATCACGGACGGCGAGCGCCACGCGATCAAGGCCACGCGCGGCATCTTCCGCTGGACCATCACGCCGTACTACGCGAGCCTGATGGACGCCTACGACCCCCAGTGCCCCGTCCGCCAGCACGTGGTCCCGCAGGCGCCAGAGGTGGAGCCCGACATCGTGGGCGTGGTGGATCCGTTGGACGAAGTGGGCCATAGCCCGGTCAAAAACCTCGTCCACAACTACCCGGACAAGGTGGCCTTCTGCGTGACGAGCGAGTGCGCGGTCTACTGCCGCTACTGCCTCCGCAAGAGGATGGTCGGCGACGCCGACTACATGATGCGGAAGGACGAACTGCGCGACGCGCTGGGGTACATCCGCGAGACCCCGGCCATCCGCGACGTGCTCCTCACCGGCGGCGACCCGCTGGTCTTCTCGGACGCCAACATCGACTGGCTGCTGGGCGAACTCCGCGCGATCCCTCACGTCGAGGTCGTCCGCATCGGCTCGCGCCTGCCGGTTGTCAACCCGATGCGGATCACGCCGGAGCTGTGCGCGGTCCTCCAGAAGCACCACCCGGTCTGGCTGAACACGCACTTCAACCACCCCAAAGAGCTCACGCCAGAGGCCTCTGGCGCTGCGGCGCGGCTGGCCGACGCGGGCGTGCCGGTGGGCAACCAGAGCGTGCTTCTGGCGGGCATCAACGACGACGCGGCGACGCTCAAGGCGCTCTGCGAAGGGCTCGTCGGGCTCCGCGTGCGGCCGTACTACCTCTACCACGCGCAGCTCATCGGCGGGACGGCGCACCTGCGCACGCCGATCGAGAAGGGCATGGACCTGATGCGCGAGATCCGGGGCCACACGTCGGGCTTCGCGGTCCCGGCCTACGTGCTGGACACGCCCGACGGCAAAGTGCCGCTCACGCGCGACTACGTCCTGGGACGCTCGGGCGACCACGTGGTCATGCGCACCACGCGCGGCACGCTCTGGGCCGAGCCGAATCCCCTCGGCGACTACCAGCCTCTAACGTCGGTGCCGGAGATCCCGATGCCGCCAGAGGCGCGGACGGTCCCCACGGGGGCGCCGACGTTCGTGCACGCCGAGGCGGTCTGAGCCTCTGGCGCAACGCCAGAGGCCGCGCGTCGTAGCCACGCGATGTTTGGCCTGTTCGTCTTTGTCCTGCTCGCGATTGGTCTCGGCGTCTGCGCGCTCTTCGGGGTGATGCTCTGGCGGGCGGGTCGGTGGGGAGTCGCTGTGTTGGCCGTGCTCGTGCTCGTGTTCGGAGCCGTTGCGTACCTCCTCCTCTTTCCAGACCTAGACGCGTATCGCACGCGGTTTACCCGAGAGAGCGCGGTCCCCTTCCCGGCCTCTGGCGAGTTCGTGCAGCACGCGACCTCGCATGGAGACGTGGACTGCTCCGCCGCGATTGTCGCCATCTCGCCAGAGGACGCCGCGCGGCTTCGGCGCTATCTCGAAAGCCACGACGCGGAGGTTGGGGACAGCCCGCGCCGCTCGTGTGGCGACCTCTTCATCGGGTTCGGGGAGCCCTACCTCGCGGACGGCTACGACTCCAAGGACGGTCGCTCGTTCTGGTGGGGGCTCGCAGAAGACGAGCAGACGTTCTCGTTTCTCTACCGAGAGATGTAGAGCCCCGCGCCAGAGGCTCTGCCTTCCCCCTCGCCAGGGGCCTCTGGCGTCGCGAGATTGCGCGCGCTCTCACCACCGCATTTGATGAAACGACTCCTCTTCGCAACGCTCCTGCTCGCCTCCGGCGCGAGCGCCCAGACGAGCGCGCCGCTCGGCCTCGGCGTGGACACGACGGCCATGGACCGGACCGTCCGCCCGCAGGACGACCTCTTCCGCTACACCAACGGCCGCTGGCTGGAGACTGTCCAGATCCCGGACGACAAGAGCCGCTACGGCTCCTTCGACATCCTCCGTGAGAAGGCCGAGGCCGATGTGCGCGCCATCGTGGAGGACGCCGCCGCCGGCCGCGTGGACGATCCCGATGCGCAGCGCATCGCGGCCGTCTACACCGCCTACATGGACTCCGCCCGCGTGGACGCGCTCGGCGTGACGCCTCTGGCGCCGGACTTCGCCCGCATCGATGCCATCGCCTCCCGTGACGACCTGGCGCGGTACTTCGCCGCCAACGCCAGAGGCACCTTCGGGCCGTCGCCGCTGGCGGCCTTTGTGACCGTGGACGCGCGGAACTCCGGCCAGCACATCACGGCGCTCTGGCAGACCGGGACGGGCCTCCCGGACCGGAGCTACTACCTCGAAGACGGCTTCGCAGACGAGCGCGCCGCCTACGTGGACTACCTCGCGACGATCCACGACCTCGCGGACCTCCCCGGCGACGCGCAAGAGGCCGCACGGACCGTGCTCGCGCTCGAAACCGAGATCGCGCGGCACCAGTGGACGCGCGTCGAGAACCGCGATCCCGAGGCCCGCTACAACAAGATGGCGTGGACCGAGCTCGTGGCGACGTACCCGCAGGTGCGGCTTCCTATCCTGCTCTCCGGGTCCGGCTTCCCGGCCGTCGATTCGGTGATCGTCAACCAGCCCAGCTACGTGGCCGCGCTGAATACGATGATGCGGCGCACCCCGCTGGAGGACTGGAAAACGTGGGCACGCCTCCAGACCGTGAGCGAGGCCGCCGGCCTGCTCTCCAAGCCCTTTGCCGAGGCCAACTTCGACTTTTTCGGCCGCACGCTTTCCGGCCAGACCGCCGACCGCGTGCGCTGGAAAAAGGCCGTCGGCGCGGCCTCTGGCGCGCTCGGCGAGGGCATCGGCCGGGTCTACGTGGCGCGGCACTTCCCGCCAGAGGCCAAGGCGCGCATGGACGAGATGATCCGCAACCTCCAGGTCGCCATGCGGCAGTCCATCTCCGAGTTGGAGTGGATGACCGACGAGACGAAGCAGGCCGCGCTCGCCAAGCTCGACGACTACACGTTCAAGATCGGCTACCCGGATGAGTGGGAGGACTACTCCGCGCTCGACCTCCGGCCCGACGACTTGATCGGCAACACGCGTAAGATCGCGGCCTGGAACTGGGAGGACATGCTCTCCGACCTCGGGCAGGCGCCCGACCGCGCCGAGTGGGGCATGACGCCTCAAACCGTCAACGCGTACTACAACCCGTCCTTTAACGAGATCGTTTTCCCGGCCGCTATCCTCCAGCCGCCGTTTTTCAACGTGGAGGCGGACGACGCCGTCAACTACGGCGGCATCGGCGCGGTCATCGGCCACGAGTTCTCGCACGGCTTCGACGACCAGGGCAGCCAGTACGACGGCCAGGGCAACCTCCGCAACTGGTGGAGCGAGGCCGACCGGACGGAGTTCGAGGCGCTGACCGACCGCCTCGTCGCGCAGTACGATGGCTACGAGCCTCTGGCGGGCGAGACCGTCAACGGCCGCCTCACGCTCGGCGAGAACATCGCCGACCTGGCAGGCCTCACGATGGCCTACCGCGCCTACCGGCTCTCGCTGGACGGCGAGGAGGCGCCGATTATCGACGGCTACACCGGCGACCAGCGCGTTTTCCTGGGCTGGGCGCAGGTCTGGCGCAACGCCTACCGCGACGCGTACCTCACGCAGTTGCTCAAGACGGACAGCCACTCGCCCGGCCCGTACCGCGCCGTCGGCCCGCTCTCGCACATCCCGGCGTTCTACACCGCGTTCGGCGTGGAGCCGGGAGACGGGCTGTACCTCGCGCCCGAGGACCGGATCAAGCTGTGGTAGAGGAGGGATAAGGGATGCGGGATGAGGGATGGGCAAAGCGCCTGTTCAGCCTCTCGCTCCCCGTCGACTCCTTCGCCAGAGGCTCGTTTGGTTTCGTTCGGCCCGTCTCGCCTCTGGCGGGACGGGCCGTTTTCGTTCGCGCCAGAGGCTGGGCTCGCGCCTCTGGCGCCAGAGGCTAGAGCCGCACGAGCTCTACGCGGCGGTTTTGCTGACGGCCTTCGAGCGTGCCGTTGTCGGCAGCGGGTTGGGTCTGCCCCAGCCCGGCGGCTTCCAAGCGCGAGCCGCTAATACCCTGAGCGGTGAGGTACGCCACCACGGCGTCGGCGCGCTGCTGGCTAAGGGTGAGGTTGGCCTCTGGCGTGCCGGTGTTGTCCGTGTGGCCCTCGATCCGCAGGCGGAGGTCGCCGTTTTGCTGCATCGTGCGCACGATGTCGCCGAGGGTGGGCGTGGACTCGGGCTTGATCGTCGCGCTGCCGCTGGCGAAGAGGATGCCCTGCGTGGCGACGCGGCCGTCCGCCAGAAGCTGGTCGTACAAGATCTCGCGCCCGCCGGCGGCGATGCGGACGTTGTCCACGAGGATGGGCCCGTTGCTGCCGTCGTCCGTTGCGGCGACCTCGCCACCGACGGCCCACAAGAGGCGGTCCGTGCGCTGGATGTCCGCATTGGGGATGTTCGCGACGCGCTCCTCGCCGATGTACATCTTGACGTAGGAGCCGTCCACGGCGATCCGGACGGGCACCATCGCGCTCAAAAAGGCGTCCTTACGCTGGAGCGAGGAGCCGCCAGAGGCGCCCTCGGAAACGCCGGTCTGGAAAAAGTCCGCGACGCGGAATTCGGAGGCGGCGTGGTTCTTCATGTCGCCGTGGAAGGTGTGGAAGCCGTCCTCCGCGTCCACGAGCGGGCCGGTGGCGAGCGTGGTGTAGTTCCAATCGTCGCCGTGATACAGGTCGAACTCGATGGTGAACCGCTCGGGGAGCGTCTCAGGGAGCGGGATCGCGAAGGCGCTCGCGTCGCCGAAGCGGAGCATCTGGTTGCCGTTCTCGCTCACGACCTCCATCACGCCGCTCTCGAACTCGATCCGGCTCGGCACGTTGCCTACATAGTCGCTCTCGAAGTCCTCGGAGAAGAGCGGCCGGGCGCCGGGCACGAAGTCGTAGTTGGCCCACGCCCCCGTGCCGGGCGCGGCGGACGGGCTGGCGCCAGAGGCCGCGCCGGATTGCGCCGCTGGCGCCCGCACGATGGCGTCGGTCGCGTTGTCCGTGCCGACGGGCGCGCCGTTGCGGTCCACGTACTGACCGTCGTCGTCCACGAGGACCACGTCGCTGCCCTCGGCCTGGGCACTCTCGATGCACTCGGGGTCGGTAAAGAGGCATTCGATGGCGTCCTCGCCCGCGTCGAAGGCGGCGCGGACGGCGTTCTCCACCGCGCGTTCTGTCCGGGATTCGACCTCGCGCTCGGCAGCGCGGCGAGCGGCGTCGCGGGCACGTTTGAAGATACTCTGGGCATCGGCCGCGTCGGCGGCGAACAGGCTGACGAGGAGCGTGAACAACAGGGCGCGCGTGAGGCGCCAGCGGAGCGGAGTCATGGTCAGGGATGGAGAGTGAAGTCGTCTCCATGTACCGGATCCGCCGCCTCGCCCCGTCACGCTGGCCAGGCCGCCTCTGGCGCCAAAGGCCGCGCACCGCTGCAGCGCCAGAGGCTATCGCGCGAGCCAGTCCGCGTACAGCTCCGGGCGGCGGTGCTGGAGGAACAGGCGGCGCGCGTGGGACTCCGCCACTGCGCCGAGGTCCACGTCGGCGTAGAGGATCTCGTCGGCGCCAGAGGCGGCCCGCGCGACGACGCGGCCGTCGGGGGCGGTCACAAAGCTCTCCCCCGCGAACGTCAGCCGCGCCTCCTCACCGACGCGGTTGACGAGCGCCGTGAAGTAGCCGTTCTGGAACGACGCCACCTGCATCTCGGCCTCGTAGAGCCCGTCCGGCCACTCCCCCACCGCCCCGGCCTGTGGCACGATGACCACCTCAGCGCCCGCCAGCGCGAGCGCGCGCATGGCCTCGGGAAAGTGCCGGTCGTAGCAGATCGCCACGCCGATGCGGCCGGCGGCGGTTTGGTAGACGGGCAGGCCGTTGTCGCCCGGCGCGTAGAACCCCTGCTCGTGGAACGCCTCGTAGTCCGTGATGTGGATCATCCGCGTCACGCCCAGCAGCGCCCCGTCCGCGTCGATCACCGGCGACGCGTCGAACGTCTGCTCGCCTCTGGCGCCAGAGGCCCGCTCGAACAGGTTGAGCACGCACACGACGCCTCTCGCTGCCGCGCGCTCGCGAAACGCCGTGACGGTCGGCCCGTCGATGGGCTCGGCGTGGGCCAGGAGTTCGGGCGTGGCGTGTCGCTGCGGCCAGAACGGGTGGAAGGCCAGTTCCGCGAAGGCCACGAGGTCGGCGCCCGCGTCGGCGGCGCGCTCGAAGGCGGCGAGGCCTCTGGCGAGGTTGTCCGCGAGGTCGGGCGTAGCGGTCTGCTGGACGAGGGCGAGCTTCATGGAGGACTGGGGACTGGGGACTGGGGACTGGAAGATCGCGGCGCCTCTGGCGCCAGAGGCTCCTCTCCGGCTCCGCGTTCTTTCCTCGTCCCTCTTTCCTTCTTCCCCGGCGCCAGAGGCGCGATCTTGAGGCCGATCCGATCTCCACTCCGATGGCCCTCACCTCCAAGCAGCGCGCTCACCTCCGCAAGCTCGCGCACCCGCTCAAGCCCGTCCTGCACCTCGGTAAAGAGGGCGCGACCGTCCCGACCGTGCGCGCGCTCCGGCAGGCGTTCAACACCCGCGAGCTCGCCAAAGTCCGCGTGCACGACGGCGGCGAGTTGGGCCCACGCGAGGCCGCCGAGGCGCTCGCCGCGCAGGTCGAGAACACCGTCGTGGTCTCCGTCGCGGGCCGCAGCGCGGTCCTGTACCGGCCGGACCCGGACGCGCCGCAGATCAAGCTCCCGCAGTCCAAGCAGGCGTAGCGCCAGAGGCCTCTGGCGTCTGGACTCGGGTTCGAGTCCCGGCATCCCCACATCACACAGGCCGGGCCGACACCGCAGCTGGAGATCGCCTCTGGCGCCAGAGGCCGATGCAATCACAGGAGAGCATGGGGCGTCTCTCCGCAGACGGTCTCTCCGCACGCCGCCTCTGGCGGAGCGGGCGGTGCCGCCCCATCTCCCCCTGCCCCATCGCTCGTGGCCCCTGCTCTCGCCCTCGCCTCCGCGCCCTCACTCCGGCGCGTCGTCGCGCCCCCGCCAGAGGCTGAAGAATTGGACGCGCTGCTCCAGCGCGCCTACCGCTTCGCGCTCTCGCTGACGCACGACGAGAACGAGGCGCGCGACATCGTGCAGGACGCGAGCCTGTCCGTCGCCCGGCGCGGCGGGCCGTGGCACGCGGGCTACCTGCTGACCGCTGTCCGCAACCGCTTTCTGGACCTCCGCCGCCGCCCGGCCCTGTTCGACCACGAGGTAGACACCGCCGCGCTGGACGACCCGGCCGACACGCCCTCGCCAGACGACACCGCGCCCTTTGCCGCCGTCGCGCTCGGCGACGCGCTGGGCCTCTTGCGCGAGGACGAGCGCGAGGTGCTGTTCCTCCACGCCGTCGAAGGCCTGACCGCGTCCGAGATCGGCGCGATCACGAACCGGCCGCGCGGGACCGTTCTGAGCCTGCTGCACCGCACGAAAAAGAAACTCCGCGCTCGCCTCGGCGACGCCTACCGTCCCTAGCGCCACCATGACTCAGCCCTCTCTCGACGAGGCCGTCCGCGAGCACTACCGGACCGCTTCCCTCGACCCCGACGCGCTCCGCTCGCTCCGCGAGGCCGTGCTCGACGCCGCGCCAGAGGCCTCAGCCCCGGTTCCGCCAGAGGCCAGCCGCCTGGCCTCGCGCCGCGCGGGGGGCCGCGCGCTCGCCTCTGGCGCCGCCCGCCTCTGGCGCCCCATCGTGGCAGGCGCGCTCGTGGTGGCTCTCGCCGCGGCTCTTCTGCTTGCCTGGCCTGCGGGCGGCGTCTCCGCCGAGGCCGTCGCGCAGGAGATCGCGCTCAACCACGTCCGCGCCCTCGACCCCGACGTGCGCGCGCCGTCCTTCGCCGACCTCGCGGGCGACCTGGAAGGCCTGGACTTCGCCGTTGTCCGGCCTGCCTCGATGGAGATGGGCGAGCTCGTCGGGGCGCGCTACTGCTCGCTCGGCGGCGAGATGGCGGCGCAGATCCGCTTCCGCGACGCCAACGCGCGCATCTGCACGCTCTACCAAGCCAAGGACTCCGATACGTTCCGCGACGTGCAGGAGGGCACGTACGAGCGCGGCGGCGTGCGCGTGCGCGTCTGGCGCGAGAGCGGCCTGGTCATGGGACTGGCCGAGCCCATCGCGGGAGCGTGAGGGAGGGATAAGGGATGTGCACGCTCCGCGCGCAGGGATAGAGGGATGGGCAGAGCCATCGAACTTCGCGCAAGCACCTCTCCTGAGGATCATCCCGGACTTGAGACGGGACCTCCTCGGTGCTGCCTACCCGCGTTTCTGTGCCCTCGGCCTGCGTCTTCAAGGGCTCCGCACGGATTCCCGCCTCAACATGCCAGAGCCTCTGGCGCCAGAGGCTTCCCTCTGCGCATCCCTCCGCCCCGCGTCCCCTATCCCTGCAGGCGCCTCTGGCGCCTAGTTCGCCATCGCGCGGAGAAAGAAGCGCGGGATCTCGGCGCGGAAGCGGGCCCCGTCGGCGCGCTGCATGAGGTAGTCACCTTCCATGCTGCCGCCGAAGGTGGGGAGCACGCAGAACGAGCGATACGTGTGCGCCTCCCCCGGCGCGAGGACTGGCTGCTGGCCGACGACGCCCTCGCCCTGCACCTCCTGCACGCCGCCGTCGGCGTCGCGGATCTGCCAACGGCGGCGCAGCAGTTGGACCTCTTGCGCGCCGGCGTTCGCGATCTGGACCTCGTAGCCGAACACGAAGCGCCGCGCGAGCGGCTGCGATTTTCCGTCGAGGTAAGCCGGGCGGACCGTCACGGTGACGGCTTCGGTGGTCGCTTCGTAGGACACCATGGGATCGCGTGATGGGGCCGGGGTTCACGCCAGAGGCCTCTGGCGGTTCGCGCCGCCGTCATTTTCACGCGCCCCGCGCGGCAACCTCTGGCGGGCTCGGCGGGTTCACCCCTCCGAACACGCCCCGCCGATCCCATGCACCCCGACCAGTACACCCCCGACTCCCACCGCTACCGCGCCGCCGATAGCAACCCGGCCAAGCCCGAGCAGGACCAGAACTCCGACGCCATCGACGAGGCCGTGGAGACGGACTCCGACGAGCCCGGCTCCGCGCCAGAGGTAGAGGGCGGCCGCCAGGCCGAGGCGGGCAACGCCTACGTGGGCCGCACGATGGATGACAGCCTGAAATCCAGCCCGCGCGTGGACGAGCCCGGCGCTGGCACGGCCGACGAAGACGACTAGCGCTCTTGGCACCAGAGGCTACGACGTGGCCTCTGGCGCGAGCCATCGGGCGAGCGCAGCCGTCACCTCGGGGCGGCTGAGCAGTTGGAAGTGGTGCGCGCCCGGGACAAGGAGGGACTCCGCGAACGCGAGCACGCGCGAGGGGTCCTCGTGCTCGCCGAGCGCGCTCGGGACCGGCACCAACCCGTCGCCCACAGTCCGTGCCGCCAGGGGCTGCACGACGGCGCGTTCGCGGGAGGCCGTGGACGCGGCGACGGCATAGCACGCGACGCCTTCGGGAAGCGGCACGGCTGCGCGCGTGTCGCCACGGCGCTCGAAGCGGTCGGCGCCTTGCCAGTCGGCGTCGAGGAGGTTGCCGTGGCGGAGGTCCGTCACGCCCGCGCTGCGGATCTGGCCCAGCGCCGCTAGAGGCCGCGTGGTTCGTCGCAATGCGAGCAGCGTGTCAATGCCGTTGCCGGCGCGCTCCAGCGGCGATCCGTGGTGCGGCGTGCCCAGAAACACGATGCGTGAGAGCAAGCCGGGCCACCTCAACCCCTCGCCTCTGGCGACGTGGACCGCGCTCCGCGTGACGAGGCCGCCCATACTGTGCGCGATTACGGCGATGTCCTGCACCGGAACGGGCCAGCTCGCGACGAGCGCTTCCATCTGCGCCGCCAGCTCACGCCCGTTTTCCGAGATGTGGAGGCCGGTGTTGTAGCGCGCATAGATGGGCGTCCACCCCAGCGAGATAGCGGTCTCGGCGTGGTTGACGGGCTCGCCTTCGTGGCGCGCCTGCCACTGGAGGTCGTTCATGCACAGGCCGTGGATCATGAGCACGATCCTGCCCGTGACCTCTGGCGACGCGGCCTCTGGCGAAACCGCATCGGCCTCTGGCGCCAGAGGCCCGGTGCGCAGCGTCATCGGGATGGCGAGCGCGTTGCCGGTCGCGGCCATGCGGTCGCCCAGCACGCCGTTGAGCGCGGCCACGAACGCCTGCCGGCCGCGCGACCCCTCGCCAGCGGCCGGGTCGGGGTCGGACGTGACGCGGCCCAGAAGCGAGTCCACCGTGCGGCCTACGAACCGCGTGACGGCGCGGACGGCGCGATACACCCCGCCGGTGATGCCGCGCGTGCGGCCGGGCGCTCCCGCGCGTACCCCGAGCGTGCGCCAGATCGCCGCGTGGACGCCCTCGGCGACATTGGCCGCGCCAGAGGTCGCCTCGGTGACGAGCGCGGCGAGGGCGCGGAGGTCGGAAGCGCGGAGGGGAGCGGACATGGCCCGCCTACACGCCAGCGGCAGCGGGGGTGCGCCCTCGCGAGATCTCCGCCGAGGCCTCTGGCGAGTTCGCGTCGGAATGCGCGGCTAGGAGCAGTGCGTCGATGGCGGCCTCTGGCGTCGGCGCAGAGCGCAGCGCCTCGACCGTGGCGTCGGCGTGGAGCGTGCGGGCGAGAAGAGCCAGCCACCCGAGGTACGCCGGCGACGCGGCCTCCAGCGGCGCCACAAACATCACCACCACGTGGACCGCGCCAGAGGCCCCGGGCACGCTCAGGCCCTCGGCGCTCGTGCCGAGGGCAAGGAGCGGCTTGCGCACGGCGGCGGTGCGGGCGTGGAGGAGGAGCACGCCGGGGCGGATTTCGGTCCGCGCCTCTGGCGGGGCGGCGAGGAGCGCCTCGCGGGCCGCGCTCCGGTTGGTCTCGGAAAAGGCGCTTGCGAGCGTTTGCCGCACCAGGTCGTCCACCGATCCGGGCCGGAGCGAGATGCGCACCCCGTCGGGGCCCAGGCGGTCCAAGAACGTGCGCTCGCCTCTGTCGGGGCGCGGGAGCACGCCGGAGCCGGGCGCCTGGCCGGGGTACAGCACCAGCAGCGGGTGTCCTGGGAATTGCTGCGCGAGCGTGCGCGGAAGGCGGTCCGCCGCGGCGCTCCACGCGATGGCGCCGGGCCGCGCGGAGACGAGCGCGAGCGCGTCCGACGGCCGCACGATCTGCGCGAGCGCCTCTGGCGCCCCCTTCCAGTCGTCCAGCGCCAGAGGCTCCGGCTTCGGCCCGCCGCGGCGCGACCCGAACGCGGCGAGGACGCCCTCGCGATGCGCCTCTGGCGTGAGAACCGCGAGACCTGCGCCTGCGCGCGAGGCCAGGCCGGCCAGGAGATGCGCGGCTTCGGCAAAGCCGGGCTCGCCCTCCGCCAGAGGCGGGACGACCACCACGAGCCGCCCGACGGTCGCCAGAGGCGCGCCACCGCGGGCGACGAGAACAGCCGCTGAGGTTTCGCGGAGCACGCGATCCGGGATAGTCCCGAAGAGCAGGCGCTCGGCTGTCGCGCTGCCGTCCCAGCCCATCACGAGCGTCGTCGCGCGGGTCTCGGTCGCGGCGCGCGCGAGGGCTCGGGCCACGTTGGCCTCGCTGCGGACCAGCGGCAGCACCGGCACGTCGGCGCCAGCGGCGTGGACGACGGCCGCCGAGAGGAGCCGCTCGCCTCTGGCGACCTCGGCCTCGGGATCGGCGCCGCGGTCGACGACCGTCACGGCCACGATCGGCGTGGCCGGATCGGGCTCGTGCGCGAGCAGCGCGAGGTCGAGGATGGCCTCCACGCTCGCAGGGTTGGAGAGCGAGACGAGAAGGCGCGGGCGCCGCGCCAGAGGCGCGTGGGCGGCGCGGGATTCGGCGGTGAGGGCGAGCCGCCGCCCGGCGCTCTCCACCAGCCATGGGCCAACCAGGCACGTCACCATCACCATCGCGATGGTCCCGTTGAGGATCGCAGCGTCGAATAGGCCCACTTCGACGCCCACGAGCACGGCGGCGAGCGTCGCGGCCGCTTGCGGAACCGTCAGGCCAAAGACCAGCCGCGCCTCGTCAGCGGTGTAGCCGAAGGCCGGGCGTGTGGCCCACGCCGCGGCGCCCTTGGTGAACAAAAGCGAGCCCACCATGGCCCCCGCGACGGCCCACGAGCGCGCGACATCGGGACCGGAGACGAACGCGCCGAGGTCGACCAGCATCCCCGTCGCGAGGAGGAAGAACGGCACGAAGAGCGCGTTGCCCACGAAGCCGACGCGGTTCATGAGCGCGCTGCCTTCGGGCACGAGCCGGTTGAGCGCCAAGCCCGCCAGGAACGCGCCGATGATGGGCTCCACGCCCAGCGCTTCCACGCTCAGCGCGCACGCGAAGACGACCGCGAGCACGAACACGAACTCGACCGTCGCGTCCTGCGCCGCGCGGCGCAAGAACCACGCGCCCGCCCGCGGCACGCCCCACAGGACCGCGACCGAGAACAGCGCCAGAGGCCCGGCCACACGGACGAGCACGAGGGGGTCGAACGCGGCGCCAGAGGCCCCGGACCGCGCGCCGCTGGCGATGACCGCGAGCACGAGCAGGGCGAGCGTGTCGGTCAGGATCGTCGCGCCGACGGCGGTCGTCACGGCGTTCTCCTTCTGGAGCCCGAGCCGCGCCGCGGCGGGGTAGGCCAGAAGCGTATGGCTGGCGAAGACGCTGCCGAGCAGGATCGCGGCGGGCCAGCCCATCCCGAACCCTAGAATGCCGACGGCCGTGCCGACCACCTGCGGGAGGGCAAACGTGAGGCTGCCGAAGACGAGGCTCTGCTTGCGGTGCCGGATAAACTCGTGGAGGTCGATCTCCAGCCCGGCCAAAAACATGATGTACAGCAGCCCGACCGTCCCGAGCAGGACCATCGTCGGGTCGCGCGCCAGCACGCCGAGAGCGTTCGGCCCCAGCGCCACGCCCGCCAAGAGCAGCACGACCGACGAGGGGATCCCCCGCCGGCCCACCAGCGGCGCCGCGAGGAGCACCAACAGCACGGCCGTAAACACGGCCACGGGTTCGGTAAGCGGGAGCGAAAGGTCGAGGGCGAGCAGCACGCGAGAAGAGGAGAAGCGGCCGTCCGCAAGAGGCGCGCACGATACGACGCGAAGCCTCTGGCGTCACCATCCGCGGCGCGGACCGTCTCGTGCGCCGAGCCCTGCACGAATCCGGCCTCTGGCGCAGTCGCCAGAGGCCGGATGACGGGGTGCGCCAGGGCGCGGGGCCTCATCGGAGGCGTGGCTTTCGCCAGAGGCTACCCGCGGAAGCGGGCGGTGTAGCGGACCGTCTGCGTCTCGTCGGGGCCGAGCGTGACGGTGAACTGCGCTGTGCGCGCGTCGATCTTCTCGCTCGGGACCGTGGACTGCGTGATCTCCCAGTCGCCGTAGAACACGCGCTCCACGATGTCGACCGTGGCAGGCACCTCTTTGCGGTTGCGGACCTCGACTTCGACCGTGATCTCGCGCACGCGGTTGGAGATCCGCTTGTTCTCGACCTCGCGCCGCGTGCCGACCACATCGAACGCGTCGCCGACGTAGAGGCGGACGGTCTCGTTGCGGGCCGTGTGCTGGATCTGGTCCTCGCCCAAGAACTGGAGGTTGCCCCGGCTGTCCTCCTTGTAAACCCGCACGATGCCCTCGGGAAGCGGCATCCCCATGTTGTTGGCCTCCGAGTTCTCGACCTCCAGCACGACCGCCGCAGCCATCTCATTCGTCGCGCCGCCCGCACCGGGACGCGGCGCGCGGTAGAACGGGAAGTAGCTGCCCGCGCCGTCGAAGATGAGGCGGCGCTGCGTGCCGGCCTCTTGCGCCGCGAGAAGTTCGAGCTGCTTGGTCTCGCGCTCTGCGATGGTCGTCGGGAGGGGGAACGTGTAGAGGTGGTACTCGAAAAAGGCCTCCTCTTGCGGCGCGGCGCTCACAGCTTGCGCTTCGTACATCACATCGGCAGCCCGCCCCCCGCGGAAGTTCATCTGCGGTTGCACGCGGCGCACGTCGCCCGCGATGAGTTGGAGGCTGGCGTCGGTGTAGGTCGCGCCGCTCTGGTTGTTGATGGTCACCCAGCCGGTGAGGTCCAGGCCCGTCTCGGCTTCGTTGACGACGGCCACGTAGTCGGCTTTCCAGCCGATGCCTTCGGTCATGTACCGCGCCTCCACGCGCTGCGTGCCCGCGCGCTCGGAGTCCAGGCGCCAGAGGAGCGAGGGGCGCGAGAGGAGGCCTTCGGGCAGCGTCAGCAGCTCGATGGTGCCCTCGGGGTTGACGAGCACGCGGCCGTCGTCCAGGCGGATGATGCGGCCCTGGTTGGGCTGCGAGATCAGCACGCCCTCTTCCGCGATGGTCCGGTCGCCGATGTCGCGCACAATCCGCACGCGCTGCCCGACCGCCGCGTCCAGCACGCTGTTCGTGCCGATGAGGTTGTACTGGTAGTTCTGCTCCAGCACGCTCAGGCTCCCGGGGTTGGAGAGCGAGGCCAGCGAGAGGCTCGCCGGGTTGATCTGCGCCGGGACGCCCTCGAAGCGTACGGCGTTGACGCCTCTGGCGAGCGCCAGCGGCCGCACCTCGCGCACGATGCCGAAGCCGCCGTTGTAAACTGTGAGGGAGACCGCCTCGCGCTGCTCGGGCGTGGAGACGACGGGCGATTGGGCACGCGCGGGCATGGCGAGCAGAAGGGCGAGAGCCGGGAGGAGAAGGCGCATGGGGTCGGGGGAGGTGAGCGGGGAAGACGCTGGAACCGATCGGTTTGGTATCCGAGGACCGCCAGAGGCCGCATCCGTCGCCTTCGCGTGACACGGCCCCCGGCGGCCCCGCCCCCGGCGCCAGAGGCCTTCCCAACTGGTGTCATCGCGAGGAGCGCAGCGACGCGGCGATCTGCTGGTCCGCGCTCGGGTGCGCGGGATCGCCACGCTCCGCTCGCGATGACACACTGGAGTAGTGGAGGCGTATGCAACTCCATGTCTAGCCCTCTGGATGTCTAAGCCTCTGGCGTCGCCTCCCTTGGCGGCTCCGGCCTCTGGCGCCAGAGGCCCGGTACCTTCGTGGAAACACAACGCCCCCCCGCATGAAGCCGCTCGCCTCGCGCACCGACGCCCTCCGACAGTCCGACATCCGCGCCATCACGTTCGCCGTCAACGAGCATGGCGGCGTGAACCTCGGCCAGGGCATCTGCGACCAGCCCACGCCAGAGGCGATCCGCGAGGGCGCCAAACGCGCCATCGACGCCGGGCGCTCGCTGTACACGGCCTACAACGGCATCCAGCCGCTGCGCGAGAGCATCGCGGAAAAGGCCCGCACGTTCAACGGGATCGACTGCGACGAGAGCCAGGTCGTCGTCTCGGTCGGCAGCACGGGGGCGTTCGTGAGCACGGTCCTCGCGCTGTGCGAAGCCGGCGACGAGGTGATCCTGTTCCAGCCGTTCTACGGCTACCACAGCGGCATCCTGCGGCTGCACGGCGTGACGCCCGTCGCCGTCCCTCTGGCGCCGCCCGGCGGCGCGCAAGAGGCCTGGGCGGTGGACCTCGCGGCGGTCGAGGCCGCGGTGACTGAGAAGACGAAAGCCGTCCTGATCTGCACGCCGGCCAACCCGACGGGCAAGGTCTGGACGCGCGAGGAACTGGCCGGCGTGCTGGAGATCGCTACGCGGCACGACCTCTGGTGCATCACCGACGAGATCTACGAGCACATGACCTACGACGGGCGCGAGCACGTCTCGCTGGCGTCCATGCCTGGCGCGGCCGAGCGGACGGTCACGCTCTCGGGCTTTTCCAAGACGTTCAACATGACCGGCTGGCGGCTGGGCTACGCCATCGCGCCGCCAGAGGCCTCTGGCGTGGACGTGGCGCAGAAGATGGGTCTCGTCAACGACCTGCTCTACATCTGCGCGCCCGCGCCGCTGCAGTACGGCCTGGAAGCCGCGCTGCCGATGCCGGACAGCTACTACGCGGAGATGCTCGCGGACTACACCGCCAAGCGGACGCTGATGTGCGACACGCTCGCGGCCTGCGGCTTCGAGGTCACTCCGCCCGAGGGCGCCTACTACGTGCTCGCGGGCTTCCGGCCTCTGGCGGACCGCCCCGGCTTCGCCGACGACAGCGAGGCGGCGCAGACGCTTATCGAGGGGGCGGGCGTGGGCTGCGTGCCCGGCAACTCGTTTTTCGCCGCCCCCGAGGACGGCCGCTACTTCCTGCGCTTCTGCTACGCCAAGGAGATGGACGTGCTGGAGGACGCCTGCCGGCGCCTCCGGGCCTTCTTCGCCTGAGCCTCTGGCGCCAGAGGCTGCGCGGGCCGGACGCACAACACTCTTCCAATCGGTGTCATCGCGAGCGGAGCGTGGCGATCTCGTGACGCCGAGCGCGAGCCAACCAGATCGCCGCGTCGCTGCGCTCCTCGCGATGACACCGGTTGGGGGAGGGTGCGCTGTTTGGGGGAGGTAGCACAGGGATGCCCGACGCCTCTGGCGCCAGAAGCCAAAGCGCCAGAAGCCAAAGCGCCAGAAGCCAAAGCGCCAGAAGCCAAAGCGCCAGAAGCCAAAGCGCCAGAAGCCAAAGCGCCAGAAGCCAAAGCGCCAGAAGCCAAAGCGCCAGAAGCCAAAGCGCCAGAAGCCAAAGCGCCAGAGGCCACGCGGGCGGACTACTCAGGCGCGCCCGCGGCTTCGAGCAGCGCGATGACTTCGGCGTGGCCTTCCCCGCGCGCGACGCCGAGCGCGGTCACGTCCTCCGTGCTCCGCGCGCCCAGATCGACGCCATCCACGGCGAGCAGGAACCGCACGATCTCGGCCTCGCCGTTGCGTGCCGCCTCCATGAGCGGCGTCCACGCGTACGAGTTGAAATCATTGGAGGCGCGGTTGACGTCGGCGCCAGAGGCGAGCAGCAGTTGGGCGATCTCGATGGCGACGCCGGAGTCCATGCTGCGGCCGGAGACGGCGTTGAGCAGCGGCGTGTAGCCCAGCGCGTCCGGGAGGTCGGGGTTGGCGCCCGCGTCGAGCAAGATCCGGACGGCCTCTGGGGAGCCGTTGGTGACGGCGAAGTGGAGCGCGCCCTGGTTTTCCAGAACCGGCAGTTGCGCGTCGGGGTCGGCGCCAGCGTCCAGGAGAAGCTGCATCCGTTCCAGGTCGTCGTCGATGGCGGCGCCGGGGAGCGGGGCGCGGTTGGCGAAGTCCTGCGTGACGTTGACCTCGGCGCCTGCGTCGATCAGGAGCTGGGAGATCGCCGCCGTGGCGACGTTGAGTGGCGCGAAGCCTTCGGCGTCGGTCGCGTTGGGGTCGGCGCCTCTGGCGAGGAGCAGGCGGACGGCGTCCTCATGCCCCGCGCGTGCGGCGGTGAGGAGGGCGCTCCCGCTGTAGAGGCCGGTCTCGTCGCCCGAGGCGTCGAGCGGCGCCCCGGCGTCGAGCGCCGCCTCGATGGTGGCGACATCGCCAGAGGCGGCGGCGGCGAGAAGGGCGCGCGAGGTCTCGGGAAGGCACGGGCGCTCGCCGCTCTGCACGTCCACCGTCACGCCGTCGGAGCCGGTCGAGATCTCGACACGGCGGCCGTAGAAACCCGGGCATTCGAGCACCCGGAGGCGCGAGAGGAGGCCGCTGTCCAACTCCCAGCCGGGCAGCGCGGTGGTCACCTCGCTCGCGATGGCGTCGCGCGTGGCCTCGTTGCGGCTGATGCGCTCCTGGCGCTCCTCGCGCTGATCGTAGGTGAGCTCCGAGGTGGAGAGCCCGAAGCGCGCGCGGTAGCTGGAGGTCACGTGGCCTTCCGGGTCCGTCGTGACGGTGACGAGCGCCTCGCGGGCGGAGTCGGCCGCCAGAGGCGCGCGGTAGAGCGTCTCGCGCGAGAGCAGATCGCCGTAGCCGTAGGTCTGCGTCGTGTCGGCCACGCCGCGGACGGCCGCGAACTCGTGCGGGGCGTCGGCGACGAGCGAGGCGAGATCGGCCGAGGGCGGGGCCTCTGGCGAGGGCTGCGCCGTGGCGCACCCGGCGAGGGCGAAGGCGGCGAGGGCAAAGGGACGCATGGGAGCGCGGGGGATTCGCCGGGGAGTCTACCCCCAGCGCCCCCGCGCTCGGCTCCCGAGATCACGGGAGGCTCAGGCCTCTGGCGTCATGCGTCGGGCGCATCGTGACGCGCCAGAGGCCTCTGGCGTCGCGGCGTGCGTGGGTGCCTCTGGCGCCAGCGGCGGAAGGCCCAGACGCCGAGGCCGAGCACGATCCAGAACGGCCACAGCGTCACGATCCCGACGAGGAAGCCAAGGAAGACCTCCCAGCCGTCGCCGAAGCCGTCGGCGAGGCGGCTGAAAAAGCCGGGGCCGGCGCTGATGCCCGTCGGCGAGGACTCGTAGAGCGTGAGCGTGACGGTGCTGAGCGCGGCGCGGTCGCGGAGAAAGCGCAGGCGGCCCTCGGCGCTCTCGATCTCCTCGCGCACCTCGGCAAGCGCGGTCTGCACGGCGAGGACCTCTTCCACGTCGCTCGCGCGCGAGAGGAGCGTGACGTACTGCGCCTCCACGGCGCGGCGGGCGCGCAGGCGGCCCTCCACGTCCACGTACTCCTCGGTCACGTCGTCCACGTTTATGCTGCGGGAGTCCACCTCGTCCGCGAGGTCCATCAGCGCCGTCATCAGCGAGTCGAACTGCGCCGCGGCCACGCGGATGGTGTAGGTGTTGCTCACGCGGTAGGACTCGCGCGATTCCTGCTCGCCGGCGAGGTACGCGTCGAACCGGCCGACGATGCCGGGCACGGCGCCAGAGGCCTCCACGTAATCGTCCACGCGCAGGCGGAGGTCGGCGCGGCGGATGAGGACGGGCGCGCGGCGCCTCGCGCTCGTGTCCTGCACCGCTATGACCGGGACGGCGCCGCTGGCGCCAGAGGCCGGGCTGGAGAGCGGCGCGGCGGCGTCCATTTCCGTCATCTCCGTAGAGGAGACGACGTCGGACTCGGAATACGATTCGCCCTGGCACGCGCCGAGCGCGGCGAGGAGCACGAGGAGCGACAGCGCTCGCGCGAAAGGGTGGGAATACATAGGCGTCCGGCGGGGTGAGAGCCGGGGTGGGTGAGCCGCCAGAACGTACGCGCCGCCGCCTCCGTGCTCTGTCATCGTTCTCCGCCTCTGGCGCCAGAGGCGCTCCGGCGCCTCGCGCGAGACCACGCCAGGGGCTCAGTCTGGGAGGCCGGGGCGGCTCACGCCGTGCTCGTCGGTGTAGACGCCCGGAGCCTGCGGCGTGTCGTCCAGGAAGGTGCCGGTCCAGCGCGAGCCGTCGGGCCAGAAGTAGGTGCCGCGGCCGTGGAAGAGGTCTCTGGCGTAGCCACCGGAGTAGATGCGGCCGTCGGCGAGGGTGAAGACGCCCCCGCCCTCGCGGACGCCCTCCACGAACGTGCCTTCGTACCAGTCGCCGTTGGGATGGCGCCAGAGGCCCGTCCCGTTCCAGCAGTCGCCCCTGAGGCAGAGGGTCGCGTTGGACGCCTGGAGCAGGTCGGCCGGGCGGTAGGGCGCGACGCCGAGCGCGAGGTCGAGCGTGTCGGCGCCTCTGGCGACGCGGACGGCCGCGGGCAGCGACTCGCGCGCGGCGCGGAGTTGGTCCAGCGCGCCAGAGGCGAACACGGAGTCCCCGGCGACGGTCACGAGAAGGTCGCCGGCCCGAAGCCCTGCGGTCTCGGCGGCGCCACCGGGCGCGATGCCGGTCACCATCACCCAGCCCTCGGCGTCCTCGTGGAACATGAAGCCGAAGCCCACCGGGTCCTGCGCGAGGACGGGCGAGGCGGCGAGAACAAGAGCGAGGAGGAGCAGGCGCATAGTGGAGCGGAGGGACTCCTGTTCATGCGTCGTCCGGGCCTCTGGCGGGCCAGCCGGACACAGAAACGCCGGAGCCTCGCGAGAGACCCCGGCGCTTGCTTTGGACTCTGGCGCCCCCGGATCGGGACCGGCGCCAGAGGCAGAGCGGTGCGGAACGCCAGCGGCGCTACGCGTCGATCACATCGGCGCCGTTGGCGACGATGACGCTCTCGGGGAAGAAGTAGCGGCCCTCCTTCACGCCGTTCTCGGCGGAGTCCGAGCCGTGCACGGCGTTCTCGCCCATGCTCGTCGCGAACTGCTTGCGGATGGTGCCCTCCTCAGCGTCGGCGGGGTTCGTCGCGCCGATGACCTCGCGCCACTTGGCGACGGCGTCGTCGCGCTCCAGGACGAGCGGGATGCAGGGCGCGCTGGACATGAACTCCGTGAGCTCGCCGAAGAACGGGCGCTCGGCGTGGACGGCGTAGAAGCCCTCGGCCTGAGCGGGCGTGAGCTGGACGAGCTTCATCGCGCGGACGGCGAAGCCCTCCTGGAGGATGCGGTCGAGGATCTTGCCTGCGTGGCCGGCCGCGACGGCGTCGGGCTTGATGATGGCGAGCGTGCGCTCCATGTCGGTAGGGGGTTATTCAAATGGGGAACCCAAATCAACCGCCAGAGGCCGCGTGGGGCCGCGAAAAGGCCGGGAATGCGGCGCGGCGCGTCCGCCTCTGGCGTCAGAGGCTCCTGGAGGGAGCGGAGCCTGCCAGGATCTTTACTGGACCGTTCCGGCGCCTGGCAGGCGCGGGAGCTCTTCCGCCTCCACGACACACCGTGCGTCTAGTTGCCGGCGTGCCACGCCGAGCTCAAGCCCGGTCGCGACAACGTCGATGGGGACCTCGATGCCCTCCGACCACTCCGCGTTGCGGAACGCCGGGGGGAAGCGGCGGAAGATGGACTGCCCCTCGCGGTCCGGCCCCTCCAGCACGTCGCCCTGCTCGAACGCGTAGCCGTCCTCGACGACCTCCATCAGCGCGTAGCCGCCGCGGTGCACCTTCGCGACCGCCGCCGCGCAACCCGTGGGCGCCAGGAAGACGACGTGCGGCGCGATGGTCGTCCCCGCGGGGCGGCCGAGGAGGCCACACCCCGCCAGAGGCAAGAGCAGTGCGAGGCCGAGCAGCGGGAGAAGACGCATGGTGGCGGGGCTAGACGTGCCGCTCAGCGTGATAGGAGGAGCGGACCAGCGGCCCGGCCTCCACGTGGTCGATGCCGTAGCCCTCGCCGATCTCCTTGTACTTCGCGAACTCGTCCGGGTGCACGTAGCGCTCCACCGGCAGGTGCATCCGCGTGGGCTGGAGGTACTGCCCAATCGTCATCACGTCGATGCCGTGGGCGGCAAAGTCCTTCATCGTGCTGTGCACCTCTTCTTCGGTCTCGCCGAGGCCGACCATGATGCCGCTCTTGGTGCGGAGCCCGTACTCCTCCTTGGCCATCTTGAGCACGTCCAGCGAGCGCTGGTAGTTGGCCTGTGGCCGCACGCGGCGGTAGAGCCGCGGGACGGTCTCCACGTTGTGGTTGAGCACCTCGGGCCGCGCGTCGAACACGGTCTTCAGCGCGCTCTCCACGCCGCGCATGTCCGGGATCAGCACCTCGATGGTCTGCCCCTGCTCGTGGATGAGCCGGATCGTCTCGGCGAAGATGGGCGCGCCGCCGTCCTCGCGGTCGTCACGGTTGATGGAGGTCACCACGACGTGCTGGAGCCCCATGAGGCGAGCGGCCTCGGCCACGCGGCGCGGCTCGTCGTAGTCCAGGTCCTTGTTCTCGGGCCGGCCGGTGTGGACGGCGCAGAAGCTGCACGAGCGCGTGCAGACGTTGCCGAGGATCATGAACGTGGCCGTGCCCGCCGTCCAGCACTCGCCCATGTTGGGGCAGCGCGCGGACGAGCAGACCGTGTTCAGGTTGTAGTCCTCCAGCGTTTGCTGGATGCTCCGAAACGTCTCGCCGTAGGGCAGCTTGACGCGCAACCACGGCGGCCGCTCGCCGCGGCGCGGGGCCTCTGGCGCCTTCTGCACGACGGGAAGCTCCAGCATCCCGCCATCGAAGTCGGCGCCGTCGCCAGAGGCGAACGTGGCGGCCTCTGGCGTGGTGGTCTTGAGCGCGACCTCGCCGGGGCGGCGGGGGGCCTTTGTGGGCGTAGCCATGGTGTATGCGGTTGGTTTACGCGAAGGTACCGCCGGGCGCGCAAGGGGTTCGCCAGAGGCCCCGCGCGAGCGCGCAGTGTGAAGCCGACCGAAGACGGCAGGCCTCTGGCGCGCCCGCGCCCGGAATCGAGCAACAGGTCGTGGCCGGCACCGCCGACCCTTTTGCACGCCGCCGCCACGGCCGACCAACACGCCGCTATCGCCCTAGCCCACCAATGCAATCGTTTGCGGAAAGAGGATCAAGCTTCTACTCATGCACTGTCTGCGGATAAATCTGCGGGGTGACGAGGACTTGGACGTGCCACATCAATATCCGGGCGAGGCGCCACGAAATCGTTCCGTGTCCTCCCCCACATAGGCCCGGACCCATCAAACAGGATCAAATCCGCCCCGCTTTATAGCGTCAACATCGGTCAGTATACCTCCCGCCCTAAACGCCCCGTTTGGCAGACCGATCCCCTCTATTGACTAGGGTTTATGCGTTTGCCTTGGGAGAGCTTGCACGAAGAGGCCGTGCCGAGCTCCAAAACCCAGCCTACCAGTGGCATGTCTGTGCTGCTCAAACTGTGCCTCGTATGACCGGCAAGCATGTATAGCTCACGATGTCGCACACCTCATCTCCGGGGGCGTCTGCCTTCCAGGAAATCGTCCAGCGTTCGGCAGTTGGCCTGATGGTGATCCAAGACGCCGCCGTCGTGTATTGCAACCCGGAGGCAGCACGGCTCTTCGCATATTCTGAGGCCGAGCTGTGCTCGCTCTCGCTATTGGACCTCATCGCAGGCGAGGACGTGCCCTTCATGGAAGTCGGCTCCGCCCTAAGAGCGCAGGAGCCCATGACGCACTCGGTGCAAGGAGTTCGGAAAGACGGGAAAACGGTCCCCCTCGAATGGACAAGCGTTCCAAGCCAGCATGACGGCCGCTGCGCCATCGTCGCAACCGTTCTCGACGCGACGGACCGGAGGGAGGCAGAACGCAGGGCTCAAGAGGAGGCGGAGCGGTACCAGCTTCTGACTCAGCACATGACGGACATGATCTGCCTGCACGCTCCAGAAGGGGAGTACAAGTGGGTCAGCCCGTCGGTGGAGTTCATCCTCGGCTACTCGCCAGAGGAATTCCTGACGCTCCACTCCGAAGACCTCCTCCACCCTGAAGAAGCCGGAGGCCTCCTAGACCTGGGGCGCACCCTTCTCCTAGGAGGCGAGCGCCCGGTCTCTACGCTTGTTCACCGGTGCCTCCACAAAGGCGGCCACTACGTCTGGCTGGAGTCCCACACGCACATCATCTGCGACGACACAGGGGAGATCCTTCACCTCCAAACGTCCGCGCGCGACGTGACAGAGCGCCGGAAAATGGAGCTCCGCCTAGAGCGCCAAGCGCACTACGACCCCCTCACGGGGCTTCCCAACCGACGCCTCTTTCTCACGCGCCTTACCGAAGCCCTTGCTCACTTCGGTCCGGAACACGCAGAAGGGATGGTGCTCGTCGTTGACCTGGACCGGTTCGAGGCGGTCAACGATACCCTTGGCTACTCGGCGGGCGACGAGGTGCTCCAGGAAGTTGCCCGCCGCCTTACACGGACTGTCGGGCCGACCGACACCGTTGCGCGGATCGGCAGCGACGAGTTCGCAGTTCTGCTCCCGACTCGGCCTCTGGCGGAAGGCGCAGAGGACGTCGCCCTACGTATCCGGTCCGAGCTCAACCGCCCGATCCAGTTGAGGTACCGGGAGGAAACGGTCGCGGCCTCCGTGGGGGCGGTTACGGGAAGGGCGGACCACGTGAGCGCGAGCAGGATATTGAGCGAGGCCATGGGGACGGTGCACGTTGCCAAAACAGTCCGGAAGGGAATCCACATCGTGCGGAGCCAGAAAGAGACGGACGGAACGAGCCGCGGCCACCGGCTCGAGATGGACCTCCGTCACGCCGTTGCACGGGGCGAGCTCCGCGCTTTTTACCAACCCGTCGTGCGCCTTTCTGATCTCTCCCTGGCGGGGTTCGAAGCGCTCGTGCGGTGGGAGCACCCCGAGTTCGGCCTGCTCGGGCCGGAGGCCTTCCTGCGTTCTGCAGAGCGCAGTGGCCAGATCACGGCCATCGACCGGTGGATCCTTCGTGAGGCCGGGCGTCAGGCGTACGAGTGGGGCGCAGCCAGCGACGGCCGGCCTCTGGCGATCAACGTGAACTGCACCGGGCACGATGTCTTGGACGCGGGCTACACCGATGATATCCGCTGGGTGCTGGACCTCCTCCACGACAGTCCCTATTCCCTTGCCCTTGAGATCACCGAATCGCTACTCGTCGAGGAGACCGGGCTCGTATCCGCAGAGCTCCAAGAGCACCAAGCCGCTGGCGCTCGCGTCTGCATCGACGACTTCGGGACGGGCTACTCCTCGCTCCGCACGCTCCAAGAGCTCCCCATCGACGTCCTCAAAGTAGACCGCTCGTTTGTGAACACGATGACGAAGGACACCCAGAGCCGGGAGCTGGTCCGAGCGGTCGTCCACCTCAGCCAGGTTCTCGGCAAGCACGTCGTGGCGGAAGGCATCGAGTCGGCTGAGCAGGCGGAACTGCTCCGGCAGATGGGCGCGACGTATGGCCAGGGGTACCTCTTCGGGAAGCCTATGCCAGCGGGCGAAGCTGCAGCGTTCACCGAGCGGGGCGTGTTTGTGGCGGCTGCGCTCGCGTAGCGGCGCGGGCCTGGCCTCTGGCGCCAGAGGCGGATCGCCTTTCCATGCAAACACGGGGTGAGGCTCCCGGCGCCAGAGGCTTCTGGCGCGAGAGGCCGACGCGGGGGCGCAGCCGAGCGGACGCGTAGCCACTCAGCAGCACCGCGAGACCACTGACGGGTTTCTCCGAGCGGTTCGATGTACGCGCAAATATGTTGCGGGTACGCTATCGCTTCTAACCATATGGGTCGTTTCGCTACACTCCTCGCAGTGCTCCTCTTTGCAGCCTCTGGCGCTCACGCCCAGACGCCCGGCTCGTGCGCGCTAGGAACGGCCGAGGGGGACCTCGACGTGTCCAACGTCTTCGCCCGCGTGTTCAACACCGGGAGCCTGTTCTTCGGCAACGCGACCACCAATGGCGACGGCTACCTCGTGCCGCGCTTCTCCAACCACTCCCCGCTGTTCGCGGCGGGCATCTGGCTGGGTGGGTACGCCGAGGGCGAGCTCCGCGTCGCGGGCTCGCGCTACACCAACTTCAATTTCTACCCCGGCCCGCTCAACGAGGACGGCACGCTGCCCGACGCCGACGACTGCTCCGCCTTCGACCGGATCTACGTCGTGAGCACCGTGGACGTGGACCGCTACGAGGCCTCTGGCGAGGCGAGCGCGGACCTCGCGGCGTGGCCGGTGGGACTGGGCGCGCCCGCCGTGGACGCCAGCGGCCAGCCTCTAGCGGCGACCTCGCGGGAGCAGGTGCTGGACCTCGGCGCGGGCGAGCGGCCGGTGATCTACGGCAGCCAGACGGCGTGGTGGGTCATGAACGACGTGGGGGCGCCCCACCTCCTTCAAGACACGCCGCCGCTGGGCGTGGAAGTCCGCGTGAGCGCCTTCGCCATCTCCGGCGAGGGCGATGCGGTGGCCGGCACGCCAGAGGCCACCTTCTACCGCTACGAGATCGTCAACCGGAGCGCGAACGAGATCACAGGCCTCCGCGCGGGCTTCTTCACGGATCCCGACCTGGGCGATGCGGCCGACGACTACATCGCGACCGATACGACGCGGAGCCTCGCCATCGTCTACAACGACATTCCAACAGATGGGGTGTACGGCATCCCGCCCGCACTAGGGATAGACCTGCTGAACGGCGCGGGCGCCTCCAGCTGGTTCATCGGCGGGGCCAGCGCGACGACGACGGGGGACCCGGTCACGGGCGAGCAGATGTACAACGTGCTCCAGGGCTTGTGGAGCGGCGGTTCACGGGTGCGCGAGTTCGGGGACGGTTACGGGCAGCCCGAGACGTACCCCGTTACGCCATTCGTCCTTGCAGGAGACCCAGTAACGGGGTCCTTCTGGAGCGAGGAGAACATCGACGGCGAGGGCACGAACAACCCTGCTGGCGACCGACGCATGGTCATCACGGCGCCGCCCAGCACGCTGGCCTCTGGCGCGAGCCGCACGGTGGACCTCGCGGTCCTCTTCGCGCAGGGGACGGACCGCTTCGATAGCGTCACCGAACTCCGCGCCGTCAGCGACGAGGTGCAGGACGCTTACGACGCGGGAACGCTCTGGGACCTCGGCGCTGATCTCACCGCGCTCGCTACGCCCCAGTCTCTGGCGCCAGAGGCTGGAGCTCCGGCTACGCAGGCGGACTCGGTGGTCTTCTCGTGGACGCCGGTGGGTGGTGCGAGTGGCTACCAGGTCCGCTGGGGGTTCTCGCCGGACAGCCTGTTTAACACGCAGCAGTCCCCCGGGTCCTCGCTCGCTCTACGCGTTGAGCAGCTCACGCGCATCGACCGGCGGCGATCGCGATTCGGCATACAGGAGGTTTTCTGGAGTGTTCGCCCGCTCGGCGACGGGGGCATCGGAGAGTATTCCGAGCCGCGGTCCGTATTCGTGTACCGCGAAGGGCCACTCATGCTGGCCTCTGGCGCGCTCGCGTTTATCGAAGTGGCGGGGCCGGGTGGCGCAGACCCCTGCGCCGAGAGCGCACAGAGCCGAGACGGGTGCGACGAAACCGGCGGCAACCTCGTGTACCGTTCGCTGAACTCAACGGGCGCGTACTATTTCGCCTCGACCCAAGAAGACTTTTCGGCCTACCAAATCGGACCCTTCGCGCCTAATGATTACGAGATCCGCTTCACCAGATCGGGCGGACTCGCGAGTTGCGCGCCTTTCTGTAATGGCCTTCGAGTACGCAGGGTCCCCTTCGAAGTCTGGGATGTGGGCGCTGTTGCGCTAGGGGAGGAAAACGACCCCTCAGATGACGTCCAGCTGCTGCCGACCTATCGGTCCGACATGGCATGCGAGTTCGGCCCCATCGGTGGCTTCAACGTGAGGGATCCAGATTTCCCGGGCTATGTCTTCTCGGACCGTATCGGGGCCGCATATCCCGTTACGACGTACGCGGATTTCGAAGCGGAATACGCCCCCCTTGTGGAAGCGGCACCAGATGGGTGCTTCGAAGAGACCGACGGCGAGCGGTTCCAAACCCTCTTCGACGTTGACCGCCTACCAGTGTACGGATACCTCTTCGGGTCGCCAGAGGCCGCGCCCGCGCTTCCCGAGGCCGGCACGGTCATCCGCCTCTACACCGCCGACCCGCCCCCCGTCTCCGGCGAGCCTACACCCGGCGCCTCTGGCGAGATCGCGCTCACCGTCGCGCCGAACCCCGCGCGCGGCGCCGCCACCGTCCGCCTCGCGCTCACCGCGCCAGAGGCCGTCCGCGTCCGCGTGCTCGACATGCTCGGTCGCGAGGTGGCAACGCTAGCCGAGGGGCCACAGGCCTCTGGCGACATGGCGCTGCGCCTTCCGGGGGACCTCGCCTCTGGGGTGTACGCCGTGGAGGCGGTGGCAGGCGAGCGCCGCATGACGCGGCTCGTGACCGTCGTCCGCTGAGCAAGCCTCGGGCGCCAGAGGCCGCTAAGGCTTTTGCCTCTGGCGTGATAGAATCCGACTGACCGACGTAGCGCCAGAGGCCGCCATGTCGGTTGCAGGGCAGCAGCAATGCCCTCGGCCGTCCCCCCCAGCGGGGTATGCTTCCACCCGCCCCCTGCCCGAATCGCATGCGCCGTTTCGCTACGCTCGCCGCCCTGCTCCTCTTTGTAGCCTCTGGCGCCCACGCCCAGACGCCCGGCTTGTGCGAGATGGGGACCGCCGAGGGGGACCTCGACGTGTCCAACGTCTTCGCGCGCGTGTTCAACACCGGGAGCCTGTTCCTCGGCAACAGCACCGCCAGCGGGTACGTCGTGCCGCGCACCTCGGGGAACTCGCCCGTTTATGCAGCGGGGCTCTGGCTGAGCGGCGAGGTCGGCGGGGAGGTACGGGCCGCCGGCGCCGTCTTCGGTGGCCCCGCGTTCTGGCCCGGCCCGCTCAACGAGGACGGCACGCTCCCCGACGCCGACGACTGCTCCGCGTTCGACCGCATCTACGTCGTGAGCACCGCGGACGTGGACCGCTACGAGGCCTCTGGCGAGGCGAGCGCGGACCTCGCGGCGTGGCCGGTGGGACTGGGCGCGCCCGCCGTGGACGCCAGCGGCCAGCCTCTAGCGGCGACCTCGCGGGAGCAGGTGCTGGACCTCGGCGCGGGCGAGCGGCCGGTGATCTACGGCAGCCAGACGGCGTGGTGGGTCATGAACGACGTGGGCGCGCCGCACACCGCTCGCGAGACGCCGCCGCTCGGTGTGGAGGTGCGCGTGAGCGCCTTCGCCATCTCCGGTGCGGGAGGCGAGGTGGCCGGGACGCCAGAGGCCACGTTCTACCGCTACGAGGTCCTCAACCGAGGGCCGAGCACCATTGAGGGGCTCCGCGCGGGCTTCTACGCCGATACAGACCTCGGCGATGCCAGCGACGACTTCCTCCACACCGACACGACGCGCTCGATGACGGTGGTGTACAACAGAGCGGAAACCGACGCAGTGTACGGGACTCCGCCCGCGTTTGGCTTCGACCTCCTCGGTGGCGCGGCGACGTCGACCTACATCCCTAACGGGCACCCCGCGATGACGACCGGATACCCCGCTACCGCGAATCAGTACTCTTACCGTCTCCAGGGATTGTGGGGCGATGGCTCTCCACAGCGCGAATACGAACATGGGTATCAGCAGCCCAGCACGTATCCCCTGACGCCGTTCTTCTACCCCGGCGACCCGGTCACCGGACAGTTCTGGAGCCCGGAGAATGCAGACGGGATGGGTACGAACGGATTCGGAGGCAACCTCACGTTCGTTCTCGCCGCGCCCCCGCTGGACCTGGCCTCTGGCGAGCGCCACACGGTAGACCTCGCGGCCCTTTTTGCGCAAGGAGCGGACCGCCTCGACAGCGTCACCGAACTCCGCGCCGTCAGCGATGCCGTGCAGGACGCCTACGACGCGGGAACGCTCTGGGGCCTCGGCGCCGATCTCACCGCGCTCGCCACGCCCACGCCTCTGGCGCCAGAGGCCGGAGCTCCGGCTACACAGGCAGATTCGGTGGCCTTCTCGTGGACGCCCGTTGATGGCGCGAGCGGTTACTACGTCCGCTGGGGGTTCTCGCCCAGCACGTTGTTCAACTCCCGAACGGTCACAGAACCGTCGCTCACGCTTCGGATTTTCGATCTGACCCGCGATGCCCGGACCGCCCGGTTTGGAACGCAAGAGGTGTTCTGGCAGGTCCGCGCGTTCGCGAATGGGGGCAGCGGTTCCGCCTCGGAGCCCCAGTCCGTGTTCGTGTACCGCGCGGGGCCTCTCACGTTGGCTTCTGGTGCGTTCGCGTTTGTCGAGAGCGCGGGACCGGGCGGCTCTGATCCGTGCGCCGGCAGCGCCGAGAGCCGAGACGGATGTGAGGAGGTGGGAGGCAACCTCGTCTACCGCTCCCTGAATTCAACGGGCGCCTATTACCTCAATACATACAGCGGCTCGTACGCGGCGACGGCCCTTGGCCGGTTCACTCCCAACGATTTCGAGATCCGGTTCACCGATGAGGGCAGCCTCGCAACGAGCGTGTACGACCTCACAGTGCGAGGCGTCCCGTTTGAAGTCTGGGACATCGGTGCGGTCACGCCCGGCGCCGAGAACGACCCCGCCGATGACGTGCGCCTCGTACCGACGTTCAATTCGCGCGCGCCATGCACGTTTGGGCCGGGAGAAGGATTCCAAGGTGTTCCCACCCCCGCAGACTTCCCGAACTACGTCCAGTCGAGCACGATCGGCGCGTACTACCCAGCCACGACCTATGGGGAGTTCGAAGCGGAGTACAGGCCACGCGTCGAGAGCGCACCGGAGGCGTGCTTTACCGAACCCGACCGAGCGCGTCTGTTCTCGCTTATAGACACTCGCAGAGACCCGCTGGACGAATACGTCTTCGGCTCGCCAGAGGCCGCGCCCGCGCTCCCGGAGGTCGGCACCATCATCCGCCTCTACACCGCCGACCCGCCACCCGTCGCCGGCGAGCCTACACCCGGCGCCTCTGGCGAGATCGCGCTCACCGTCGCGCCGAACCCCGCGCGCGGCGGCGCCACCGTCCGCCTCGCGCTCACCGCGCCAGAAGCCGTCCGCGTCCGCGTGCTGGACATGCTCGGCCGCGAGGTCGCGGTTCTGGCAGACGGGCCACAGGCCTCTGGCGACGTGGCATTGAAGCTTCCGGGGGACCTCGCACCAGGCGTCTACGCCGTGGAGGCGACGGCGGGAGAGCGCCGCACAACGCGGCTCGTGACCGTCGTTCGCTGACCCGCCCTCGGGCGCCCGAGGCCACGACGCCACGCCTCTGGCGGTGAACACGTCCCGAAGCGCCGCGCCGAGGGCGAACCGCGCCCCGCCAGAGGCGTAGCTTTCACCCGAGACCGAAACCACCGTCCATGCCCGGCCAGTTCGTCGACAAATCCACGCCCGATGAGCGCAAGCTCAACTTCTGGGAGCGCCTCTACCTCCCGGAGATCTTTAAGGGCCTCGGCTACTCCGCTTCCAAGATGAAGCTGGAGAGCTACTCCTTCCAGTACCCGGAGGAGCAGTGGTACCCGCCGGATAGCTACCGTGGCCGCCCCGTCCTCGTGGAGGAGCAGGGCCGCCCGCGTTGCGTGGCCTGCGGCCTCTGCGCCCGCTCGTGCCCGCCCCTGGCGATCTCGATGCAGGCTCACGAGGTCACCGACGACATCAAGGAGCGCGAGCCCGAGTGGTTCGAGATCAACATGCTGCGGTGCATCTACTGCGGCTTCTGCGAAGAGGTCTGCCCCGAGGAGGCCATCGTGATGTCCAAGGAGTACGACCTCACGTTCCAGGACCGCGAGGAGGCGCACTTCGGCATCGACAAACTCCTCGTGCCCAAGGAGCGGCTCACGGACCGGCTCAACTTCCTCCAGCTTCGGCGCAACGGCGCGCCCTCTGGCGATTGGAAGCACCGCCAGGACAACAACGTCCACACGCTCCGCAACCGCCTGGACTACATGGCCGGTCTGGAGGAGTCCCTCGCGCGCGCCGACGAGCACGAGCCGCCGAACACGGAAGTCATCGCTGACGCGTAGCCAGTCGCGAGTGGGGAGTGGCCAGTAGCGCCCCCGCTGGCTCCTGGCCCATTCCCACTGGCCCATGGTTGACCTCGACAGATACCGCGAGCCCTCGCGCGAGCCCGCCGTGCTCGAAGCGCGCCGGCTTGCCCTCGTGGACCAACTCGGCTGGCTGGCCGACGAGGCCGCCGCGCTGGGCCCACTTTTGGCAGACCTGCCCGCTTGGGCCGTGGACCAGGCGCCCGTCCCCGAAGAGCGGACGGTCAAAGAGACCCTCCAGGCCCTCGCCGCGCTCGACCGCGACGTGTACCCCGGCTGGCTGGACCAGATCGAGGCCTCCGGCGCGTCGCCAGAGGCGCCCACGTTTGCCGTCCCGGACCTGAGCGCGCTCGGCGAGGGCGCCAACGAGCGCGACCTCCATGAGCTTCTGGCCGACGTCCGCGCCCAGCGCCAGCCTCTGGCGGCGCGCGTGGCCGAGATCGCGCCAGAGGTGTGGGACCGGCCCCTCACGCTGGGCGACGAAACGATGGACCTCTACGGCCTCGCGCTTGACATCGTGCGGCGCGACGCGGACGAATTGAAAACGCTGGCCTACCGCCTGCACAGCGCGGACATCTCGCAACGCACGCGGGGATGACCCGGCGGGCGAAGGTCACGAGCCTCATCGTAGGCGCCGCCCTTCTCGTCGGCATCAGCGGCGTGCTCGCCCTCGGCTCTTTGCTGACGGCCCCCGTCCCACGAGAGATCGGGCCGCCGCCCGCGGACCTCGGCGCCGAGACGGTCGGTATCCCCAGCGCCTCTGGCGCCGACTTGGCGGCGTGGTTCGTGCCCGCGGATTCTAGCGGAGAGGCTGGCGCCAGAGGCGCCGTCGTGCTGATGCACGGCGTCCGCGCCGACCGCCGCAGCCTGACCGAGCGCGCGCGGCTGTTCCGAGACGCCGGCTATGCCGTGCTCCTCTTCGATTTCCAGGCCCACGGCGAGAGCCCTGGCGACCAGATCACCTTCGGCTGGCGCGAGCAGGACGACGCCATCGCGGCCGTTGCGTGGATGCGCCAGAGGCTTCCCGGCGCGCCCGTGGCGGTCGTCGGGCAGTCCATGGGCGGCGCCGCGGCGCTCTACGCCGGGGCCGACCTCGGCGCCGACGCCCTCGTGATCGAGTCCGTTTACGGCTCGCTTGCGCAGGCGACCGAGAACCGGCTCACGATGCGCCTCGGCGGTATCGGCAGGCCCCTGGCACCCGTCCTCACCTCCCAGGTGCGGCTCCGCCTCGGCGTCCCGCTGGACTCCCTCGCGCCAGAGGCCGCCATCCGCGACGCGAACGCGCCCGTGCTCGTCGCCAGCGGCACCGAAGACGAGCACGCCACGCCCGAGGAGGCCCGGCGCCTCTACGCCAACGCGCCCGAGCCCAAAGCGCTGTGGATCGCCTCTGGCGCGGCGCACCAGGACCTCTACCGGTTCGCGCCAGAGGCCTACCGCGAGCACGTTCTGGGCTGGCTGGAGACCACGCTGGAGCGGTAGGTGCCTGCGGCCCCTGGCGCCAGAGGCCATCGCATTTCTGGGGGGGCGATGGTCCTTCTCGGGGGCGAACGACGCACGAAAGGGGGAGCCCCCCTTTCTAGCCATGACGCGTTCCCGCTTTTCCCTCCCCCTCCTGATCGTCCTTCTCGTAGCGACCGCCGCCCCTACGAGCGCGCAGTCGTTCTGGCAACGCGCCCGCGATGCCGCCAAGTCCACCATCCAGTCCGGCGTGGACGCCGTGCGGAAAGACGTGGAGCGCCGCAGCAGCGCCGCCATCAACGGCTTCATGGGTGACAGCACCGCCACCGCCGAGGCCTCTGGCGGCGCCTTCGCTCCCGGCGCGACCGTCGTCTTCGAGCTCGGCGGCGATCCCGGTACGCTGCCCGGCGGCATCCACGTCTGGGGTGGCGCCTTCGCGCTCACCGACGACGGCGCCCTCGAAGCGTCGGAGTCCGGCGCCTTCGACGTGGTCCTGGACGGCCCGATGCCTGACGCGTTCACCGTCGAGTTCGATCTCCTGGCCTCTGGCGCGACGCCGTTTATCCAGATCTCCGTCGCCAGCGAGAGTGGCGATCCCGCAGGCGAGAGCTACGTCATCGTGGACGGCGAGAGCGGCCTAGCGCTCGGCAGCGCCAGCGGCGGCGAGTACGTCTCGCCCGAGATCGCCGGCGCCGACGAGATCCCGGTCCGCCTCGCGGTCGATGGCGCGGAGGCTCGCCTCTACCTCGGCGACGCGCTCGTCGCCTCCGTCTCGGACGCCGACTTCGGGCAGGACATCCGCGTGCAGTTCGTCGTGGACGGCGTCGCGGACGTGCCGGTCGCCTTCCACGGCCTCCGCGTGGCGACGGACTGAGCCGCACGCCCAACCGGGCGAGACCGCTCTGGCGTAGGGAGGCCTCTGGCGCCAGAGGCCTCCCGTCTTCGCGCCGGACGGGCGGACCGCGCCAGAGGCCGGGCCGTAGCTTCCCGTATGGCTAAAGGGAAGAACACCGGCCCCTCTTTTGAGGACCTGCGGACAGCGTTCCAGAGCGGCAACGTCAAGCCGCTCTACTTCCTCTATGGCGAGGAAGGCTACCTCATCGACGAGTTGCAGCGGCTGGCCGTTGGGCTCGTCGCGCCGCACGAGCGGGACTTCAACCTCGACGTCATCTTCGGCCCCGAGGCGCAAGCGCAGTCCGTCCTGGCTCAGTGCGCTCAGTTCCCCATGATGGCGGAGCGGCGCGTCGTCATCGTGCGCGGGTTCGAGCAACTGGACGACAACAAGTTGTTCAGCGCCTACGCCGCGCAGCCCAACCCGACGGCCGTTGTCATCCTGTGCTGCAACTCCAAGCCCAACCTCTCGCACCATCCGTACCGCGCGCTCAAGCAGCATGCCGTCGCCTCGGAGTTCGCGACGCTCAAGGACCGCCAGCTCCACGGCTGGGTGGAGAGCCGCTTCCGCGAGCAGGGGAAAGCCACCGAGAGCGGCGCCGCCCAGATGCTCGCAGATCTCTCCGGCCCGGACCTTCGGACGGTCGCCGGAGAGGTGGACAAACTGGTCACCTACGTCGGTAGCCGGGACCGCGTCACGCGCGATGACATCGTGCAGGCGGCGGGCCACAGCCGCGAGGAGAACGTCTTCGAGCTCCAGAGCGCCATCGCAGGGGGCGACCGCGCCCGCGCGCTCGGCATCGGCCTCTCGCTGATGGGCCTCGCGACGAACCGTCGCGGAGAAGCCATTCGGATGATCGCCCTGCTCGGGGCGTACATCCAGAAAGTCTGGAAGGTGACAGCTTGTCGGGAACAAGGCGTGCCCGAAAACCAGATGGCCCGACAGGTCGGCGTGCCGCCGTTCGTCCTCCGCGAGTACATCGCCGCCGAGCGGCGCCTGGGGCCCCGCCTGCCGGCCGCCTTTGGCGCGCTCCTTGCCGCCGATGCAGAGCTCAAAGGCGGGTCTCAGCGCGATCCACAGGCTGTATTCGCCTTGCTCATCCGCCGCCTTACGCCCGGTTGACGCGCGCCAGAGGCCTCCCGGCCATACCGCAGCAGGCCTCTGGCGTGCTCCGAAACGCCACAGTGCCCCTAATGCATTCCCCCGTTCGCTGTTACAACAGGCAGATGGGCACGGCCTTTGAACATCCACTCAGTCCTGCCACGCTTGCCGGTGGCACGGACCGACCACCTCTCCTTAGCTCCCATCTCGATGCCCACTCTCAAGAAGCAAACCTTCGCCAAGGCCGCCGCCCGCCCCGAAACGCCGGGCCGCCGCAACCATGACGTGCTCGTCGAGATGACAGACGAGGATCTGATGTCTCAGTTCCAGATGGGCACCGTCGAAGCGTTCGACATCCTTGTCAAGCGCTACCACGACCCGCTGACGAACTACATCTACCGCTTCCTCGGAGATGTGAAGGAGGGCGAGGATCTCCTGCAGGAGACGTTCCTCCGCGTGTACCGCAACCGGCACAGCTACCGCCGAATTGCCAAGTTCTCGACCTGGCTCTACACTATCGCGGGCAACCTCGCACGTAGCGAGTACCGCAAGCGCAAGCGCCGCCGCGTGTACAGCCTCCAGTCCACCAACCGGGACGACGAGGAGTACGAGGTCGAGATCCCGGACGAGACGTTCTCGCCCGACACCCACGCTGAGAGCACCATCCAGGACCGCCACATCCAGGACGCCTTGAGCCAGATCCCCGAGGAGTTCCGCGAGGTCGTCGTCCTCCGCGACGTGCAGCAGCTCGCCTACGAGGAGATCGCTGAGATCACGGGCCTCCCGATGGGCACGGTCAAGAGCCGCATCAACCGCGGCCGCACCAAGCTCCAAGGCATCCTCAAGGACGTGTACTCCCCCGAGGAGTCCTAAGCCTCTGGCGAGAGATCCCACATGCAACGCCCCGGCCGTTTCTCACGACCGGGGCGTTTCTGTATGCGCTCCAAACGGTGCCGTCGGCCTCTGGCGCCAGAGGCCGCCCGGATCATTACGGGTTCGTGCGGTTCAGCGTGATCGTGAGGCGGCCGCTGACATCGTTGAGGCTGCCATACTGCGGGTCGTAGGCCTCAAGGTCCACACCGTCGACGTCGATGTTCGCCGAGAGGCGGTTGGCGTTTACCTCATCACGGTTGAGCGAGAAGGCAGCGGGCAGCAGGATGCGTTCCAGCTTGCCGGCATCGGCGTCCGTACGGGCCGTGACGCTGACCAACCGCGAGGTGGCGCGCGCCGTGCCGATCACGAGCTGGCTAGCGCTGCCGATGCGCTCAAATCGCACGACCGCCTGGCCATCCCCGACCACCTCGATGGTCGCCCCCGCGCGGAGGCCTGCCAGCACGTCGATATCCGCGAGGACCTCGGGCTGATCCGGGTTGAAGGAAAGCTCCGTGATGGCGTAAACGCCCTGCACCTCGGTCAGGCTGGAGCCGGGGTTGTTGGTATCGCACCCGCTGAACGCGAGGACCCCAAGGAGGAGGGCGAAGAGAACGCAGCGGGGACAGGTGGGCATCAGTCAGAGAGGAGGAGGAGACGGGAAATTAGGGGCAGACCCAGGCGCGGATCCGCTCTCGCCAGAGGCAATGCGAATCCATGGCCTCTGGCGCCAGAAGCCCCGAACGGCCGACGCGGGCGGCCTCGTGTGCGGGGGGAAAGGGCGCCCTCGCTGTGGCGTCTCGGCACGAGAGCTCGCCTCTGGCGTGGCGAAGCCCGCGCTAAAGCCCTAGAGCGCGCAAGAGGCCCGATCCGCGCACGGTCACGCTGGGCACCACCACGAGGTCGCTCTCACCGAACCCCGACGTGGGGCTGTAGAAGAGGCCGAGTTCCGGCGCGATCGCGAGATTGGGCTCGCCGAACCGGATCCCGCCAAAGACGCCGGTCGCGAACACGTTCTCGTTGTCGTTGCCGAAGGGGCCGAGGTACTGGGCGCGCACCCCGCCGTAGGGCGTGAGCTCGCCGATGGATGCCGCCGAGGTCACGACGCTGGCTTCCAGATGCGCGTGCCCGCCGCCGCCAAACAGGATGCCTCCGCCCGCCAGAAGCGTCGTCCCGGCGTCGGTCCCAGGCATCCCTGTCAGCCGCCGCCCGTAGGTCACCACTGCGCCCACGCCGACGATGCGGAGCCCGATATCGGACCGCTCGTCGAGCCCCAGACGGACCCCGTTGCTGAGCATGAACGCGGGGTTGTCGTCGTCGCCTGGTTCCCGAAGGCGGTCGTGAGAGGCGTACTGGAAGGTCGCGCTCGGGACCGCGACGCCCTTTGGAGTCGTGCGCGCGGTTTGCCCCACGTTGTAGGGAACGGCGCAACCCGCCAGAGGCACGAGAACGGCGAGGGCAGCGAGGGCAGCGAGGGCAGCGAGGAAAAGAGTACGCACGGGGCTTCGGGCGGGACACGGAGAAGCTAGCGCGTGCGGTGTGCGCCCGCCGAGCCTCTGGCGCGCACGGAATCAAAGCGGGCGCCGTTGAAGGCCCGTGCTTTTCGCAGCGGTGTACGGAGAACGTCTCCATCTCGCGCCGCGTAGGTTCTCCCCTTCCGGACCCGACACCCAGCCATGCTCCAACGCTTCGCCCTCGCCGCTCTCTGCCTTAGCCTCGCGGCCTGCGACTCCACCACGGGGGAAGCCGTGGCCCCCGTCCTGTCGGGATGCACGGTCTCCGAGAGCGAGATCGAGCCTGGAGATGAGGTGGTCTTTAACGCGGTGCTTAACGGAGACGCCCAGGAGCCCGTTCTCGTCTCCATCGACTGGGGGGACGGCGACGAGGACGACGTGACCACCTTCCCCGTCTCGCACACCTACGATGCCGCCGGGACCTTCTCCGCGAGGGTGACCGCCATCAACGCGCTCGGGTCGGCCTCTTGCGCGGAAACCGTCGAGGTGTCCGACCCTCTCTGTGAGGACCTGCAATTTGCTCAGGTCCTTTTCCCCTTCCAGAGCGCTGTGCTCGACGAGAAGGATCTCCTTGCTCTGGACCGGAACGCCCTGTCGGTCCGGCAATGCAGCAACGTCTGCCTGACCATCCAGGCGTACACGGATGACCTGGAGACCGACCAGGCCGCCCTCTCCCAAGCACGCGCGGATGCTGTGCAGGACTACTACCTCTCCCAGGGCGTCGCGAGAACGCGCGCCGCTGCGCAAGGGCTCGGGCAGGACCCGAATGCGAACTCCGCGGGCACGCCAGGGCAAGGAGACTTCCGCGCCCGGCGCGCGGATTCGGTCCCCGGCGTCTGCCCGCAGTAGGCAGGCCTCGTCCACGCCTCTGGCGCCAGAGGCCTACCGCGCATCGCTTGTTTGAGGAGCGGTGCGCGAAGAGCCTGTGGCCGGCGTGCCCGAACCCAGTGAAGAGAAGCGCTTCCGCCTTGCGAGAGGCGCGAGCGGGAGGCCCCGAAACGTAGGTTGAGCACATTCGGCTCTGCCGCCTCCTGCTCTCGCGGCTCCCGCCGATACCCCTTTGGACCCCAGCGTCGCTCGGGTCCTTTCTCTTTTCGGGTCGAGCGGCACTACCCGCCCTCCCTGCTTCGCCAGAGGCCTGCTCGCGCCGAGCCGCCTCGTTGACTGAACCGTCCGCTTGAACATCAGCACCATCTTTGGAGACAGCCGGTACGGCCTCTCCCTGCCCAGCCGCCGCACCCTCCAGGAGCAGTGGTTCGGCAACGTCCGCGCCGACCTCCTTGCGGGCGTCGTCGTGGCCCTCGCGCTTATTCCTGAGGCCATCGCGTTCTCCATCATCGCGGGCGTGGACCCGAAGGTGGGCCTCTACGCCTCGTTCTCCATCGCTGTGATCACGGCGTTCGTGGGTGGGCGGCCCGCGATGATCTCGGCGGCGACGGGCGCGATGGCGCTCGTCATGATCACGCTCGTGCGCGATCACGGCCTCCAATACCTCTTCGCCGCAACGATCCTGACCGGCGCGATCCAGGTGTTGTTCGGCGTGTTCAAGCTGGGGCGGTACATGAAGTTCGTGCCGCGCCCGGTCATGACCGGGTTCGTCAACGCGCTCGCCATTCTCATCTTCATGGCGCAGCTGCCGCTCTTCGTCGGCACGGGGCCGCTGATGTACGCCGTCGTGGCCGGCGGCCTGGCCATCATCTACGGCCTGCCGTACCTCACCAAAGCGGTCCCCTCACCCCTGATCGCGATTGTGGGGCTCACGATCCTCGCGGTGGCCTCTGGCGGCGGAGGCCTCAGCACCGTCGGCGACATGGGCGAGCTGCCGACGACGCTGCCGTTTTTCTCCATCCCGAGCGTGCCGCTCAACATGGAGACGCTGTCCATCATCTTCCCGGTCGCGATGGCGCTCGCGCTCGTGGGCCTCATTGAGAGCCTTCTGACGGCGTCCATCGTGGACGAGATGACCGACACGCCGAGCGACAAGAACAAGGAGTCTCGCGGGCAGGGCATCGCCAACGTCATCACCGGCTTTTTCGGCGGCATGGCGGGCTGCGCGATGATTGGGCAGAGCGTCATCAACGTGAAGTCGGGCGGCCGCGGGCGGCTCTCCACCTTCGCCGCGGGCGCCTTCCTGCTCTTCTTCATCCTGGTCCTCTCCGACTGGCTCGTGCTGATCCCCATGGGCGCCCTTGTGGCGGTCATGTTCATGGTGTCCTTCAGCACGTTCGACTGGTCCTCGCTCCGCGTGGACAAGGTGCCATTTAGCGAGACGCTCGTGATGGGCGTCACCGTGGGCGTCGTCGTCGGCACGCACAACCTCGCGCTCGGCGTGCTTGTCGGCATCCTGCTAAGCGCGATGCTGTTCGCGCGCCAGGTGGCTCACCTCGCCTTTATGGAGGACCAGCTGAGCGAGGACGGCCGCACCCAAACCGTCGCCGTTGTCGGCAACCTCTTCTTCGCGACCGTCACCGGCTTCCTGGACCACTTCGACTTTACCGCCGACGTGGACAAGGTCATCCTCGACCTCTCACAGGCACACGTCTGGGACGCTTCCGCCGTCGCGGCCATCGACAAGGCCGTGCTCCGCTACCGCGCCAGAGGCGTCGAGATGGAGATCGTAGGCCTGAACGAGCCCAGCGCGGCGATCGTGGAGCGCGTGGCCGTGCACGACAAGCCGGGCATGGCGCTGGCCGGGCACTAAGCCCCCAGCGCCAGAGGCCTCTGGCGTGCTCGCGTTTCGCCCTTGCTCTCTGGCGAGAAACGCGACCACCTTGGGCCTCCTCCCCTCCGCTCCGATGTCACGGGTAGTCCTCACCGCGCTGGTCGTGCTCGCCGGCTGCGACGCCTTCGCCTCTGGCGAACCCGTCGCGTTTACAACGCTCACGGCGCCGATGGAACGGATCGCCGTGAACGGCACGACCGTTCTCCGAGACCCTCAGGCCCTCCCGGCGTTCGTCCGCGAGGCTCCAGACGAAGGGCCGGTCCTCTTCCCCGACATCGACTTCGAGCGCCAGATCGTCCTCGGCGTCTTTTACGGCGGCTCGTTCCACGCGGGGTGCACCGGCGCTGTGGATGTCATCGAATCCGTCCAGCAGGAGCGGGATGAACTCGTGGTCCGCATCGGTCCACTGCCGGACCTGGGCCCGTGCCGCGCCGTCGTGTATCCCTCCCAGCTGGTGGTCGTGGACGCGACGTCCCCAAAAGTCCGCTTCGAGGGGCGTCTCCCTCGCTAGAGGCCTCTGGCGCCAGAGGCCAGAGCTGACGGCCTCACGCGTCATGAGCGGTCGGCTCCAACGCCAGGGGCCGTCCTTGAGCACGTGGGCTTCCAAGCACCTATTTCGGCGTCCCTGTTAGGTTTGCGCGAAGGGCGAGCGCCTTATCTAGATCAAGTCTAAAATGGACTCAGTCTAAATAAGCTCCTCCACTCTCCATGTCCCGCTCGCTTTTCGGCCTCGCGCTGTTCCTGCTCACCGCGTCCACCGCGCTTTCCCAGACGGGGACGCTCGCCGGGCGCGTTACCGATTCTCAGACGGGCGTCCCGGTGCCCGGCGCCACCGTCCAACTCGTGGGCACAGGGACCGGCGCGGCGGCGGACGCCAGCGGCTACTTCGTCCTCGCCGCTGTTCCTGTAGACACGCACGCCGTCCGCGTGAGCAGCGTGGGATATGAGCCCATCACACGCACGGTAGCCGTCTACGAGGGCGAGCGCGTCGTGCTCGATGTCGCGCTCTCAGAGCAGACGGCGAGCTTGGGCGCCATCAGCGTCGTCAGCCGCCGCGGCGGGTTCGTCCCGACCGAGCTGACCTCGGCGAGCAAGCTGGGCGCCCGCCCGCTCGAAACGCCCCACTCCGTCTCGGTCCTCACCCAGGACCAGTTGGAAGTCCAAGACGCGACGACCCTCGCCGAGGCGCTCCGCTACACGCCTGGCGTTCAGGGCGAAGCCTGGGGCTTCGAGCCCCGCTTCACGTGGATCAAGGTCCGCGGGTTCGACGCTACCCAGACCGGCCTCTACCGCGACGGCCTCCAGCTCCGCAACGTGAACTACGCCGTGGGCTACAACGTCGAGCCGTACGGGATGGAGCGGGTCGAGGTGCTGCGCGGGCCCGCGTCCGTGCTCTACGGCGCGGGAAGCCCCGGTGGTGTGGTCGCCTTCTCCTCCAAGCGGCCCACACTTGTCGCCCAGCGCGAGGTGGCCGTCGAGGCCGGCAGCTTTGGACGGCTCCAGGCCCAGGCCGACCTTTCCGGCCCCGTCCCGGGAACAGACGCGCTCCAGTACCGCGTGACTGGCCTCTTGCGCGACAGCGACACCCAGGTGGAGTTCGTCCAGAACGACCGGCTGTACGTCGCCCCGGCGCTGACCTGGCGGCCGGGCGCGAGCACGACGTGGACCGTCCTCGGTCACGTGCAGCGCGACGACACCGGCGCCTCGCAGGCGCTCCCCATCGAGGGGACGCTAGAGGCCAACACGTTCGGCGCCGTCCCGACCGATTTCTACACCGGCGCCCCCGGGACCGACCGCTACGACCGCAACGAGTGGTCGGCGTCCTCGCTGTTCGAGCACCGCATCGGCGACACGTGGACGCTCCGCCAGAACGCCCGCTACTACGCCTCCGATCTGGACGACGTGACGGTTTACAGCACGGGCCTCCTCGATGACCGCCGGACGCTCACGCGCTCCATCTTCGGCACTTTCGGCTCGCTGGACGGCTTGGCCCTCGACAACCAGGCGCGCGCCCAGTTCGCCTCTGGCGCGACGGAGACGACGATCCTGGGCGGCCTCGACATCCAGCGCCTCGACGTGGGCCTCCAGCAGACCTTTGGCGGGGCCCCGTCACTCGACCTCTTCTCGCCCGACTACGACCAGCAGGTCGAGGCGCCGCCGACGTTCGCCGATACGCAGACCGACCAGACCCAGACGGGGCTGTACCTCCAGGGCCAGACCAAGTGGGCCGAGCGGCTCGTCCTCTCCCTCGGCGGCCGCTACGACTGGGCAAAGACCGAGACCGTCAACCACATGGCCGACGGCGCCGTCACGGAGCAGAACGACCGCGCCTTCACCGGCCGCGCCGGCGTGGTCTACCTCTCCTCCATCGGCGTCTCCCCGTACGTCAGCTACGCCCAGTCCTTCCTGCCCCAGGTAGGCCTGGACGCCAGCGGCGAGCCGTTCAGCCCGGAGCGCGGGCGCCAGACCGAGGTCGGCGTCAAGGTGCAGCCGCCTGGCGTCAACGGGCTCCTCACCGTGGCCCTGTTCAACCTCACCCGCGACGACTTCCTTCAGTACGACCCCAACACGTCTCTCCAGGTCCAGACCGGCCAGGTCCGGTCGCGAGGCGTCGAGATGGAAGCCGTGGCGAGCCTCACCAACGGGCTCGACGTGACGGCCGGGTTCACGGCGCTCGACGTCGAGATCACCGAGAGCGCGAACGAAGCGGAGATCGGGCAGCGGCCTACGCAGATCCCCAACCGGACCGCCTCCCTCTGGGCCGATTACTCCGTTCCCAGCGGGCCTCTGGCGGGGCTCGGCGTCGGCGCCGGCGTGCGGCACATCGGCGCGACGTGGGGCAACGTGCCGAACACGATCGAGACGGCCGCGACGACGCTCGCAGACGCCGCCCTGTACATGGACGTGCGGCGGCTCCGGCTCTCGGTCAACGTCCAGAACGTGTTTGACGACACGTACGTCGCCTCCGCCTTTGCCCGCTCCTCCACGCTCGTCACGTTTGGCGCCGGGCGGCAGGTAAGCGTGGGCCTCCGCGCCAAGTTCTAGACCGGCACCTCCCATGAAGACACCGAAATCCATGCGCACGTGGTGGTGGGTCCACAAGTGGAGCAGCCTCGTCAGCACGCTGTTCTTGCTCCTTCTGTGCGTGACCGGCCTGCCGCTCATCTTCGCGCACGAGATCGACCACGCGCTGGGCAACAGCGCGGACCCGCCCGTTCTCGCGGAGGTGCCCGCCGAGCGGGCCTCCGTGGACGCGATGATCGCCGACGCCCAGGCCCGCTACCCCGACGAGCACATGCAGTTCGTCGTCGGCGATCCCGACGAGCCCGACGTGACCTACATCCGGATGGGCGAGTCGCCAGAGGGCTCCACCATCAACGTGTTCGACACGTACGACGCGAGGACGGGCGAGCACCTCAACGCGTACCCGTTGGAGGCGGGCGGCTTCATGGAGGTCATGGAGCGGCTGCACGTGGACCTCTACGCCGGGCTCAAAGGGACGCTCTTTCTCGGGTCGATGGGCCTCCTGCTCGTGCTGTCGCTCGTGTCCGGCGTGGTCCTCTACGGCCGGTTCATGCGGAAGCTGAAGTTTGGGACGGTCCGAGACCGGACGCCGCGCCTGCGCTGGCTCGACCTCCACAACCTGCTGGGCATCGCCACGCTGGTGTGGCTGCTCGTCGTCGGCCTGACGGGGACGATCAACGCGCTCGCGATCCCCATCTTCCAGCAGTGGCAGGCGACGGAGCTCGCCGAGATGACCAGCCGCCACGCCGCGCCGGATCAACCGCCCGTGACCGAGCTCACCTCGGTCGATGCCGTACTCGCGAACGCCTCGGCGGTCGCGCCTGGGAAGGTGCTGAGCTTTCTCGCGTTCCCCGGCAACGAGTTCGCGAGCCCGCACCACTTCGTGGCCTTCATGGCCGGCGAAGAAGCCCGGACGGAACGGCTGTTCACGGCCGTCTTGGTAGACGCGAGCACGGCCGAAGTGCTGGAGGTGTCGTCGATGCCGTGGTACACCCAGGTGCTCTTCGTCTCGCAGCCGCTCCACTTCGGCGACTACGGCGGCCTCCCGCTCAAGGTGCTGTGGGCGCTTCTCGACGTGCTGGCCATCGTCGTGCTCGGCAGCGGGGTATACCTCTGGCTTAAAAAGCGGAACGTGACGTTCGACCAGTGGCTCGCCACGGCCCGAGGCAACGCGGCCTCTGGCGAGGCGACTCCCGCCCCCGCGGTCTCCGGCGACGGGGCCTCTGGCGACCCGGCGACCCTCGGCATCCCGTCCACCCGAACGCTGTCATGAGCCACGTCCTCTCCCGCCGTCAGATCTGGGGACCGCCCGTCCTGCTCGGCGTGCTGAGCCTGGTGGGGCTCGTCGCAGCGCTCGTCGCCGACGGCGTGGGCGACGCCCTCTCGTGGGCCGCCCTCGCGCTGCCCGTAGCCGTGTGCGCCGCGGCGTTCCGCCGGCGATCGCAGCGAAACCCCTCGCCCGCCTCGGCTCCGCCCTTGCAGGTGGCCCGCCCCGTAGGCCCTCTCCCTCGGCGGGGGTAGGCCGCCTCTGGCGCGTGGCCTCTGGCGTCAGAGGCTACTCGGCGCGGGCGTGCGGCGCCAGCACGCGCTCGATGTCGCGCACGGCCAGGCTGTACTCGCGTTGGCAGGCGTAGAGGCGCTGCGCGCCGTACTCCGAGGCGGGGTCCAGCGGCAACGCCGCCGTGCCGACGAGGTAGCCGTACCGCTGCGGGTTGGAGCCGTAGAGGTAGCACGCCGTCGCGGCCATCCGCTGCTCGCTGAGGCCGTGCTGCCCCCAGTAGGCGATAAACTCCGGGCCCGCTTCCGCGATGCGGTCCTGCATGGTGGAGAGGAAGTAGACGAGGCCGCCCGTCACGCGGTCCGTATCGCCGCTCCGCACCGCGAAGTAGGCCGCGAGCAGGTCTGCGGCGTCCTCGTTGCGGCCCAGCACGGGGAGTTCGAACTGGTCCACGAGCGCGTGGCCCATCTCGTGGAGCGTGATAAACTCCAGACCGCCCCACAGCAGGTCGTTCCGCTGCTCCGGGTCCTCGATGTCCACCAGCCACCGGTCGAACGCGGCCACGAGGTCGTCGCAGATCACGATGTAGTCGTCGACGTAGTTGTAGTACGCGTTCTCCTCGCCGCAGGGCTCGGAGTAGACGGGGACGTCCACCGGCAGCGCCACCACGCTGTTCACGTCGCGCGTGGTCTGCGCGACGACGCCCGTGAGCACGAGCCCGGTCCGCCCGAGGAGGAGCTGCCCCGGCGCCCGGTTGCGGTCCTCACGCACGAACCGCCCGCTGTCTGCGGAGACGACGGTCTCGATCTCCGAGATCGAGAGGAACGACGGCCCGGGCGGCGCGGCCTCTGGCGGAGGCGCCGACGTGGCGCAGCCGACAAGGACGAGAAAGGCGACGAGTGGGAGAGCACGCATGGCGGCAGCGGTGGATGCGTGCTCAAGAAACGCCCGGAGGCTCGCCCGCTGCATCCCCAGATCGAGGGAGGCCTCTGGCGCCAGAGGCCCGAGCGTGGCAGAGCCAGTGTACCCGCTGCCCTCTCGGCGCCACCACAGCGCGCCAGAGCCCACGTGTTAGATCTCGCGGCAGGCCCCAGGCGCGGGCCGGTCGGTGCCGGCCACAACGACCGGGGCGTTCTCCAGCGTAGGCCGGGGGATGCGCGCGCGGCCCCTCACCGGCCCCGTCGAGCGGTCCAGGCTGGCCGGCAGCGGCTGCGCGACGGTGTCGCCCCGAGGCGCGTACGTCATGGTGTACACCAACTCGAACTCCCGCACGGTCACCGACTGGGGCTTGATCCGCGTCGGGCGGCCCGTTGCCGGGTCTGGCGGCCCGTCGCGAGCGGGCATGACCACCGTGCGCCCTGTCGTCATGCGGTTGAGGGCGTCGGCCCCGAAGCTTTCCGCGCGTCCGAACTGGGACCAGACGGCCCCGCCGAGGCCGTTCGTGAACAGAAGCTGGAGCCGGTCGAAGTCCGTCACGTCCACGGTCCGGCAGTAATTGAGGGGAACGACGCCCGCCTCTGGCGGGAGAGTCAGCGTTCCGGTCGCGTTGGGCGTAAGCGGCGGGATCACGACGTGGACCCCGTTGAGGAACACGCTGAACTGTCCCACCTCCATGCTCCCGGGCGTTGCCTGCCCCGCCCCGTCGAGAGCCGGGAGCCTCTTGCGGACGATGCGGAGGAAGTGGATCGTGGCGCGGTCGCGAGAGCTTCCCACGGCGTCGGGACGGGGGCGGTTTCGGGCCCGTTCCGCACTGCCGCCCGAGGAGACAGGGTCGTACAGGGCGCCATCGGACGTGAACGCCGTTGCGGGGTTGTCGCTCGCGAAGACGCCGACCGAGGCACAGCGCCCAACGCTTTGCGAGATGGACCCGATGGGAGACAGTTCCTCGTTCATCCGCCTCTCGATAAAGCCCGACAGGTTGCCCGACCCGAAGAAATCGAGGACGGACTCCAGCGGTCCGGGATCGCCGATGACTGGCTCTCGGATGTCGATCGCGACTCTGAAATCGCCGGTCCGTGCGCCGTCCTCGGCAGCGCACGTGAACGTCACGTTGTACTGGTAGGTGAGAGCCCGGTTGAATGGCCCGGGCGGATCGGCGACGAACTCCAGCTTCCCGCTCACCTCCGCGCGCCTCAGGTTGGGCCGCGTGAGAAAGGTGGTCTGCCTCAGGACGGGCGCGCCGATGCAGTTCTCGCCGCAGCGGAGAGGGCGCGCGCCGCTGGCCCAGTGCACGATGCCCTCGCCGTCCCGGACCTTCGCGGCAAACGCGGGCTCGCAAGCGCTGGCGTCGAAAACCGCCGGGATCGGCCGTCCGGCATGCGTCATCAGCACCTGGCACAGGGCGAGATCCGCCGACCGCTCGATCTGGTCGCGGAGGATGAGGATGGGCACGCCGCGAGGGGCGTCCGCGCGTGCCTCCAGCGGGTACTGCAGGGCCTCTGGCGGCCCGAGCTGGTTCTGCTGCGCAGCCGGGGCTGACGGCAGCGCCAGCGTCCACACGACGAGCGCGGCGAGGAGGCAAGTGGTTCGCCGTGCGGTCGGGGTGGGGTCGTGGGTCATGCTGGGGCCTCGCGGATCAGGGGAGTTGCCTCGCGGTCGGCACACCTACGCCGCTATGCCCGGGCCCATCACGGTACACACCAGGATCTTATGATCATAAGACTTAACTCTTCCTGACCGGGCCTCTGGCGAGAAGCGGTCCTCTTGCTTCCTCGCGCGGGGCTGTACCACGGCGCGCCAGATGCCGTAGGCGCCCCTCCTGCCGACTCCCAATCTGCCGACTGTGCGCGAGCGCCCGAGGCGCTGGCCCCTGGCGCCAGAGGCCGTCAGCGCAGGGTGCGCACTCAGGCGAAGTGGGGCTCCGCAGGAGGCGTCTCGTGGAGGACGAGGGCACGGAGCGTGGCAAGGTAGGCCGGCACGTCGAACCGCTCGGGGTCCATCACCACCTGGAGCGCGCACCCCTCAATGTAGCCGGTGGCGACCGCCGCCAATGACTCGGGCGTCACGCCGGGGTAGCGCTCCGGCTCACTCCGGATGGCCGCCGCCGTGAGTGGCACGTACGCCTCGCGGTAGTCGCTGAGAGCCTTCCGGATCTTCGCCTGCACGTCCGTATGCTGGGTGCCCATGACCCAGAAGTCGATCAGAAGCGCGACGCGGTGCCGGTTTGGCGGGAGCCCTTCGATGTCGCGCTCGATGGTGTGGAGCAGGCGCAGAACGGGCGAGAGGTGGTCTGTTCCTGCCCGGTTGGGCGCCAGAACGGTGGTCTCGAGCAGGCGGTCGAGCAGGGCCAGGACGAGTCCCTCGCGAGAGGCAAAGTGGAAAAAGACGAGGCCGTTGCTGACGCCGGCCTCTTTGGCCACCGCGCGCGTGGTCAGCCCGCCGAGCCGGTCGCGCGTGGCGACGCGGTAGGCCGCAGCCAGAAGCTCCTCTCTGCGCTCGTCTTCGGGGATTCTGGGACCGGGCATGACGTTTTCGGACAGGGTATTGACCAGGCGCTCAGTATACACTATGCTTATTGAGCAACCGCTCAGTTTCAACTGGTCGGCCGCCCTTCCCCATCTCTGCCGTCTCCCGACGGTGCCGGCGCCGCCTTTCTCCCGGCTCCACACGACCTCTCGCTTCATGGCCTCCCCCTCTTCTCGCCCTTCGCAGACCCAAGGCGACGGGCACACCAGCCCGGTCCCGTTCCTGACGAGCCCCCGCGTTCTCCGCCGCCTCGGCCCAGAGCCGACCGTTCTGGTGATCGGGTACCCCGCCCCTGCCGCTGTGCGAATCGTGGAACGGCTTCTCGCGACGGACGCTCGCACGGTCGCCTGCGTGGTTTCCCGCGAGCGGTGGGCCGATGCGGAACAGATGCACCGCGGGGCGCAAGAGGCCGGGAGGCTGCGCCTGTTTGAGGGCGCCGCCGCGCTCCCGGGGCTCGGCCTTCCGCACACGGCTTGGCGGATCCTGGACACGACCGACGAGATCTACGGCGTCGCCTCCGCCCGGGAGATCGCGGTCGGGCACATCCAGGACTTCGCCGACGAGTGCCCATTGCTGCGCGAGCTGCACCTGGTGCCCCTCGATGCTTCCGGCCGCTCCACGCCTCCTTCCAAACAGGGAGCACTCCGCCGCATCGCGGGCCTGTTCTCCGGCCTGACCCGGGCGCGCACGTCCTTTTCCAGCCTCGCGTCTGCTTTCGCGCTCGGTGGTGCCGTTGTCGCCTCAGTTGCGCGCGCCGTCGGTCCGTGGAGGGAGCTTCTGGACTTCGACATCGAGACGGCGCTTTCGTGGGAGGACATCGAGCGCGACCTCGCGCCGGGTCTCCGCCCCGCTGTGTGAGCGACGTACGTCGGCTCTCCGATAGCCGTCTGGGCGCGCTGGCCTCTGGCGGCGGACGTGCCGCGTCTGCGTTTATACGCCTCGCGCCCGCCGGGCCTGCTCGCGCAGCATGAAGAGGTAAAGGCTCTCCACCTTCTCCCGTGCCCACGGCGTCTTCCGCAAGAACTTGAGGCTGGATTTGACGCTCGGGTCGTGCGTGAAGCAGCGGATGCGGATCTCCTCACCGAGGCCCTTCCAGCCGAAGTACTCGACGAGCTCCGTGACGATCTGCTCCAGCGTGATGCCGTGGAGCGGGTTGCGGGGTTGGGGGAGTGCCATGCGCTCAGTCTGGGGGGAGGCGGTGCCGCGTGCGGGTACCTGGAATGGTACCGTGGTGCCGCTGGCCCGGGTGCGCGCCCCCGTCGAAATCGCCCATAGTGGGTGCTGACGCCAGAGGCTTCTGGCGGGACACGCTTGCTCTCGCACTGCTTCCTACAGCGTCCTAAAACGTCATCCTGAGCAAGTGGAGCGCGCCGAAGGATCTGTGCCGAGTGTAGTTCTCCGATCCGACCTCTCGCCTCTGGCGGGAGACACCGTCGCACTACAGATCCTTCGGCTGCGGCGCCAGAGGCGCCTCCGCTCAGGATGACAACACGGGCGGGGGTGTGGTGCGGGCCTCTGGCGCCAGAGGCTCACGGCGTTCGGATACCTGATTGGCTGTTCCGTCGTGGAGCATACCCTAAGCCAGAAGGTGTTCGGAATGGCCAGAAGTTGATCGCTGCGTCTTTATGTGTTCGCAGAGTGCTGAGCCCTCTGCCTTCTGTTCTCCTAACACCTCTTGGCTCTAATTCCTCTAGCAGCCTCTCAACAACCTGACGTTTGTAGCGGTCTCCACCCGACAGGCGAGGACTATCGTTTCTCTCGCCCCATAGAGAGGAGGGTCGATTCGCTGAAAACGCCGCCGCCCCTGCGAACAAATCTGCCACTTGAACAAGATTATGGTCTCCTGACTCTGACTCGCGGATCTGGAAACGTTTCGCTTGGCCCAGGCGCTGCCCCAGTTGAAGCCTCTCAGCACAGCTTGCCCAGTCAACTATTGACCCCTTGTCAGGGTACAGAACCCACGATCTGGCATCGATCCACCTGTCAACACACACTCTCCGAATCAAATTTCGAGCCCTGTTATTTGCATTCTGGGCATCGTCCCGCTCGTAGACGCTGTGATACCTGTCCTGTGTATCCCAGTGCAAGATGTCGACACGAATGAGCCCTTGGTCGGCTAGTTCGAAAGCACGCAGTAGGATTCTAGAGGCAGCCTGCGCCTTGGCTTCTCCTCTTACGTACTCGAACTTGGCTTCTCGGCTGGATGGCCAACTTTCAAAGGGATCATGGAAGGCTTCGCGCACCTTGCCAAATGCGCCTAGTCTCATTGAGACTAAAGCAATCGCTCCATGCCTTTCAGCGGTGAGGCAGGACTCGTCAATGAAGCCGTAGTGGCTTGGACCAAGTGACCACTCCTCTAACTGGCTCTCGTTGGTGCTTTTCTGTTTATCGCGCGGAAAAGGCTTGCGGTCCGCGGCTCTCTGTTCTAGCATGGGTGCCCGTTGAGTTACGCGGTCTGAGCTTTCTCCGCCGCCGCGTGATGATTAGGTATGACTACACCCTGGCTGTTGGCGCAGCTGGGGTGTTGTCGTTTATGAGGTTTGTTTCGGGATGTACTGGATTGACAGGTGCTTCATCCGCCTCTGGCGCCAGAGGCAGATGAGCGAGATCTGGATCAGCCGCAGCCGGACGTTGACCCGCAGTTCGGGCAGTTGTAGCAGCTACCCGCCCGGACCGTGATGGACCCGCAGTTGGAGCATGCCGGGCTGTCCTCCTGGTGCTGGAAGGCGCCCAGTTGCCCGCTCGGCTGCGCGGCGTCGCCGCCAGAGGCCAGCACGCCCTCCACAGTCCCGCCGACGTGCGGCGAGGTCTCCGGGGCGAGGGCCGCCTCCGAGATGGCGAAGAGGTCCGCCTGAGACTGGTCCTCCGCCGAGCCGTGCTGCGCGGCCTCTTGCGCGACCGCGTCCGTCGGGTCCTCGGCCTCCTCCGGCTCCGCCAGAGGATCGGCCACCTCCGGCACCTGCAAGAACTTGAGCGAGAGGTAGCGGAAGATGTAGTCCGTGATGGACTTCGCGATGGGGATCTGCGGGTTGTTGGTAAACCCGGACGGCTCGAAGCGGACGTGGCCGAACTTCTGCACGAGGTCCTCCAGCGGCACGCCGTACTGCATGGCGAGCGAGACCGCGGTCGCGAAGCTGTCCATCAGGCCCGCGATCGTGGAGCCCTGCTTCGCCATCGTGATAAAGATCTCGCCGGGCAGACCCGTGGACGGGTAGAGGCCCACGTGGAGGTAGCCCTCGTGGCCCGCCACGGAGAACTTGTGCGTCACGCTCGGGCGCTCGTCGGGCAGGCGCTGGCGGTGAGGGCGGTAGACGATCTTCTCGACCGTCTGCATCACCGGCTCCACGCTCATGCCGTCGCCAGAGGCCTCTGGCGTGGCGGCGACCTCCACGGTCTTGCCGCTCGTGTTGCCTCCCTCCTTGGTGGAGAGCGGCTGGGAGCGCTTGGAGTTCTCGCGGTAGATGGCCACGGCCTTGAGGCCGAGCTTCCAGCTCTGCATGTACGCGTCCGCGATGTCCTCCACCGTCGCCGTCTCCGGGAGGTTGACCGTCTTGGAGATCGCGCCCGAGATGAAGGGCTGAACGGCCGCCATCATGCGGATGTGGCCCATGTGCGAGATGTAACGCTCGCCGTTGAACGCCTTGAAGGCGCAGTCGAAGACGGGCAGGTGCTCGTCGCGGAGACCCGGCGCGCCCTCAATCGTGTCGTTCTCGTCGATGTAGTCCAGGATGACCTGCGCCTCGGCCTGGGTGTAGCCCAGCTTGGCGAGCGCCTCGGGGACCGTCTGGTTGACGATTTTCATCAGCCCCTCGCCCTTGCCGGCGAGCAGCTTGTACTTCACGAGTGCGATGTCGGGCTCGACGCCGGTCGTGTCGCAGTCCATCATGAAGCCGATCGTCCCGGTCGGCGCGAGGACGGTCGCCTGCGCGTTGCGGTAGCCGTGCTTCTCGCCGAGCGCCACCATGCGGTCGGCGGACTCCTGCGCGGCGTCGCGGAGGTACTGCGGGCACGTCGCGCCGATGTCGCCCACCGCGTCGCGGTGCATCCGCATGACCTCCAGCATGGGCTCCTCGTTTTCGGCGTAGCCGTCGAAGGTGCCAATCGCGGGGTTGGACGCGATCTCCGCGCTCCGGGCGTACGCCTCGGAGTGCTCGATCGCCATGAGCGCGGCGGCCACGTCGCGGCCCTCCTCGCTGTCGTACGGCAGGCCCATGCTCATCAGCAGCGCGCCGAGGTTGGCGAAGCCGAGGCCGAGCGGGCGGTACGCGTGGCTGTTCTTCGCGATGTCGGCGGACGGGTAGCCCGCGTTATCGACGAGGATCTCCTGCGCGGTGATAAAGATGCGGGCGGCGGCGCGGTAGCGCTCCACGTCGAACGTGCCGTCCTCCATCTTGAACTTGCGGAGGTTCAGGCTCGCGAGGTTGCAGGCGCTGTCGTCCAAGAACATGTACTCCGAGCACGGGTTGCTGGAGTTGATGCGGCCGTGGTTTTTGCACGTGTGCCACTTCTGGATCGTGTCCTCATACTGCGCGCCGGGGTCGCCGCAGATGTGCGTGCCCTCGGAGATCGCCATGAGGAGTTCCTGGCCATCCACGGTGTCCACGGTCTCGCCAGAGGTCACCGCCTTCAGCTCGTAGACCTCACCCGCGTCGGCGGCCTGCATCAGCGCGTCGTCCAGGCGAACGCTCTGGTTCACGTTCTGGAAGTCGACCGAGCCGTAGGCGTCGCCGTTGAAGGAGCCGTCGTAGCCCTGCTCGATAAGGGCCCAGGCCTTTTTCTCCTCCACCTGCTTGGCGCGGACGAACTCCAGAATGTCCGGGTGCCAGGACTTCAGCGTCTGCATGATGGCCGCGCGGCGCGTCTTGCCGCCGGACTTGATCGTGCCGCCGGTCGCGTCCTGCACCTTCATAAAGGAGACGGGGCCGGAAGGCTGTCCGCCGCCGCTCAGCTTCTCGTGCGAGGAGCGGAGCTTGCTCCAGTCCGCGCCCACGCCGGAGCCGAACTTGAAGAGGCGGGCGCTCTCGCCCATCAGCTTCCAGATGTCGTCCACCGAGTCGTCCACGGAGATGATGAAGCAGGCCGAGGCCTGTGGCCGCTCGTACGGGTCCACCGCGACGACCTCGCCCTTCTCCTCGTCCCAGCCGTAGATCTTCTTGCCCCCGGAATCGACGACGCCGTACTGGTGGTGCAGGCCGACGTTGAACCAGACCGGCGAGTTGAAGGCGCCGACCTGGTGGGTGCAGAGCCACGTGAGCTCGTCGTAGAACGTGTCGGCGTCCTTCTGGCTCGCGAAGTAGTTCTGCTCGTGGCCCCAGTCCGTGATGGTGCGCGTCACGCGGTGGACGAGCTGCTTGAGGCTGTACTCGCGCTGCCCGTCGGCGGGCGTGCCGTTGCCGTCCTCGGTGTCGCCGTAGAAGTACTTGCTCGCCACGACGTTGACCGCCAGCGGGCTCCACGCCTCGGGAAACTCGACGTCCTTCTGCTCGAAGATGGCCTCGCCGGTGTGGTTCTTGATCGCGGCGGTGCGGCGCTCCCAGGCAACGGAATCAAAGGGGTGCTCGCCCTCCGTAGAAAAAACGCGGTCGATGGTCAGGCCGCTGGCGGTGTCTGCGGACATATTCGCAGGTGGGGATGGGTGGGGGGTATCAGAAGGACCGGGGAGGCATCCCAGCAGCGCGCGCGCCGTGGTTCCGACGTCTCGGTACCGGTCGCCCCGCAGATGGCGTCGAAGTCAGGAGGGTGCGCGTGCAGGACCGTGTCCTGTGTGTGCCGCCATCCGGGCCACATCGTGGGCCGCTTGCGAGGGACACTTACAGTACGACGTGAAGTAAACCGGGACAACGCTGAGGTGTCCACGGCTTGTCCACACCGTGGGCATGTTTCGCCGGTGTAACTATCCACATTCGCGCGTCTCGCCAGAGGCCCCAAAAGCGGGCTAGGGAACCCGTAGCCGGGTCCGTTATGCAAGGTTGCGAACACCTGCGCCACAGTGTTGACAACCCCTCCATATCCTACGATGCAGGGTTAGACACAGGGCCATTTGGCTTCACGACCCCATAACGGACGCTCAAAACAGATGACCGTTATGCAGAACCATCGGTTTACGCCAGGCCTCTGGCGCCCCTAGCTTACCGTCTCTCCCCTCTGAGCCGTGCCGTCGTTCGAGTCCTTTCACGTCGTTGGAGATCGGGTCCTGATCCGCCCCGAGCGGGGCGAGGCGCGGACCGAGGCGGGGTTGATCTTGCCCGCCAGCGTCCGGGCGAAAGACGCAGTCGAAGGGGGCCGCATCGTCAAGGTGGGGCCGGGCCACCTCACGGCGAACCCGGAGTACTCCGACGCGGAGCCGTGGGCGCCCGCGCGCGACGCCGTACGCTACCTCCCGCTTCAGGCGTTCGCGGGGGACTATGCCCTCTTCCTCCGCAACGACGCCATTGAGATCGAGTACGATGGGGAGACGTTTCTCATCCTGCCTCATGGCTCGCTTCTGGCGCTCGTGCGCCCCACCCACCCGGAGGACGCGGACGACTTCGCGTAGCGCCGCGCTGGTGGCGCTTCTGCTCCTGGCGGGGTGCGGTACGGAGGCCCCCGCGGCCTCTGGCGAGGAGCCTCTGCTGACCATCAGCGAACGCGGGGCGGGGACGATCACGGCAGATACGGAGTTCTCGCCAGAGGCCCTGCGCGAGGCGCTCCCCGAGGGGTTCGAGATCGAGACGGGGCGCCTGGACCTGCCGGGCGACACCATCCCGATCCTGTACGCGTTCTCCGACGGGCACATGATCCTGGAGGTCTTCCCGGACCGCTCGCGCCAGAGGATCCGCCGCATCGACGCCTCGAGCGAGTGGGTGGCCGGGCCCGAGGGCGCCCGAGCCGGGGCGCGGTTTGCAGACGTGGGCGGCCGGCGCATGGCGTGCGTGCCCGGGACCGCAGACCTCGCCGGGCGCGCGCTCTGCACGCCGCGCGAGGGCGGGCCCGTCCGCTACGTCTTCGCGCACGGCGCCGAGACCGCCAGAGGCGAGCTGCCAGGCCGCGACGTGCTCGCTCAGTCCATCTTGGAGCGGATCGTGTGGATGGCACCGTAGGGGCACGGCCGTTGGCCTCTGGCGCCCGCCGGATAGAGGACTAGGTTTGGCATCAACTTCCACACCTATTCGATGCGTTTCGTCCTTCTCGCCGCTCTCCTCCTCCCGCTGGCCTCTGGCGCGCAAGACGCGACGGCGCTTACGAGCAAGGGCAACCTCCTCATCGGGGGCAGCGCCAGCCTCACGGTCTCGGAGTACTTCACGTCCTACGGGGTCAGCCCTCGGGTCGGCGTCTTCCTCGCTGATGGAGTGGCGGTAGGCGCTCGCGTCAGCGCGACCCGTGCGACGTTCGGGAGCCAGGCGCCACGGGCGTCCCTGACCCAGCTCACTGCGGAGCCGTTCGTGAGCTACTACTTCGCCTCGCCAGAGGCGTCGGTTCAGCCGTTCGTGTCGGCGGCGGCGGGCGCCTTCCACGCGCGCTCAGACGGATCTGAAACGTCGACCGGGTACACTGCCGAGGCGGCCGCTGGTGCGATGCTCCGCCTGGGTCCCAACGTGGGGCTAACGGGCGAGGCGTATTACCTCCACGGGTTCAACGACTTTATTGAGCATCAGGGCGGGCTCCGTGGCGGCATCGCCGTCTTTCTCGGCCGCTGAGCCTCTAGCGCTTGGAACGCCCACGTCAGGAGCCTACGCGCGCCGCACGAAGCGGACGATCTCGCGCAGGTGCTCCACGAACTGCCGGTCTTCGGTAACCGTCGCGAGAGCCGATCGGTACTCCTTCTCCAGACGCGAATGCTCGTCCGCGTTGGTCGTGCTCAGAACGCCGACCCGCTCGGAGAGCCGGTTGTGCTTGACTGTTACGTCGCGCAGACGGTCGACGAGCGTGGACGCCCACGACTCCTCCGTGAGGTCCAGCATGGACTCCAGCGACACGAGCCTCTGGCGCAATTCGACAACGTCCTCGCGCGGGTGGTGCACTTCCTTGCGGAACGTGTACAGCCGTTCCGCGAGGTACGCGTACGCGCGAGCACCGGGCCGGACAAACGTCAGCGCGACCGCGACCGCGGAGGCGGGGTACCCGACCGCGCTCCATCCAGCAGCGGCGACGGCGTACAGAGCGGCCGCGGACGAGACGTGTAAGACCAGCGCTACGGCGAGCGAGAGCCGAGAGAGGCGGCGCACGTCGGAGAGCCGCGAGGCGTCGACTGCGATCCCGAGCGACTGGCTTTCCTCCGCGTCACGGATCGCTGCCTGAGCATCGAACCGCACGTTCCAGGGAACGGTCGTGACGAGGAGGAGCCACCAGACGCTCACGAGCCCGACGCCCCAGTCGAGCAAATCACCACGGGGAATCCCGAGAAGGTGGAGCGCGGCGAGGACGGCGAGCCCGAGAAGAGTGACGAAGGCGACAGCGCGCAAGTAGCGCCCAAAGCTGAGTGTCATGGCGAAAGCGGTTTGTTGACATCGTCAACATATGGACGGATGTTGACACTGTCAACAAGCGGTGTTCACCTTGTGCGTCCGCTGCTTTCGCACGTCACCCGGCGGGTCTGAGCCGCGCCTCTGGCGCCAGGGGTCCTACCGCTTGAGTGCCGAAGCGAGCGCCTGCGCCGGGTGCACCGCCGTGCGGCCCGTCACGTGCTCGATCTGGTGGCGGCAGCTCGTGCCCGCCGCCACGATGACGGTCTCGCCAGAGGCCGCGCGGACCGCGGGCGCCAGCCGGTCCTCGGCGACCGCGCGGCTGACCTCGGCGTGGTCCTTCTCGTAGCCGAAGCCGCCCGCCAGACCGCAGCAGCCCGCGCCCGAGCCTCTGGCGTCGAAGCCTGCGGCGCGGAGGGTCGCCAGAGGCGCGTCCATGCCGGAGAGGGCCTTCTGGTGGCAGTGGCCGTGGACGAGCGCCTGGGCGGGAGCACCGTCTCCGCTAGCGTGCTCCCACGTCAGGCCCGCGAGGGTTTCGGCGCGCGACTCAGCCCATTCCTCGAACAGCATCGACTGCTTCGCGATAAGGAGAGCACGCGGGTCGCCGAGAAGCAGCGCGGGCAGTTCGTCGCGAAGGGTGAGCAGGCACGAGGGCTCCAGCCCGACGATCAACACGCCCTTTTCGGCCTCTGGCGCGAGGGCATCGGCCAGTTTGTGGGCCTGGGCTTCGGCTTTGCTCAGGTAGCCTTCCGACAGGTAGGTGCGTCCGCAGCAGATGTCGGGCGCCACGCCGACGCGCTCGCCAGCGGCGCGGAGCACGCGGACGGCAGCGCGCGCGATCTCCGGCTCCATCGTGCGCGCGAAGGTGTCGGCGTAGAGGAGAACGGTCGGGTTGGGGTCGTTGGCTTCGCTCGTCTTGAACGGCCGGGAGGTAAACGGTGGCAGGTCGCGCTCGGGGTCGAGGCCGAGGGCGCCGCGCGTCTTGCGCGCAGGCCAACTCGCGGCGGCGGCGTTCGCGATCGGCGCCAGAGGCCCGGCGGTCTTGCGCGCCATCTCGGGGAGCATCGCCAAGAGTCGCGTGCGTGCGGGCGGCGTCTCGGTTTTCCACCGCTCGTTGAGCCACGCCGTTTTGAGGCGGCTCATGTCCACGCCCGCCGGGCACTCGCTTTTGCAGGCCTTGCACGAGAGGCACAGGTCCATCGCCTGCTCCACTTCGGGCGCGTTGAGGCCAGAGAACCCGCCGGTCAGCGCCTCGCGGAGCGTGTTCGCGCGGCCTCGCGTGGAGTCGCGTTCCTCGCGGGTGGCCATAAAGCTCGGGCACATCGTGCCCACGTCGGTCTTGCGGCAAACCGCGGAGCCGTTACAGGCTTCTACCGCTTCCACGAATCCGATGTCGCGTCCCTCGGCGTCGGGGAACGCGATGGGTATCGCCAGAGGCCGCGGACTGTAGTCGGGGCCGATGCGGAGGTCGTCGGTGAGGGGCTTGGCGTCGACGATCTTGTGCGGGTTGAGCAGGCCTCTGGCGTCGAAGGCGCGCTTGGTGGCGGCGTAGGCGGCGTAGAGGCCGGGCGAGTAGAAGTACTCCGCGAGGGCGCCTCTGGCGCGTCCGTCGCCGTGCTCGCTCGCGATGGTCCCGCCGTACTTGCGCGCTAGGTCGGCCGAGGCGCGCGCGATGCGGTCCATGGCCTCCACCTGCGGCCTCTGGCGGAGGTCGAGAAAGGGGCGGACGTGCAGGCAGCCCGCGCTCGCGTGGGCGTACATGACGGCCTCCACGTTGTCGGCTTCCATCGCGGCCTCCAGCTCGCGGATGTACGCCGAGAGGTGCTCGACCGGGACCGCGGCGTCTTCGATGATGGCGGCGGCCTGGACCGGCAATCGCGCGCTCATCGCGAGGCCGAGCCCCACCTTGCGGACGGCCCACACGTCTTCGATCTGCGCGTCTTCGAGCGCGTGCGTGATGACGGCGCCCGGGCCGAGGTGCTTGCCGAGCCGCTGCATCCCGTCGTCCACCGCCAGAGGCGACTCGCCGTCGTACTCCACGAAGAGAAGCGCGCCGGGCAGGCTGCCGTCCGAGTTGCGCTGCACGAAGTGGAGCTTGGGCGCGTACTCCGTCACGTCCTGCGCGCGGCGCAGCGCCACGCGGTCGAAGAGTTCGACGCTCGCCGGGCCTGTTTCCATGATGCCCTCGACGGCTTCCAGCGCGGCGTGGCGCGACGGGAAGTGGACGACTGCGAGGCCGCTGTGCGCGGGCTTCTCGGTCAGGCCGACCGTGATCGAGGTCGTGAAGCCCAGCGTGCCCTCAGCGCCGCAGAGCAGCTGCGCGAGGTTGCGCGTGCCGTCCCACGGCCGTCCGGGGCCTCTGGCGACCTCGGGCGCCTCCATCAGCCGCTCCAACCGGTAGCCGCCCGCGCGGCGCCAGTGGCGCGGCGTGTCGTGTCGGATGGCCTGCTCGTGGACGCCCAGAAGCGCGCCGACGCGGCGGTAGATCTCGCCTTCTAAGCCTCTGGCGCCAGAGGCATGGTCCCAGGCCTCGGGCGAGAGCGCGCGGAACGTGACGAGCGATCCGTCCGCCAGAAGCACGTCGGCGGACTCGACCCAGTCGACCGTGCTGCCGTACTGGATGGAGTGCGTGCCGGTCGCATTCGTGCCGACCATCCCGCCGAGCGTGGCGCGGTTGGAACTCGCGGGGTCCGGCCCGAACCGCAGCCCGTGGGCGCCAGAGGCTCGGTTCAGGTTGTCGAGCACGACGCCGGGCTGAACCGTCGCGGTCTTTGCC